>JAUQPA010000011.1 GCA_030550615.1 Thermoproteota archaeon | reverse complement strand
CTTCTCGATGTAAGCTCCTTTCAACATTATGTGTCTTCCAAAAAACTTTACCCTGCTCTTCGGCAAGTTTTTATCACCATTTCTCGTGTGACTAGGAGATCTAAAACATTGCTCTAAAGTAATTCAACCGGTATTTTAGACTCCTGGAGATCTAAAACACAGGTCTTATACTGAGTCTTTCCGGTAACGTTGACTCTACTTGTGGATATCCTTTAATCTCTTCGAGTATATGCTTGACAAGATCTTCCGTTTTCATTACCCTTTGATCGTTATTTATCCTTATTTTAACATTTATGGTGTTTGTTTCAACTTCTCTTTGCCCCACAACTACTATGTATGGAATCCAGTTCATGGCTGCTTCACGTATTTTCTTTCCTAGGGACAAGTCGCGATCGTCCATGTCGACTCTAATTCCGTGTTTAGCTATCTCCTCGTATACTTTAGTAGCGTAGTCTAAGTACTCCTTTGACACGGGTATTACTCTAACCTGTATTGGTGCAAGCCAAGTAGGTATGTACGGTACTTTGCCTTGCTTCTCCATCAATGCTGCTGTATCGAACACCATGTATATGTATCTCTCAATGCTACCAATTATAGCTGTGTGAATAATAATTGGGTATTTCTTCTCGCCGTTTTCATCTGTGTAAGTTATACCAAATCTCCTACTGTTACCTATATCTATCTGGAAAGTAGCGATTTCCCTAGGGCGCTTTAAGTTATCGATAATGTGATATTCTACATTGATAACCCAGTAATATATTCCTGCCGGAAGAACAGCTATTAATACTGGTGAATTCTCGTTTCTAACGAATTCCATTAATTTATCTCTGTTCTCACGGAGGAAATCCTCTGTTACGTTATATAATGCTATGTATTTTCTACCTAGTTTAGCTGCTTCCTCGTGTATTTTTGCCTGCACCTTCTTAGCTACTTCAACGGCTTCACTTAGGTCTCGTGTTAGTATATGTAAATCCGGCATGTAGAATTTTCTTGTTCTAAACAATACATTGAGTTCCCCCCTCTGCTCTAATCTATAACTATCTGCTACTTCAAATACCCCAAACGGGAGGTCTTTATAGCTTATAACCCAGTCCTTTATCATAGCGAATTGTTGATGACACGCTGCATATCTTAAAACATACTTTTCATTATCTACTTCCAGCTCATACAATCTATCCCCGAAGAGAACAGCGTGTTCGTAGACTGGTTTAGCCCTGAGATTAAACATATTTGTTCCCATAACTCTAAAAACAGGTATTCCAAGGCTTTTTGCAACTTGCCATGAATACCTTGCTACAGCATCCATAAGTACAACTGCTGGGGGATTGTACCTCATGTGGCCATGATCGCTCATCGGCTCCCATTCAAAACCAAATTTTGCGCTATAGTCATTAACACGGTTTTCTCCACCTTCAAGCTCTTTTCCGTATACCTCTTTATCTACTAGGATCTTGAGATCTGGGTAATTAGAGTAATCAAATTCCTCTGGCTTAACCAATGCTCCATCCTGGGTCATAATGAAATATCTTTTCTCGATGGGTTTTCGTTGCGCAGCTGCTCCTCGAGTTATTGTTCTCGACAATTCACTTAATGGATGACCATAACACTCCAGCTTAAACGACTTATACCAGCCGAATGGAGCTTTATACACAGGTACTTGTAGAGATTTAGACGCTACATCATAGAGCTTATTCAAAATCTCCACGGCTTTAACAGGTGAAGCTAGATCCGTTGATAAATGAGCGTATGGGTAAATTAAAACTTCAGTTGGCTTAATTTGCTTAATTAAGTTGTCTATTTCCACGATAGCATTATTAACGATGTCAACATCATCAGAGTTTTCAATAGTTGTAAATAGAACTAGGACGTTTTCAAATTCTTTTTTCAAATCGTCATTGATGTTCTCGGGCTCTTCGATCGCCGGTTTCACGATATCGTAGGAAAACGTTTTCGCATGTATAGCTAAAATCCGCATTCCACGTCCTCTCATTACATGATTTTATAGTTACATAAAGTGTTATGGTATAATAAACGTTTTAAAACAATAATTTATTAATTGGGGGGTTAAATCTTGTCTAAAGAAAAAGATGCGAAGATCAGTGCTGAACCAGGATTCATATCCATCCGGGAGATTCCCGGAGTTAACCCGGCAATAGCTGATAAACTAGAATCAGCTGGATTTGTTTCAGCATGGACACTGGTGGTAGCTAAACCAGAGGAAATAGCTGAAAAAACAGGAATACCAGCGGTTACAGTACAAAAGATCATAGAGAACGCTCGTAAGTTACTAGGCATAAGATTCAAAACCGCAAAAGAAGTGAAACAAGAGAGATTAAATGTCAAGAAAATAACAACCGGGAGTAAATCACTGGATGAACTACTCGGTGGAGGCATAGAAACAAAAACCATTACAGAGTTCTACGGAGAATTTGGAACAGGAAAAACTCAGATATGCCACCAGCTGGCCGTGAACGTGCAACTTCCACTAGAGCGGGGTGGATTAAATGCTTCCGCGGTATACTTGGATACAGAAGGTACATTTAGATGGGAAAGAATAGAAGCTATGGCTAGAGCGGTCGGACTTGACCCCGAGAGAACAATGGATAACATATACTACTTGAGGGTATATAATAGTGATCACCAGATGTCAATTGTCGACGAGCTCTTCTCCTTTGTACCGAGAAACAACGTGAAACTCGTAGTAGTAGACAGTGTTACAAGTCACTTCAGAGCCGAATATCCGGGAAGAGAGCATTTAGCTGAAAGACAGCAAAAACTAAATGCTCACTTACATCAATTGCTAAGGCTCGCCGAGGCATACAACATAGCTGTAGTAGTAACAAACCAGGTTATGGCTAGACCCGACGTATTCTATGGAGATCCAACACAGGCTGTTGGCGGGCATGTCTTAGCACATGTACCAGGTGTAAGAGTACATTTAAAGAAGGCTCGTGGAAACAAGAGAATTGCGAGAGTTGTTGATGCGCCTCATCTACCAGAAGGCGAGGCTGTGTTCTCTATAACAGAGGAGGGTATACGCGACGTAGAAGAATAAATTTGTTTAAACTACATCTTACAATAATTATTTCACAATTAATTAATGTTCTAGAAAGGGTTTCGATATGAGAATTCTATGGAACCCGTGGAGATACAACTACATCAAGCAATTTAGTGGTAATAAAGAAGAAGAGAGAAAGGAGTGTTTATTCTGCAAATTGCAAAAAATGAAAGATGATGAAGCCTACATTGTCTACCGTGGTAAAAGCGCGTTTGTAGTTTTAAACGCTTATCCCTATAACTCGGGCCACCTCATGATCACACCATATAGTCACGTGCCTGAACCTACGTTTCTCAACGAGGAATCAGTACTTGAAATAATGCTTCTTGTGAACAAATCCCTTAAAGCATTACGTAAAGCATTTAACCCAGATGGATTCAATATAGGTGCTAACATCGGGAGAGCTGCTGGCGCGGGTGTTCCAGATCACTTCCATATTCATGTAGTTCCAAGATGGGTGGGTGATACCAACTTCATAGCCATAATCGCGGATACTAAACCACTTCCCATAAGCCTACAGGAGTCATATGAAATAATAAAAAAAGCGTGGAGTGAGGTGGAATAGTTGTGATCGCTAAAAGCGACCTTAAAATAACGGAGGTATATGAGTTATTCGGCGAATTGAGGTATAGGGTATGTGTTAAGGGCACAAACATAGTAGTGAATGTGAAAGCTCTTAACGACGACGAGGCCTTGAATAAGGCGATAGAGGTTCTTATACAAGCAGGACTAGATGCAGAATCACTTGATAAACTAAGAAAACTTGTGGGTGAAAAAGCAAAGTGTTAATTTAGAAATTCCTGTCAGGCCGCGGTAATTTCTTCATCCTGCCACGTCCCAGGGGGACAAGTATCATCATCTGACATATAGTATTTCAAGAAGCCTTAATATTCTAGGTGTTAAATAATCTTCTTTGCTCTAATCTTCCTCTTTTGCTCCAATAGTTCCTCGTATTCCTCACGTATTCTCCTTACATAACCCTTAATTTCATCATATGGTATTCTCTCGAGTAAGGACTTAGCGAATTTGGCAAAACACCTTGAGCTGTGAAATTCTAATACATCATTACCAATTCTAATTACTATTCCTTGCCCACTTGGAAATAGCCTTCCACATGTTATACAACGGTGCCTACGCTCTGCACTCACGGAGACCAACCTCGTATAGTCTATCCGCTAGCTTAGATGTCTCCAACGTATATAGTCTCACTATGAAAGGTAGTTTATCGCCGTGTATTTCAACGAAACGTCTTTTGCTATTAACTTTATAACACATATCTCTTGAGTACTCGAGTAGCCTTCCTTCAATAACTACTCCTTCTTTGTAAATAGCGTATACACGTGGATAGTATAGCTGTTTCTTCTGCTTTATTCCCCGCATTATCAGCGTTCTTGGCAAATACAAAACTGCAATCATGAAGACGTAGAACGCTAGAAAAACAATGAATCTAACAACGAACTCGTTGGTAGTAGATTGCTTGATTAGATTCTCGATATATGGGGAAATATAGCTCCAGTAGACAGGTGGAATTATTAATACAAATGCAAAAGACAAGATCATCATTAACATTGGTGATTTAAACTGCTCTTTCACCTCTTGAATCAACAATGTATCCGACGCCATGACAGTAGTAGCATTTTCTTCTTTGAAAATAGGAGAGCCCTTCATTTGCTCTACTTTCTTTAATCCTCCCATAGCCATTTTCGACGTAATTAACATTATTATCGCGAAGTATATAATGAAAAACAGCAACATATAGCCCGGTGCAGCAGCGGAAATTAATGCAAATAATATCATTGAAGCTACCTGTATAGCTATGGTCACTCCTCTACTCTGCATCATTAATCATCACGCCCTCTAAGGTAAAGCATACTTTCCTTAATAAGTATAGTGAAACAGAATATTTTATACGGGTTTTAATTTTATTTAAATATAGATGATGAATCGCCACTTTACAGATCAGTGAAGAAGGTCCGTGTTTCTGATCATCTTAAGATCAAGTTGCTTATATGAGAACAAAGCGATGAAGATCGATGGGAGACTGATTTAACTATGAGGAAATTATCCCCAACTGAGCTCTAAAAGCTCGGTGGAAGCATCTTAGATAGAATTATTACTATTGTAACAAATACGGCTCCAAGTAATATTATTAAATGAGGTTTCAACGCTATTTTCAAATCAGCTTCTTCAAAGAACCTTACTAATCCAGCCGCTGAAGCTACTGATGGAGATTGACTTCTCCTACTTTTCCTACTCATAACAGCTCCCTGGATTATAATTATCTATGTTAGATTTATTAAATATATTCCAGGTTTATTTATCCCCTATTTTGGTGAAAGAAGTGGATATTAGGGAAGCTCAACGATACATCAAGAACCAATATTTTGAAAAAGACTCCACGAGGGGATTGTATTCTACTTTCACCTGGTTTATTGAAGAAGTAGGTGAATTAGCGGATTCGTTAATAAAAATGAACAAAGAGGCTATAGAAGAAGAAATAGCTGATGTATTTGCATGGTTACTAAGTATAGCGAACCTTGTTGGAGTAGATTTAGATGAAGCATTCAAGAAGAAATACTTAACTGGAATCAACCCCTAGTTTTCTTAATGGCTTCAATTATCCTAGTTGCCAACTCCGGGTCTTTTTCAACTATGGTCCCGGTAACAATAATGTCTGCCCCTGCTTCAGCCAGCTTCTTCGCTGTATCAGGGTTTCTTATACCGCCTCCAACGATCACAACGAGATCCGTGTGTTCTTTAACTATTTTAGGGAACTCTGGTGGTACCGGCTGCTGGGCACCGCTTCCTGCTTCTATATATATGTATTTCAACCCAAGCATTTGAGCAGCCATTGCGTAAGCTAATATTATTTCGGGCTTGTTTCTAGGTATTGGATGAATTCTTCCTATATGTGCAACAGCAGTGTCTTGATCTACAACGATGTAACCGGTTGGGAGGGTTTCTAAACTATATTTAGCTATTATTGGTGCAGCTATTACTTGGATCTGAGTTAAGTAGTATGGTTCAAGCGTGTTCATCAGCAACATGAATAGAACCGCGTCTGCGTATCGCGTTAAACAGTTAATGTTGCCTGGAAACAATATTACGGGTTTACCGCGTTTCTTTAATACTTGTGCTACGAGATCGGCTTCCTCATGCACTATACCTAAGCTACCACCGACTAAGAAAGCATCTGTGCCTGCTTCGACCATTTTTTCCGATATTTCCTCTAGTTTATTGATATCCCTGGTTTTCTCCGGGTCTATCAAAGTAAAGTGTAGTTTCTCGCCGCTCACTAACTTGCTTTCTATGTAGTTATGTACCTTCCCCAACATTTGCACCGCTTTCGCTCACTGATTTTATTTTCGCTCGACCACTATTATATAGGTCTATGAATTTAGCGTATACATCAACTGCTTGGTATATTGCCGGGATATCCGTGAAGTCTTCGTCGTCGAGCAAACCACATGTTCCACATGCTATGATAGCATGCGCGCTGTATTCATCTTTCTTTTTTAAAGTAATACTCAGGGTGCGTGATGCGCATCTTGGACACTCGAAAACCGTGGGTATTTTCACGGTTTTTTTAACTATAGTTTTTCTTCTCTTTCTCCTGCGTCCCAAGCACCTACACCTTGGTAATCTATTCTATTTTTATAAAGTAATTAATATTAACTGGTAGTATTGCCTATTACTTAGCTATCATTCTTCTTAGTGAAATAGAGAATCCTTTGTCAAGAATCTCCTGCATGATGACGTAGGCTTCTTCTAGCTTAACATTTAATTCCACGTACTTCTTTCTACTAATTGCAATATATACTCCAAGTTGATGCTTGCAGTATTTTGATGTTTTATTTATAACAGTGCGTAAAATGAAATCCTTGCAGCTACAGAAAACACCTGGTAGTAGTATATAGTCTCTTTCTCTTCCAGCGTAAATCCATATTTCTCCTCTGTTTTCATTAACCATGATATTGAGTTTTATGTATCTTAACTCAAAGACTGTTGAGGGAATTTTGTAACTACTAGTTGCAATAATTTCTTCTAGCTCCTTTCTAGTTAAGTTAACAGACAATGCAACACCCGTGGAAGACATCAATGAATGTAATGGGCCCGCGGGGATTTGAACCCCGGGTCACGGGGACCCGAACCCCGCATCCTAACCAGGCTAGACGACGGGCCCACCCAGAATCTAAATACTGGAAAAGAGGAGTAATAAAAACTATTATCGTGGTTTTTCATCTTCTTTTATTTTGACTTTTACAATAAAATCAATTATTCTTTTCTCAATATTGTTTATATCATAGGTATTATCAATGCATTTCCTCGTTATGCTTTCAGGTATGGGTGTTCCTGTTGCCCAGCTGCATTGATCGATCCAAGTTAATTTGCTGATTAAAGAGTTTCTTCTACCTGGTCTAACGTATGTGCATACTTCGCCAATTTTACTCAACTTGCTCTCCTTGATTCTGGTATCAGTATTCTCCTCTACCCAGACTTCAATACAACAGGTTTTCCAAAGGTTTCTCGTATTATCTACAAGCGTGAGTATATTGCTTACGTTACTTAGCAAAGTATGTTCTTGTTCTCTATTTAAATCATAAGATACACGTAGCCTAGTTAAATCATAAGATATTTGCCTAAGTAATATGTTCCTCTCCTTGAAGAACTTGATGAGCCTTGATGTACTACCTAGTTCACATATAAAATCAATTAGTAAATTCAGCTTCCTCATAGTTTACACTACGATTACTGCGACATTTTCTTAATCCAGTGCCAATTTTCATCTACATATTTCTTTATTTCATTAATCAAATCCTCGGTGACCGCCCTGAACCTGCCTTGAAGCTTTATATATTCTTCAACAGGCTTCCTCTTAGCTGGATCTATGTAGGGTCTGCTTGGACCGGATAACGTTAATTTTCCATTGTGATACTCATATAAGATCCATAACCCTGTTTCAACGGCTAGTTTCGCGACTCTAACTGTGTATTGTGGTTCAAATCTCCAACCAGGTGGGCAAGGTGCATGTACATGTATAAATCTAAATCCCTCAATGTTCTTTGCTCTTTGAAGTTTACTATATAGGTCATGGGGATACCCTATACTAGAGGTTGCTACGTAAGGAACACCGTGAGCTATCAGAATACGTGCTACATCCTTCTTGTTCTCTATTTTACCCGTAGGTGTTGTCGTAGTCCATGCTCCTTTCGGAGTTGATGAACTCCTCTGGATACCTGTATTCATGTAGGCTTCATTATCGTACATTATGTATATAATATCCTCGTTTCTCTCAGCTGCACCACTTAACGCTGCCATACCTATGTCAGCAGTTCCGCCATCACCAGCCCACGCTATTACATATGCATCCTTAATACCCCTGGATCTAAGAGCTTGCGATACTCCTGAAGCAACAGCTGCTGCTGAAGCAAATGGGACATGTACCACGCTTGCTTTAATTGCTTGACCCGGATACGTGCCCAGAATTACGGATGTGCAACAAGCTGGTATGACTAATATTGCTTTCTCTCCGAAAACAGCTGAAACAACCTTTAAAGCTATAGGTATCGGGCATCCTGGGCAAGCTGCGTCACCTGGTAGCACTCTGCCCCTAGCATCATGTGGTAATGGGAGTTTCCTGGTTTCAACTCCACTCACATCATTCACCTCCTGATCTTAATCCATGTAAAATAGTTTCTATCTAGTAAACCGGATTCTGATTTATCTATAAACGATTTCAACATGCCATAGAAATCTTCTGAAGTAACATTCACTCCCGCTATTCCAGCCACTATGTTAGCCATGCGTGGTAGTTTATCCGTGTACAATGATAATCCAGCTGCGAGATCAGTGTATATTTGACCCCACGCACCAAAGCTTATGGATCTATCGAATACCACTATGCCCTTAACGTTTTGCACTATTTCCCACACGTCCTCGATTGGGAATGGCCTATAGTACCTTACTCGTAGAACTCCAACCGGGTATCCTTCATCACGTAGCTTGTTAACTGCTTCTATTAAATCACCAGACCACGCCCCCATGGATACCGCTATGTACTTGGCATCAGTACAATTGTAACATGAAATCAATCCCCCGTATCTTCTGCCGAAGAGTTTACCATATTCCTCATCAACTTCTTTAATAACTTTCTTTACATTACCCATGGCCTCCTGAATATGGTAGAACATGTCCTCGGTGTCTTCGGGGAACGTTAAGCCACCTAGACCCAGGGGTTCTGAGCCATCTATAACATATGGTTGTCTTCTCTCACCAAGCCATTCCTTGACTTGCTTCTCATCCGGTATTTCAACGGGCATAGCTGTGTGCCCTATTATAAATCCCTCTATTCCAATCATGACGGGTAGGTAAACTCTGGGATCCTCGCTTATTTTGAAAGCCTGTAGAGTTAAGTCGAATGCTTCTTGGCTATCCATAGCATACGACATAACCCATCCTGCATCCCTCTGATCAACAAAATCGCTATGATCAGGCCATATATTCCACGGCGTGTTAATAGTCCTCGATACAATTGCCATAACTACCGGTATTCTAGCTCTTGAAACCCAGTGAACAAACTCATGCATATAAAGTAATCCCTGGCTGCTCGTTGCGGTAAATGTTCTAGCACCAGCTACAGCTGCTCCAAAACAAGCCGCTAGTGCTGAGTGCTCTGATTCAACTCTTATCATTTTAGCTCTCAACTCCCCTTGTTCTATCATTTCAGCTAATTTCTCTACAATAGGAGTTTGTGGGGTTATAGGATAAGCCGCTATGACATCGGGGTCGGCGAGTTTCACAGCGTACGCTATTGCGTGATTACCCGTTAAAGCTAGTTTTAAACCCATACTATTCACCTAGTTCCGGGACCATTACTATAGCTCCCGATGGACACACGTCCGCGCATAATCCACATCCCTTGCAGTAATCATAGTTAATTACTGCACCTGTCTCGGGTTCGACAATTATAGTGTTAACGGGGCAGTATATTTCACATTGATAGCACCTAGTACATTTATCTACATTTACTACGGGTTTCATGTTCCTCCATAAACCTGTTTTACCTGCAACACCTACCATGGGTTTTGTTAAAGGTAGTTTATCATCTCCAAGTGGTTTAACGACCTTTACCATCAAGCTACACCTCGCCAACGTATGATGTCTCTCCATATGCACGTTTAATAGCCTCCGAGTTCCTAGCACCTAATTTACCTCCGAAGTAATTCAATGTAGCTTTAACAACGTTTTCTAATGAAATAAATCCATTTGATGATATTAAAGCACCCAGCATCGGGGTATTGACCAGGGGCCATCCCGCCACTACTAATCCCAGTTCCCGTGCTATCTTAGTAGCATTTACAGCAAATACCTTTACTTTTCCTCTCGCTGATAATTGGTCTCTTGTCACTATTTTCTCCTGGGTGTTGATTACCAGTACTCCGTTTTCCCTTATGGTATACTTTTTAGCAACACCTAGTTTAATTAAACTATCATCGAGAACAACAAGTACATCCGCTTCGTTAAACATTCCATGCTTTAATATCGGTTTATCGCTGATCCTAGCGTATGCTGCCACGGGAGCCCCCCTACGCTCTGCACCAAAAAACGGAAAGCTTTGACCATATTTATTCTCATAGATAGCTGCTTGAACCAGTATGTTAGATGCTGTTACACCTCCCTGTCCTCCTCTACCTAGAAATATTATCTCGTAAAGCAATAATTACACCACCTTACAAGTATGTACAAAAGAGATTTATATATATAAGTAAATAGAGTGTTTTTATGGGTACATTGCTTTAATAGACAAGGTGTCTGAATCAATAATTCAGAAAAGATAAGGGGTTAGTCATGACAATATACTGGGAGAGATGTGATCTATGTGGTCAATATCGACCTGTTAAAAAATGCAGTTTAATACCTGAAATCTCAATTGATGTACACTGCTGCGTTGCCTGCCCATACTGGATGAATAAATGCACAGTGCCCGCGTGGCGTATTGAGACACGTTCTCCACAAACACCACCCCGCAGATCTCTAAGCTCCGAGGATAAGGAGAAATTACTCAAAGAACTAACATCGCTTCTAAGAAGTAGTTAGTTGGCATCATGAATAACAATTTAAGAGAACATTGTTTCAGATCTATTGCGCTTAAGCTATTAAACTCAAGATCATATTCTCGGAACAATCCAATATGCTAGTTTACCTCCTCCAGCTAGATCGTATTCTATTTTAATTGGTTTATCCGTGTCAAATGATATAGTAACGTTCTTTGAGGCTGACGCAGCTCGAGCTGCAACAATCAACATTTCAATATTATACGATGCTCTAGCTTTATCCACATTTGAAGTTAAAAGTATTAAAGGAGCTCCTTCCCTAAGTATGCACTCGTACTCTTTCTGCTGCTCCACAGATTTAATTATAATTGCTCCATTTTCATACATAAATACTGCCTCTTCACCTACGAGATTTAGATCTCCAACTATATCCTTGAAATCATGGGAAAGCATTGTGAAAGACACTGATAGATCCAGCTGCAGCTCTGGTATAGGCTCAGGAGGCTTGGGTATGATAGGTATACCGAATTCCCTTTCAACACCAGTTTTCTTATCTCTGAAAACCATTACTAATTCATTTGACTCCTTGTTAATAGTCATGAACACGACGTCGTTTCTTGTAGCTCTTCTAATTATCTTCTTTAACTCCGTCGTTGATACAATAAATGTTGTTTCCTCCTCCACGCTAAGCTCCTCGAATTCAAGGCTTGATAAAGTAGCTATAGCTAACATAGTTTTATCAGGGCTTAGCACTTTGATCTCAATGCCATTGTTAGTTACATAAAATGGAAGCTCATCACTTAATTTAGCAAGAGCTTGGATAAGCTTCTTTAATTTATTAGCATTAGGGTAAAGCGCCTTAAACAAGGTCTCCCCAGAATTATTTATGATGGTTTTAAAAGAATATAAAGCTGTGGTGTTGAAGTTGAAAATAAAAGTATTAGTTGACATAGCGAAGTATCCTCACGTCACGTTAAGAAAAGATCAAGCGTTAAAATTCCTCGATGCTATCACTCGAAGACACGGTGTTACAAAAGACCTCGAAGAAGCCAGAAGAGTGATCTACAGCTTTAACGAGTACTACGGTGCTGCACGTAGGAAATCCGATGGTTACCTAGTTATCCCAAAAGATTCTTCCGACGCAGTTCGTGGAAGAGTAGTAATTCATAAAATTAAATTGCTAATAGAAAACAATGAAGAAATCGTTGAAATAATACTTGATAGAAGAGTTTCAAAGGATTTAATTGAATACGCATTGAAAGAGATAGGGTATAGTGAAATAGAATACAGCCAAATAGATTAAAGCTCCTAACGCAACTGTTCTGGGTTTCATAAGTTTGTATTGATTGATGTAGTTGGAGCATTCATAAGCACTCTATATAGTACACGGTTGAGAACAGCCCGATGCTCTAGATGGCTGCTCTCCCCGAGGCACCAAGATGCAGGGGTGCCCGGGGTCGCCCTGAACGCCCCCAATCCCGATGAGAACCCGAGCGGGATGCAGGGGAACAAAAATGAGGTAATGAAGTCAACCAACATAAACCCATAACAGAGCTGAACCCCGGAAATACTACTTCGCTCTCTTACCTGTTTTCTTGGATGTTTTGCGCTTAGAAACTTTCTTAGCTTCCTTTGCTTTCCTCTTCTCGGGTTTTCCCCGGATTTTAGTTTTAGTAGCTTGCTTAGCCAGCTTTACTGATGATGCTGATTTAAGCTCCTCGATTGATGTTTCATTTCTAAGTACTCTACGCCATATTTTTGTTACATCTAGAAGCAATTTCAATTGATCAAGCACAACCTCTGCTTTTTCCTCCTCAGCCTCCTCTTCTTCTTCGTGTTTCTCCTCAACTTCAACTTCCGTGATTTCCTCCTCGCTAATCAAAAAACATCACCTATGAACACTAGTTTATACGGGATTTTATATATCAGGATTAATAACCTTGTTCACCGACTAGATAAGGTTGGTAAAAGAGGGGATCTGGCAACAAATACTGTTTCAACACCTGTTACATGCAGTATAAACACGTGGGAATCAAGTGCTCTGAGAGCTTCGGAGATCACCTGTATTTTGTCCCTTACATCTGATCCAGCAATGATCTTAGATGCGCCTTCAATGCTCTTAGGTTCATTTAGCACAAAGAACACTCGTAACCCAGCGTTATTTATTAACACCCTAGGTATCCCATGTAGTTCCTGAGAGATAACTATTATGGAGAAACCGAATTTTCTGCTTTCAGTAAATAACCTAGAAAGAAGTTCTCTGGATAGTTTCCTCGGCATTAATCCCCTTGCTTCTTCGAATACGATTTGAATTCTCTTGGCGCTTTTCATACTATACATTTTGTTGATCAACATGTACATCAAAGTATCGAGAAACAGTGCTCTCGCGAAATCACTTGAGAACCCGCTTATGTCTATAATAACGTTTCCAGAGAATAATTCATCGATACTCAGCAATGTTCCTGAACCTATGTTTTCTCGTAGTAAAATAAGGTACGGCAAAACACGCATGTATTCCTGGGAAATTTCCCCTAGTTCTCTACAAGTTGCTACCAAATCATCGATTGTGGGAGGTGTTTTCGCCCAAGTGGACTGATCCTCTTGGATTATTCCCTTAGACTCGTATGCTTTTAGTATTATTTCTTCGAGCATTTGCCTCTGTAAAAGGCCTAGTTTAAAAATCGTTGATATAACGTGAGATAATTGAAGAGCTCTTTCTCTCGGCGAGGTGTTCTCGAGATATAGTGGATTAAAAACATGTTTAGAAGCATCTATTACTCTACACTTCGCTATATCAGCGATGTCTTTATATTCACCGTGCGGATCAATTATTACTAAGTTGTATCCATATTGCTTACTTGAACTCACAGCTATGTGCTTAGCTAGAGATGTTTTACCGGAGCCCGATGCCCCTATTATGATCACGTGAGGAGTGTTCAACTCATCTAATCTAACGTAAATAGGATGTCTTGTTCTTCGCCAATACCAGGTTTTTTCACTAGTTTTCACCGAGATCCCATGCCTCGCTAGTTTTTCATACATATTCCTGGGGGCACCGTAAGTTAAGAAAGCTTCTGCTTCGCCGAGATAGAGTCCTGGGGCGTGAGCATACACTATTTTTCTTAAATCATAGTGGAAAAGACTGTTCTCCGAGGTGGATAATGATGCTAGGAAAGGAACGAAACCCATTAAGCTCAAGCCGCTTGCAAACCCGACTAGCTCGTACTCCGATATCTCCGAGCTCGTGCTTATAATTATACCTACTATAAGTAGTAGTAAAGGCAGAGCTATGTTAAATGCAATAAAGAATAGCGCTCTGTCGATCAATACATTGAAGCCGATGACATGGATAAATAATAAGAACAGCAGCGATGATGCCAAGCTGTGTGAAGCCAGTATCAGAGGTAACTCTGGTGCTTCAAGTTTTCTCCGCGACTTACTCCACTGTATTTTAGTTAAATTAGCTATAGGCGATGCTAGTGTGATCTGAGCAATCTTAATTAATCTAACTATTATAATAGATAGTAGTAAGCTCGAAGCTTCCATTAAAGCAACGTAACTATTTAAACCATGAATAAGAAACACGTATAGTGCAAACAAGACTCTATTTAGATACGCTGAAAGCAAATCCATTGTAAGTACTAAAACTACTAATACATGTGCTACCGATAAAGCAACATATGAGATCGAATTAAGAAAGAATGTTGTGAAAGCTACGCTAACGAGACCTACTATACTACTACCCGAGGAGATCGATCTTCCCTTTAGTATTTCATTGAACATGTAGAACATTATAATATTTATAACCATTACGCCGTACGTTCTACTGTATTTTAACATATTATGCTTGTTCATTCCCGACACTTTACTCATGAGGTTTAAATTGGATTTAACCAAATTTATATCTTCGGTTTGTAATAACCATGGATTTCAATAAAATAGCAGTATGTCTTAGAGACCTGGGTTATCAAAAACTAACCGAGATCCAGAAGAAAAGCCTAGTAGAGGTAGTTAAAAACAATAGATCATTAATAATAGTTGCCCCCACGGGAAGCGGTAAAACCGAAGCAGCAGTTTTTCCCGTGATGTTAAAGATATCGCTTAATAAAAGCAAGCCCATAGCGGCAATATACATTACGCCTCTTAGAGCGTTGAATCGAGACATAGAGAGAAGATTAAATCAGATCGCTAAGTGCTTTGGTTTAAACGTGGGTGTAAGACACGGTGACACCCCTGCATCAATTAGAAAAAGCATTGCTCATTCACCTCCACATATACTAGTAACAACCCCTGAAACTTTCAATTATATTCTTGTAAATGATGAAATGCGAGTACACTTGAATAACTTAGAGTACGTTATAATAGATGAATACCGCGATCTACTTGAAAGTAAAAGAGGATTGCTTTTATTTACCTCCCTTTACCTAGTTGAGAAAATTCTTGGAAAGAAATTAGTGAAGATAGCGCTATCTGCAACACTCAACGACGAGGAAAAAGCTAAGAGTCTTATCTCATTTAATGCGAATGATCACGTCAAGGTATTGAAGGATCCATCGATTAGAAAACTTGATGTAAAAGTTGTTTATCCTAATTGCGGGAAACCCCTATGTAACGATATTAACAGCATAGTTGGTGATGATGAACTATCAGCAAGAATTGAAGACATAGTTGAGAAAACGAAACAAAATAAATATATTCTAGTATTTACTAACACTAGATCATTGGCAGAAAGCTTAAGTGCTCTACTAGGTAAACTAGTAAATGAACTACAGCTGAACATTTCCCTGGACGTTCACCATGGCAGCTTATCTAGAGCGCATCGCGAAAAAGTTGAACGCGACTTCAGAGATCGGAAGTTAAACATGCTCGTATCAACTTCTAGTCTAGAGCTTGGTATAGACATAGGTCACGTTGAATACGTTATACAGTACATGTCTCCGAGACAAGCAATAAGATTAATTCAAAGAGTAGGTAGAAGCCGCCATAAACTAGGAGACGTGAGTAAAGGAGAAGTAATCACAACAAGTAATCTTCTGCACTTACTCGAATCATGCGTTATAACGTGGCGTGCAATCAATGGATTATTAGAACGAGAGATCATAATACCAAAGCCTCTGGATGTCCTAGCGTATGCAATCTCCCTATACGTATACATGCATCCCAATGGGGTACTAGTAGATGAACTCTACGATGTAATCACAGCGCACCCGTTATTTAGGAATCTCGCAAGAAGCGAGTTTAATGAAGTACTAGATTATCTTGCGTATACTCGTGTCATTAAAATCAATGATAAAACAGTGCAATCAACTAGAAAAACCAAACTATACCTGTATAAAACATCAATGATACCTTCAACGAGAGATGTCCAAGTCATTGAAGCTGGGTCAAACAAGAAAGTAGGCACCTTGGATGAAGAATATGTCGTTGTAAACCTAAATCCAGGTGACATAATAGTTCTAGCTGGAAGACCGTGGAGAATTATTAGTTATGATGAAAACGAGCAGAAACTATACGTTGAATCTGCCGGAATACTCAAAGAAGAAATCATTATTCCTCATTGGGAAGGGGAAAATATACCAGTTGAATACGAGGTTGCTCAACAAGTAGGTGAGGTAGTGAAGCATATTAAAGAACAATCTAAATTACCACCACACCTGGAAAACTTGTTGGAGAAGAGTATTGATCCCGATCGATTGAAGAGCGCGAGCGATCTAGGGGATGTAGAAAACATAACAGTGGATTACATTCAAGGATTCGACATCGTTATTATTAACATATATGGAGGAACGAAAGTTAACGCCCTCGTTAGAGATATATTAAAATATGTTTTAAAATCAACGTATCCCTACCTGAAGATCAACGTTCATTCAACGCCTTATTCAATTATTATACAATTTCAGAAAACAAGTATACTTGAGCCCGGAAGAAACCCCGTTGATAAAATACATGAAGTTCTCAATAAACTCCACGAGTATGCAAATGGAGAGGTAATAGAAAGAATTGCCAAGGATAGCACACAGTACTTGTGGAGAATATACCAGGTTGCACAAAGATTTGGCGCAATCTCGCCTGAAGCAACACAAGTAAATAGAAGATTACTGGAGGCATTTACCGATACTATTATTGGAAAAGAGGCTCTAAAGGAGGTTTTAATAAGAGACTATGATATCGAGTCCTTCATGAAATTAACCGAAAAAATCGCAATTAATAAAATAAAAGTTACTTTAAGAAAATATGACAAAATTCAAGATCATCACTTAATATTACTCGGGTACATTGAAATACCGGTGTTGAAAGAGATCCCGCCGCTGGACACTAACAGCTTTCTAGAGCGATTACTAAACCGAAGCATTTCAATACTATGCCTTAAATGTGGTTATTTCAAGGAAAACAAAGTCGGAGAAGTAATTAAAATGAATAAGTACTCCTGTCCAAGATGTGGTTTAGCTACGTTAACTCTAATTAAAGGAGATGCCACCGAGGAAATAGAGTTAGTAAAGAAACTTAGGAAAGGGGAAAAATTAAGTGTCGAGGAGCAGAAGATGCATAAAGATCTAGTTGAGCGGGCTATACTATTATACAGATATGGTGATAAAGCTGTATTAGCATTATCTACGCCAGGCGTTGGTACTCGTGACGCAGTTAAGATCATCAACAAGATCTTGAGTGGAGAGGATCTCATCAAGGTCCTATACGAATACGAATTACATTTCTTGAAGATAAAGAAGTACCTTAAGGATAAGAAGAAGGATCTATAGTATGGGTTTTCTACGTGATTTTCTTTTGTATGATTTATAATCATTCGTTATTAATGGTACAATTACTTTCTCTACTAGCTGATCACTTATAGGACACACATCTATGTACAACCTCGCTTGCTTTTCATTCAAGTGCTCCACGGGATAAGGACCATTCTGCGTTAGTTTCACAGCTCCTTTCTTAGACCATAAGACACAGCTTCCGCAATGAACGCATCCGTTTATTCGGTAAACTACTTTTAATACATCGACCAGGTCCTCGAATCCCTCGCTTTCCTCCTGCATTGTGACCCTCAATATTTCCCCCGTTAACTCAAACACGTTTCCATTCTTCTCGAAAACCAGCGGGTTCTCGTTGATTATGTTGAAGCCAACGTTAACAATGTTTTTAATGAAGATTTCTCTTTTCTCCTCGGTTACTAACTCGTTATTAAACTTCAATACCAGCGACTTATTTGCATTTATTACTTCTTCGGGTATAATACTTACTCTGCTACCGCGTATTCTCGACAAGTACTCGTCTCTCCAGTTAATAGAATACCCTGGCAGGCGGTGAATTATTCTTTTCTTCGCTGTTGCTGGGGTTAACCATCTCCATAAACCCATGCTGATCCACTCGCTAGGCATATTTAATTTATCACGCCACTTCTCGAGAACACTTAGCCATTTACTCCACAGCTCCGGGTATTTTCTCTCCACGTCCCGATATTCAGCTAGAGCACATGAAGGACATAAATAACAACCAAGTCTATCAAAGCCCTCTTCATAGAGCCTATTGTATGGTAGCTTGTACTTGTATATGTATAGCCAACACGCTAATTGACTCCAGTATTGAATGGGGGTAGTACTAATCATGTGTGGAATCCACTTATTTCTCCATACAAGAGGGCTTTTCGCGCGATCAAGGGATTCGTACGCTCTTTGGCCAACCAGGTTTAATGCTCCACCAGGCCAAACAGTCTTAGTTAGTTTAGCTATTGGAACTAGTTTAGCTACTTTACAACACCATCGGTAATCTTTCCCAGGTGGACCAAAAACCTCTACAGCTCTCCAGAATATATCTCCTGCTGATGCAACGTAGAGCTTATGTCCATATAAATCAGCTACTTTCTCAACGTTGTTTAATGTCTCAGGCATTTCAAGACCCGTGTCGTTGAATATTATTTCTAAGCTTCCATAAGCCCTATGGGCTAAATCCAGTGTTACAAGACTATCTTTTCCACCTGAGTAAGATACAACCGGTTTAAGACTTGGATATCGATTTTGTATTCTTTTAAGGTATTTGATAGCTTTTTCCTCGAGAGCTTCCAATCCTTCTCTATTGTACTTCAAGACATCTTCCAAGGAAGCGGTTTTACCGCTGGTCTCAACAGGTAGTGTTTTATCGTAAAACACCTTGGTTACAACAACTTTATTGCTTATAACTTCTCCAACTCCTCTCACCGAGCCTTTCTCATCTACTATTACTACCTGCCTGCTACTAGTGCTTATATTTGATTCTATGGCTTTATCCACATGGAACGGGGGCTTGCCTTTAACCACGTCCACGATGTTGTCTTGGTAAGCTAAGTATGCTCCTTGATAAGTTAATCTGAATCGCCAGGTTGATATGTAAGGATCATAGTATAGTTGACCTATAACATTACCTGAGCTCACTACTTCGTACATTACATCCCAGTGCGGTACTTTATTCAGGAGGAGAAATCTGCCTTCGATGTATCTTCTATATAGTTTATCATCTCCAAATTCATAGACTATCGCTGTTCTCAATCTTTCATGATCTCCACGAAAAGCTGGGCGTGCATCTCCCGGTTCACTCAGCTTCAACTGATACAAAAGATCTATTTCCTCCTGTTTGGGTTTAATTACTGGTGTATTTCTCCATGGATCCCAGAAAAGCCTAACTGTTAAAGGCCACATCTCCTTCAATTTACTACCACCGCTAGGTTTACTTTCACCACTCCCCCCTATTATTAAACAATCTCTATGTAATTAGGTGATTACATGGATTTAATAGAGTTTGTTAAAGGACTAATTACAACAATTGTGATAATCGCGTGGTTTATATTTCTACTCGCATGGGTTGTCGGCTGGTTAATTAAAGGTCTACCAATACCTTTTCTAAAGCTTAAGAGATTCGGAGGGAGATTAATAGAAGATGCTGTTTGGGCAGCTTTCTGGTTGGCGATGGGTACAACGGTGTTTGCTATCATAGCCTATATTGTTTCATCTGTTCAACTACCCATGCCTCAACCTCCACAAATGCCTTAAATTAGCTCTCGGTGTATTTTAAATGGATTTCTTAACTCTTGCTTTTTACTTATCTGTTTTATCGTACTGCCTTGGTTTAGCTTTAAAAGCTCTCCCATTACCCTTCTTCGCAGTTAAAAAACTCGGTAGAGCACTCGTGAATGAAAGCATATTCTCATGTGTTTTGACTTTCTCCTATCAGATCATAGTTTACTTAATAGAATACTTCGGCATAATTCTAGGTACTAATTGGGGTTTCTACGCGTTATGGCTTGCTGAGAAAACGAGTATTCTGCTAACTATCTTCGCGGCGTTAAAAGGCATTGGATTAATACTGAGTAAAATAAGGCTGAACTTTCTCGTCCAAGGCTTTCTAAGCCAAGTTATAGGTTTAGTATCTACGTCTCTTACTACTATTATCGCAACTTCGATAGTGTCCTCAATAATACATGCTGGTTCTTCTATACTAATAGGACTAGGAATAGCTCTACACGCGGTTCCATTCAAATTGACTAGGAACGTCGGGTCTACTCTAATTGCTATCACGGTTGTGTTCTCAATTGGTTTGCCTTTAATGCCTCAATTCATAAATCTAGTGACTAGTACAATGGGTTATACACTCATCGCCGGGAACAATGTTTGTAGTGCGTACATTGAGCTCGTTGATGCATCAAATAATTCTTTTGGACAAGCAGTTATAGAAGGATATAGCAGTGGTGAACTACTGTACAGGTATAGTTTCAACGAGAAAGGTGTTCTTGAGGTTAACAAGTACAGTGGATTCCCGTGCTTTGACCACGAGGTAGTGCTTAATGTAGTTGACTTAAAATACGCGTCTACTCTTCGGAGAACTCAGGAAAATGCATGGAATATCACCCTCTACTTACCTGATGTAATCGCGTTAGCTCCAAACCGTTTCGTTTTAATTGATTCAAACACATATGTAAATGGAGTAGTTAGAGGCGAGAAAAGCGTTAATATTAGCTTATTTTCCACTGATCAAGGCGAGTTCAAACTATACGTTGAAAAAGACGATGACGTGGTGGTCCTATTAGACAATGTTCCTGCCGAAAACTATACTCTTGAAACAAAGAATTGGTACAGCGTGAATTACCATGTTCGAAGCTATATATTGCCGCCAGGAGAACATGTTGTCACAGTTTATCTGAATTACTATGCTACAACTCCGCTTGATGTTGACCTGTATCCATATGCCTTGAGAGCTCTCAACGTGGACTTTACCTCGCCCGAAGTTATCATCATGCTGGGGACTTATGCATTCATAGAATTAACTGTGTTGCCGTTGATTTACATAGCTATTCTACTGGCAATATCTCTTAATCTAGCTCGATTACTTGGAGGCGTCTCCTCATCCATAGCGAAGCTAACGGTGAATTTGTAGTGAGGTTTTCATCTACGCGATTACTTGTATTGATGTTATTTATACATGGATTAGTACTCTGTGTTTTCAACAATGATTCCACTTACTTCTTGATTTCGCTTCTGCTCATTGCGATAGTAGTGTACGTGGCGAGAACGGTGAAGAAACATGCGGTTTCTCGATAAGTTTCTATCTGCAGTAAATACAGCTTCGCTAAGCGTTTTCGCTGGAAGGATCTCTAGGGTAGAGATTGAGCCACCTGACTTAATTATCTACATCTCGGATAATAAAATAGTGTTGAATAGATTCCTCATATTTAAAGACGCTGATTACAACGCCTCCGATCTCTCGGAGAACTCGCTGAGAACCCTCATGGAATCTTATGTAGCATTACTTAATTCTCTACCTTCAGGAGTACATTTGTACTTGGTCAAAGAAGAAATAGATACTAGTCATTTGATTAAGAAATTAACTAATGAAATTTTAAATACACAGGTTGATCTTGAAAGCAGTATTGAAGAATCAACGAGAATAAAACTCAACATAAGGTTGTCTAAGTTAAGAAACATGTACGACATGATACTAAACGGTAAGCCGTTCATTAAGATATCACTTGTCGTAGTTTATAGAGTTAAATCACACGATAAGGGTATAGCTAAAAATATAGCTGATTACTACGAGACAATAATACACAGTACTTTTAGAAATACCTATGGATTAAAACTCGAGAGAGCCACATACAGCGATATTATTCAGGCTGTTCTAAGCATGCTGGGTTTAATAGAAAAACCTTCAATTAACACCGTGGAGGTTGATGCTTACAGAATAGCGCATATGCAACCACTTATTCTAAGTAAACCTCCCTCATTTGATAAAACAATTGTAATAGGGTTCGATAAGTATACACAACACCCGGTGGAAGTAGCTATTGAAGAATTCTTTAAGCATACTGCTATAATTGGTCCCACTGGCCGTGGAAAAACAACTCTTCTCGCAGGAATATTGGAGCAGGCTCTCTCCGAGGATGTAGTTAGCGTTATTGCATTAGATTTTAAAGGAGATATTAAACGATACTTGGAGAATAAGTTAATTAACTTAATAACCCCTCGGGAAGTGCCTTTAAGTATTTTAATTAAACCTCCGGCGATAGATCCCGCCGATTGGAAAATTATGATCGTAGAGGCGTTATCACGCGCTGGGAATCTACCAAGTGACAGCGTTCTTAGAGCTTTAAACATTATTGAAAAAGAAGGAGAAAGCGGTGTACTTGTTAATCCACAGGCTTCTATTCTAATACCATTCGTTGAATTATTAAGTAAGAACTCGCGTGTAGATGTATTGATTGATCATTTGCTGAAGGGGCGGGTATTAATAGATGTTGAAGGATATGGAGTATCCTATCAAAATGCCTATATAGGATTATGTATTGGTCTCTCGAGATACATATTACTAAGGGAAAACGAACGCGGATCAGGAGTTCTACTAGCAATTGATGATGCATGGCGTGTTCTCGGCTTAAAAACACTAGTTGAAATAGTTAGGGAAGGTAGAAGTAGGAGACTCGGTGTTGTACTATCAACACAAAACCCGGAAGATATACCTGGGGAAATACTGGAGAACATATATAACATAGTAGTCTTCGGCTCTAGGAACGGGGATTACGTTGATAAAACAACGAGAATTTTCAACCTCAAAGAAGAACATGCTACGCTGCTACCCAAGTTGGGGGTTGGAGAAGCAGTTTTCGTTAGTACTTCCAGGAGAGAAGCAAAAGTTATTAAAACATATACGCCAGTATCATTTAAACCAAGTAATTTCACTCGTTAAATATATTTGGATGTTTTAAATTATCAACAAGGTGGATTCAACACGAGGTGACTAATAAATGGGTGGGAGACAGAGAACAACAATATTCATGATTAAAGAAACAATTAAAAAGGAGAAGGAAGAAGCCGCGAGTAAACCCAAAGAAAAAGAAGTTAAAAAGAAGCCTTCGAAATCAGAGTAGCGTGTAGTTAATGTCCACGTTACTAGAGACGTTTTTAAGAGTTGTTTTACCAACTAGTATTCTTAGCGTTGAACACCACCTGGCTCTTAAATCTATTAGAATACACCAGGTTGCCCGCTGGACTTCGATATTTGGCGTACACGAAGTTGTTTTCTACAAGGAGCCATCCACGGATCTCGAGGAATTCAACGAGCACAAGAAACTTATTGAGAACCACTGGAAATACTTCTTTACTCCGCCATATTTACGTAGAAAGCTTATTCCGATAAATCCTTTATTAAAGTATGTAGGCATGCTTCCGCCGATAAGACTAGAGGTTTTCAACGTTAGTAAGAAGCCTAGAAACAACGAGATCAGAGTAGGTTACATCTATAGAGATTCTAATAGGAAACTAAGGGCTTTAATAGGTGATGATGCCGTGTACTCCGTAGTAAATCAATGTGAAAAAACAGGGTTAACACCACTCCGCGTTAGAAATGTAGAAAGACGCATCGTTGAATGCATAGAAACTCCACTGTATACGGGTCCTAGGCTTCTATTCACTGGTAGTTTGAGAGAAGCAGTTGATAAATACAGAGCTATTTCAAAGTTCGTGATTGCTACTGATAGAAGCGGAGTATATCCAGGCAGGGAGTTAATTGAAGTAATGCGTGGTAGTGATGTTACTTTGCTGTTCGGTGGACCAAGATTCGACTTATTCGAGATATCGAGCCAGGAGGGATTTGAACTAGGAGACTACGTTGACTACGTTTGGAATACGATTCCACGGCAAAAAGTTGTTTCAGTTAGAACAGAGGAAGCTCTCATTATTACTCTTGGAATTATAAATGTTTTTTTAAGGGGTCTGTGATTCAAAATAGCTGATTGAAATATAAAAACCTATAAGACTAGACTAAATAGAGCACTAGATGAGTGCTTTCACATGTAAAAAATAAATGGTGAAGAAATTTGGGTCATAGGAAGCTAAGTGCACCACGCCATGGTAGTTTAGGAGTTAGACCTAGAAAGAGAGCTGAGGATCTAACTCCGAGAATAAAATCCTGGCCTGAAAAAAGCTGGTTTGACCTCGTATTAGAGAAGTATGGAGCTGATGCTTCTAGTAAAGGAGTAGTTTCAAAGCCTGTTTTACTTGCTTACCCTGTTTACAAAGCCGGTATGACACACGCTGTTCTAATAGAGGATAAACCCAATACACCGTTCACGGGAAAAGAGGTGTTTGTGCCAGTAACAGTTTTAGATGCTCCACCAGTTGTAGTTATAGGTATTAGAACATATTCGAGAGATTATGATGGATACTTAAGAGCAATTGGCGAAGTGTGGGCGAACCCCGTAAACGCTGTTCTAAAAGCAAGCGAATTATACATGAGTAATCCGTTGTGGAACCTAGAACCGAAGGAAATAGTCCGAAAATATCTGCTGGGTTTAAGAAAAAGTAACCATGGGTTAGTTAAACCAGATCCAGGCGGGGAGTACGGCTTTAAGTTCGTGGCGGAATCCAGCGAGGATGAATTCAAAAAAACACTAAGTGGAGATATAGTGGATGTACGCGCAATAGTAACGACTATCCCAGTTCTATCGGGTATCGGCAAGAAGAAGCCTGAAATACTTGAAATAAAAATACATGGTAAAACTATAGATGAGAGAATAGAATACGCTAAATCAATACTAGGGTCGTATCTGACTCCGAGCGATGTTTTCATGGAGGGTCAGTTCGTTGACGTAATAGGTGTTACGAAGGGACATGGATTCCAAGGTGTAATTAAGAGGTTTGGAGTCAAAGAATTACCGAGATGGCATAAACACCGCAAGGGAAGCAGAAAAATAGGAACACGTGGCCCCGCATTTACGTACTCTATGAGCGAGCCACCTCAACCCGGTCAAATGGGTTTCCATAGAAGAACAGAATATAATAAAAGAATACTTAGAATAGGGTTAAATGGCTTAGAGGCTGTGGTTAAAGGAGGCTTTTTGAATTACGGCTTAATATATGGTCCATATATTCTAATTAAAGGTACAACGATAGGATCAGATAAAAGATTATTGGTGTTAAGACACCCCATAAGACCCCATCACAAATGGCTTCCTCTCTCAGCTCCGAAAATAACATATCTAAGTCTAGAAAGCAAGCAGGGTGTGTAAAGCCATGACCAGAGTTCTCGTTAGTATTAGAGATCCTTACTTAGAGAGCTCGAAATTAACAACTTATCTCTACGATGTCAACGGAGAAAAAATAGGTGAAGTAGAGTTACCGGACCTATTCTACTATCCCATAAGAAAAGACGTTATTAACAGGGCATTCTTATCAGCGTTCACAGCAATGCTGCAGCCGAAGGGAAGAGATCCTTTGGCTGGTAAAAGAACAACAGCCAAGTATTGGGGAGTTGGATACGGTTTAGCTAGAGTCCCCCGCTTGCCGAATGGAACCGCGAGGTTTGTTGTTTCTACGAGGAAAGGTCACATTGCTTTTCCCCCGAGACCTGATAGAAGACTACGTGAAGAAGTAAATAAAAATGAGCGGATAATTGCAATAATATCAGCTCTAGCTGCAACATCAAGAGTAGATCTAGTGAAGGCGAGAGGACACGTTTTCTCCGCTGATAAATTACCCATAGTGCTAGTTGATGATGTTGAACTCAAGTTTTCCAAGACAAAGGAAGTTAAGGGGTATCTCGAGAAAATAGGTGTTTGGAGCGATATTGAAAGAAGCTATGAAAGAACAAGAATAAGAGCTGGTAAAGGCAAAATGCGCGGTAGGAGATATGTTGAGCCTCGTAGTGTATTATTTGTTTTAACAAGCTACGATAAACCATTTGCCAAAGCTGTGAGAAACCTACCCGGCGTTGACATAGCTACTCCTAATAACTTGAGTATACTGCACCTAGCCCCGGGAGGAATACCGGGTAGATTAATGGTTGTATCTAAGAGTGCTCTGGATGAAATCATCAGTAAATACAAGGTGGTTTATCTATGAGCAGGGATTTAGAGCGTTTAACAAAGATAATAATACGCCCTGTTCAAAGCGAGAAGGCTTTAACGCTGATCGATAAACAAAATACTTTGACATTCATAGTTGATATAAACGCAAGTAAACAAGACATTAAGCAAGCTGTTGAATACTTATTTAATGTTAAAGTAGATGAAGTAAGAACGTTGATTACATCTAAAGGCGAGAAAAAAGCATATGTTAAGCTTTCACCTGAGTACAAGGCTACAGATGTGGCTACTAGGCTAGGTATAATGTAGGAGGTGTTGGCTCATGGGTAAAAGAATAATTGTTCAAAGACGTGGCCGTGGTTCGCCAACGTGGAGAACCCCAGATCATATCCATATAGCTCCAGCGAGGTATCCACCACTGGATCCCGATAAAACATACAAGGGAATAATAACTAACTTAATACATGATCCCGGGAGATGGGTTCCATTAGCAGAAATAGAGTTGGAAACAGGGCAAGTCTTCTACATTCCAGCCATTGAGGGGATGTACGTTGGCCAGGTAATAAGTATTGGGCCTGGCGCTGAAGTAGCCAACGGCAATATCTTACCAGTTGGATCTATACCTGAAGGAACACAAGTAGCTAATATTGAGAAAAACCCTGGAGATGGCGGAAGATACGCTAGATCAAGCGGAACATATGCTATAATTCTTGGCAAAGCAGGAGACAAGGTAAAAATACAACTACCCAGCGGTAAGGTTCTAGAGGTATCAAGCAAGGCTAGAGCAACCATCGGCGTTATAGCTGGGGGAGGTAGGTTAGAAAAACCATTATTGAAAGCTGGTGCTGCTTACTACAAGTGGAGAGCGAAGAGCTACTGGTGGCCTAGAGTACGTGGATTGGCAATGAACCCGGTTTCACACCCGCATGGTGGCGGCAGGCACGTTGGGAGACCAACAACCGTATCTAGAACAACTCCTCCAGGCCGCAAGGTAGGTCATATTGCAGCTAGAAGAACTGGTCGAAGAAAAGGTAAGTAGTATGAAACCAATTAAGTTTTTTAGGATTTTAAATACTGTAATATGCGAAGGCATGCTTACATCTAGGTGAGAACTTGACGCAGGCATTTAATCTACCACCACATCTCCACGATATGCCGCCTGATTGGAGGAAGTTTAAGTATAGAGGAAAAACTCTGGAGGAGCTTTTGAACATGTCGCTTGATGAATTTGCACAATTGCTTCCAGCTAGGCAGAGGCGTAGTTTACAAAGAGGTTTTACGAAGCCGCAGATCAAATTACTGGCTAAAGTAAGGGAGATCATTAAAAACCCTGAGCTAGCTAGAAAAGCAGTTATTAAAACACACGTAAGAGACATGATCATTCTTCCGGAAATGGTTGGCTTAACTTTCGCTGTGTACAATGGGAAAGAATATGTACAGGTTAAAGTAACACCGGAGATGATTGGGCATCGACTAGGTGAATTTAGTCCATCCACCAAGAAAGTTACTCACGGCGAACCTGGATTAAAAGCAACTAAGAGCAGCAGGTTCGTGGCGGTAAAGTAGGTGTTGTTGAATGCCTACGTGGCATTACTCCGTTAAACTAGTTGACGAATCAAAAATAGCTAAAGCAATTCGGTACGATATACCTGTATCTATTAAGTACATGCGTGAAATCGCTAAAACAATTAAGGGCATGAAGCTGGATGAAGCAATCAGGTTCCTGGATAACGTTGTTAAATTAAAGCAACCAATTCCATTCAGAAGATATCATGGTAAAGTAAGTCACAAACGAGGATTAGCTGATAGATTCAAGTGGCCTGCTGGCAGGTACCCGGTGAAGGGGGCGAAGTACACTTTAGAGGTGCTTAAAAATGTTCGAGCAAACGCTGAGAACAAGGGGCTAGATCCAGCTAAACTAGTTATAGTTCACATTGCTGCACATAAAGGTATAACTCTGAAGAGATATATGCCTAGAGCTTTTGGACGTGCTACACCGAAATTTAGAAGAACATCCCACCTCGAAGTAATAGTGAAAGAGGTTGGATAACATGGTTGGAATAGGGCCTCGGATAAAAGAGTACTTCCTATCCTACGGCTTAAAGAAGGTAATAATAGACGAGTTTTTAGCTAATTACTTCAAGGATGCTGGATACGCTGATGTAGAGCTTTACAAAACGCCCCTGGGGCATAGAGTAGTAGTATACGCCGAGTACCCGGGTAGATTAATCGGAAGAGGGGGCATTATTCTAAAGAAAATTGCTACTATAATGCAAACTAGGTTCGGGTTGGAGAACGTTAATATAACTGTTTCACCTGTTACAGATCCAGAGCTCAACGCCAGAGTCGTTGCTTTCAGAATAGTGAGAGCGCTTGAGAAAGGAATACCCTTCCGCCGAGTAATAATGTTCATGATTCGAAGAGTAATGGAGGCGGGTGCTGTAGGCGTTGAAATTACTATTAGCGGTAAGCTCCGCGGCGAAAGAGCAACCTACGAGAAGCTTAAAGCGGGGAAGGTGTACAAAGCAGGTGACCCGGTTGACTACATAATCGACAGAGCTGTAGCTAAAGCTTTGCTTAAACCTGGTATCTTCGGCGTCGAAGTTGTAATAGTAAAACCGGGTGTAAGATTACCCGACCAAGTAGAGGTAAAAGAAGTTCCACCAGCTGAGATTGATAAATTAAAACAAGAGCTAGGTGTTAGTGGTTGAAGGCTGATGAAATAAGAAAAATGAGCATGGAAGATAGATTGAAGAAACTGGAGGAGCTTAGAACAGAGCTAATTAAACTCAGATTACAAGCGAAGATGGGTTTGCTGAAGGATACTGCTAGGATAAGAAACGTTCGAAGGGATATTGCCCGTATTTTAACCATTATAAACGAAGAGAAAAGGAGATCTACAAGTTGAGGATCAACATTAACAGAAAAAACATCTACTTCCATGAGCTTATTGGATTAAAAGTTAAGATACTACAGTATAGTGATCCAGCCCTAGTGGGAATCGAGGGAACTGTAGTAGATGAAACCCTGAAAACGCTAGTTGTAGAGAAAAATGATCGTAGGAGAGTAAGAGTTTTTAAGGCAAATGGTGTATTTGAATTCACGCTTCCAAATAATGAAAAATTAATTATAAAAGGCGTTGACATAATTGGGAGACCGTGGGATAGGCTCAAGAAAGTGCTTACAGTTAAAGGTGAATTGATTTGAGTTCAAGCACTAGCGTTAAAAACATAGGTATTCCAGGCATAAATCCGCCCGAGAGAACATGCAATGACCCAAAGTGCCCTTGGCACGGACACTTAAAAGTTAGAGGCGCGATATTGAGGGGTATTGTAGTTAAAAAGAAGATGAGTAGAGCTGTTGTTGTTAGACACGAGTATCTCCACTATGTTCCAAAGTACATGAGGTACGAGCGTAGAAAAAAGAATATACATGCAAGGCTACCCCCATGCATTAACGTCAAAGAAGGAGATGAAGTTATTATAGGTGAAACACGTCCAATTTCGAAGACCATTGCTTTCGTGGTTCTCGGTGTTGCTAAAAAGTAGAAGAAGGTGGTAAATAATGGGAGCTAAGCGTGCAGTAGCAGGTAAACCCGCTTACTCGAGGCGACATGTGAACACCGGTCTCCAGGTATCATCCATAGCTAAAGCAACTGACAATAGTGGAGCTAAAGAGGTATTAATTATTGGTGTACCGGGCTACAAAGGGAGATTAAGAAGGGTTCCACCAGCTGGAATAGGGGATCTAGTGGTTGTCAGCGTTAAGAAAGGAACTCCTGAGATGAGGAAGAAGGTGTTCAAGGCGATAGTTGTTAGACAGAGAAGACCATATAGGAGGCCTGATGGTACCTGGGTAGCTTTCGAGGACAATGCTGTTGTCATATTGACTCCTGAAGGTACACCCAAGGGAACAGAAATACGTGGTCCTATAGCGAGAGAAGCTGCTGAAAGATGGCCTCAAATAGCCAACTTAGCTTCAATAATCGTGTAACGGTGTTGTAGCCATGACGTTAAATACTTCCGCTAAACCATCTGTTCAAAGAAAGAGATTATACAATATGCCGCTTCATTTAAGGCACAAATTATTTAATGCGAAGCTATCAAAGGAGCTAGTGGAGAAGTATGGAGTTAAACGTTTACCTGTAAGAGTAGGTGATGTTGTTAGAATTATGCGTGGAGATTTCGCTGGACACGAGGGTAAAGTAGTAAGAGTTAACTTAAAGCGAGTTAGAATATTCGTTGAAGGCGTACAAATAAAGAAAGCTGATGGCACACCTGTTTACTACCCTATTCATCCGAGTAAAGTAATGATTGTTAAATTAGATCTCTCGGATAAGTATCGTTTAAAAATCATTGAGAGAAGAAAATCCGTTTCTACACCTACTACGAGTAATACAACCGAGGAGAAAGGTGAGTAGAATTGGGAAAAATGGGTGGTAGTAAGCATTTAAAAGCCTTAGTGGCCCCTGCGTTCTGGCCTATACTTAGAAAAGAACATAAATGGGCTGTCAAACCCTCGCCGGGACCTCACTCGATTGATCGCTGCATACCACTGTTGATACTTGTACGAGACGTATTGAAATATGCAAAAACAGCCCGCGAAGCAAGGAGATTAATTGCCGAAGGTCATTTTAAAGTAGATGGAAGAATTAGACGAAATTACAAATACCCCGTAGGAGTAATGGATGTTGTTGAAGTACCTGCAGCTGGCGAAGTATATCGCGTCGTACCTGTTCCAACCAGGGTCCTGGGACTTGTTAAAATAACACCTGATGAGGCAAAAATCAAGCCCTGTAGAATTGAAAATAAAACTACCGTGAGAAATGGGCACATACAATTGAATCTACATGATGGTAGAAACGTGTTAATCAAGGTATCAGACCCGAGGAATCCAGTGGAAGATACATATGATACTTTGGGAACAGTGCTGTTGTCCCTTGGAGAAAACAAAATACTCGATTACATACCGTTGGAGAAGGGTGTTCTCGCAATAGTTATCGGCGGTAGAAACGTTGGGAGAGTTGGTAAAATACTAGATATCATTCCAGGTGCATTAAAGAGAAGAAAACACATTGTTACACTACAAGATAAATACGGAAATCTCTTCCAAACAAGTCTTGAATACGTGTTCCCAATAGGTAGAGACAAACCAGTAATAACGCTACCTGAAGGTGCTTGGTGAAATGCCTGTTATAACACCGGAAGTAGAGGCTGAAATCGTTAAGAAATGGGAAGAGAACCCAATGTATCAGCCTAGATTGGCAAAGGTAACAGTAAATGTTAGCGTGGGCTCCAATTTCGAGAGACTGAAGAAAATAGCGAGTGTTCTAGAAGAGTTAACAGGGCAGAAACCATCACTCAGAAGAGCTAAGAGAACAATTAAGGAATTCGGCATTAGGAGAGGAGAACCTATTGCAGCTGCTGTAACACTGCGTAAAAACCGCGCCGTGGAGTTTCTACGTAAAGCACTAGATGCTGTAGGATATAGATTGAAGGCTTCGAGTTTCGATGAGTACGGGAACGTTTGCTTCGGAATAGAAGAACATATTAGAATACCGGGCGTTAAATACGACCCCGAGATTGGTATATTTGGAATGGATGTTTGCGTGACAATAGAGAAACCAGGCTATAGAGTATTGAGGAGAAGGCGCGCTAGATCTAACATACCTAAAAGACATAGAGTTAATAAATTAGAAGCTATGATATTGCTTAAAAGGCTTTTTGGTGTTGAAATAGTTGAATCTTAGGGTGTGCTTATGGCGAAGTTTAAACCACCAAAAGTAGATAAATACGGGCGTGGAGTCCAGGAGTGTAGAAGATGCGGAGCTAAGGACGCTGTGATACAAGCTTATGGACTATACCTATGTAGACAATGCTTCAGGGAAATTGCCTATGCTATAGGCTTCAAGAAGTATAACTAAGGTGGGTTCTTCATGGTCGCGATTGATCCTCTCGCAAACACTCTTGCATCAATATACAATGCTGAGCTAAGAGCGAAAAAAGAAGTTGTCACCTGGCCTGCTTCAAAACTAATACTTAACGTGCTCAAAGTACTACAGAGAGAAGGCTACATAGGTGAATTCGAATACATAGATGATGGTAGATGGGGTAAGATAAGAATTCAACTACTCGGCAGAATAAACAAAATCGGAGTTATTAAACCAAGGTTCTCGGTTAAATACAGTGACCTCGTTAATCCCCCCTACTGGCTTAGGAAATTTCTACCAGCATACAATATCGGTATACTAATAGTTTCAACACCTCAAGGAGTGCTCTCCCATAAGGAAGCAATTCAGAGGAAAATTGGTGGAGTCTTAGTAGCTTATTGCTATTGAGGATTGATAAACATGCCGAAGATGCTACATGTAGTAGAGTCCGTTGAGATACCACCCGAGGTCGCTGTTGAGGTTAATGGATTACAGGTTAAGGTCAGTGGACCTAAAGGCGTACTAATCAAGGACTTCAGCCACGCTAAGGGAATAAGCATTCGCGTTGAAGAAAAAAATGTAGTAGTTGAAGCTTTTAGAGCTAACAGAGAGTTGAAAGCACTTGTAGGAACTATTGCAGCACATATAAGGAACATGATTACAGGTGTAACTAAGGGATATAGATATAAATTAAAAGTAATATACTCGCACTTCCCCGTCACGGTTGTCGTTGATGAGAAAAATAAAGTAGTACGTATTAAGAACTTCCTGGGGGAAAAAGCTGATAGAATAGCGAAAATACACGGTAATGTCAAAGTACGGGTTGAAGGCCAGGATATAATAGTTGAGGGAATAGATATCGAAGAAGTTGGTCTCACTGCCTCAGCTTTAGAGAGAGCTACAAAGATAAGAGACCTTGATAGAAGAATTTTCGCAGATGGCATCTACATCTATGAAAGAGGTGTTATTGAATGAGCACTACGCAGGAAAAAGATATCGAATATTACCTGAAGCTGAGAGAGAAAATTAAACAGAAGAAGCCAGAGTTTCTCAGGTATCTATGGTGGAAGAAACCAAAGTTCAAGAATGATCTAAAGTGGCGTAAACCCAAGGGAATAGATAATAAAATGAGGCTTCAGCTGAAGGGGTACCCGCCAATAGTTAAGATCGGGTACCGTGGACCATCAATTGTAAGAGGGCTACACCCGCAGGGCCTTGAACCAGCGGTGGTTCATAACGTTAATGATCTAGATAAGTATAATCCAGTTAAGCACATAATCTACATTGGAAGCGGTGTTGGCTTAAAAAAGGCTATTGAAATCTATAAAGTAGCTGTTGAAAAAGGATTCAGGGTGGCAAATCCGCCGAGAACAAGCATTGGTGGTTAATAAATGACGAATGTTTCGCTACAGAAAAGATTAGCTGCTGAGATATTGGGTGTTGGTGAATCAAGAATACGTATAGATCCTTCCCGTATAAGCGATGTTTCTCAAGCAATCACAAGGGAAGATGTGAAGAGGCTAATAGATGAGGGCGCAATATGGGTTGAACCCGAGCACGGTATAACTGGTTACAGCTCTAAAATAAGACATCTCAAGCGAAGAAGAGGCCATAGGCGTGGACATGGTAAGCGAGAGGGCTCAAAGACAGCTAGAGCTGGTGTTAAAGAAGAATGGGTCAACAGAATAAGGAAGATGAGGAGATTCCTAAGGTATCTACGTGACAAGAAGCTTATTGATAGAAAAACATATAGAAGACTATACATGCTTGCGAAAGGCGGCTACTTCAGTTCATTTTCTGCTCTTAAACTATACTTGAAGGAGCAGGGGATAGTTAAGGAATTGAAATAGGTGGTTATGTATGGCTAAAGGTTCAAAATATAAGGTCCCGCGAAGACGGAGGCGCGAGGGTAAAACAAATTACTACAAGAGATACGTCATGGTAGTATCGGGTCATCCACGCTTCGTTGTAAGGAGAACAAATAAGTATCTATGGGTTCAGGTAGTAACGCATAAACCCGAGGGCGATTACACCATAGCTTCTGCTCATTCAAGGGAACTAGTTACGAAGTTCTCGTGGAAAGGGGGAACCGCTAATACTTCTGCAGCCTACCTAACCGGGCTCCTGGCAGCGCTCAGAGCTCTACAGAAGGGAGTGAAGTATGCTGTACCCGACATTGGATTACATAGACCAGTGAAAGGGTCCGTTGTTTTCGCAGCCATTAAAGCTGCAAACGATGTTGGATTAAAAGTCCCAGTTAGCGAGGAAATAGTGCCTTCACAGGATAGGATCAGTGGAAGACACATAGCAGAATATGCTCGGTTACTGAAGGAGAAGAATGCTTTGGAAGCAAGGTTTTCCAAGTACCTTGAACGTGGATTGGATCCGGAACAATTGCCCAAGCACTTCGAGGAAGTAAAAGAGGCTATTTTCAAAGCACATGGTTTCACGGGGTGAAACTATGTCTTATAACCCTATGCCTGCTATTGATAAGCAAGCCCTCGAGAAATGGGTTCCACGAACTAAAACAGGTAAATTGGTTCTAGAAGGTAAAATCACTAGTTTAAACGAAATATTTGAGAAAAACCTACCTCTATTGGAACCAGAGATCGTCGACTACCTGTTACCTAACCTTAAATATGTGAGAATAGATGCTAAAATAGTCCAGAAAATGACTGATGCAGGTAGAAGAACAAAGTTCCAAGTAATAGTAGTTGTAGGGGATGAAAACGGCTTCGTGGGAATAGGCATAGGTAAAGCCAGGCAGTACACAGAGGCTCTTGCTAAAGCTATCCGGGACGCTAAGTTGAATACTGCTCCAATCAGAAGAGGATGTGGAAGCTGGGAGTGTAGATGTAGTGAACCACACTCTGTTCCATTCACTGTTAGAGGTAAATCGGGAAGCGTGGAGATAGTACTAAAGCCGGCGCCTCGTGGAACAGGACTTGTTGTGGGAGACGTTGCTAAAGTAATTCTACGTTTAGCTGGCATAAGAGACGCGTGGTCTGAGTCGTATGGTGAAACGCGGACAACTCTTAATTTCGCAAAAGCCATAGTAAATGCTCTGCATAACACTTACAAATTCGTTACACCAGTAGATTGGAGCAGGTGATCTCGGTGAATCAAAATACCGTTTATGCGATCATTAGATTAAGAGGACAGGTTAATGTTCCATACGAGGTAGAACATACTTTAAAGCTGCTTAGATTACATAGAAAATACCACTGCGTACTATACCCAGCTAATTTGCCCGGTTTGAAAGGAATGCTGGAGAAAGTAAAAGACTACGTTACATGGGGTGAAATAAATAAAGAAACACTAGTACAGTTACTCTACGCTAGGGGAAGAATACCTGGAGGTAGAAAGCTCACGGATGAATACATTGATGAGAAACTGGGTGAACTGGGTGTAAGAGGCGGTGT
>JAUQPA010000052.1 GCA_030550615.1 Thermoproteota archaeon | reverse complement strand
TATGTTTAAAGGTATTTCAACAACGTCTCCTTTATATTCAACAAAGTGTTTTCTGGTAGCCTCAGACTTCCTGACCTCCTCCCCGCCCTAAAGGGGAAGGCTTTCGAAATTGTAACCAACCACAGCGTGATTGTCCTGGGCTACGCCTACAGGAGGAATGAATTTTCAGCATATGTAGTTGAACACGTGCGTTCACGATTACTTCGTGTTCTGAAAAACTTTTTTAACCCCCCTCATAATTTCAACAATAAGTGAGGGTAGCTGTGAAAAAGCATGTAATACCGGGACTGTATTACGCGGCAGCAACTTTGATGTTAACGGTTTTAATAGCCCAAGTGGTTTTCCTTGCGGCAGTTTTACTATCAGTCGCTGGGCTGAGCATTCCCCTGGTAGATAAAAGCGTGGGTTACTGCGGAAATGGTTGTGTTACTTCCTACCACGGAAACCCCTACGCTATAATACCACTATCCACACTTCCAGCATTCCTAACTACCTACTCGATACACAAGAAGCAGCCGAGTAAAAGCGATAAAACTAGGTTGTTCCTCTACGGATTAGTAGCCGTCATCGTGATACTAGTCGCGGTGTTCTTCCTTGCGTATTTAGGACTCTGCGGTTTAGCCTGTGCTTTAATTGTATGCAATAACAACGTCCAAGAGTGCGGTGTTTCTATCGGATGGCTCTACGCTAGTATAACATGCGTGTGCAGGTAACGCCGAACATGAGAGAATGCAAGAAGATTTTTCCAATATTTTTCCTTTTTAAATGTTACTTTTTACTTGTAATACGAGATTACTTATTTCCACTAAGTATCGTATTTTTCTTCATTGCTAACGAGTTGTATGTACGAAAAGAGCTCACTAAGTACTCAAACATCCTGATAGAATTAGACATTACCCATAGGTTGAGAATAGTTAGTGGTTACATCACGTTCAGCATATTCTTCTTCCTGTTAGTAGGATTTCTATTTATCAACAGGTTTAATTCTTTTAAAAAACTCAAGGTGTACCAGCACCCCATTGCTAAGGTACAAGATGTTAGTCTTCTATTCTCTGCGTTCAACTACACGTTGTTGATTCTTCCTCTTTCACTTCTGTTCGTGCTAAACATCCATGTTCTGAAGCTCCCATTAAATATGTACATATTCTTCACGTCATACATACTTCTCCTCGGATTCTCGATAGCGTCCTGGCATAACATAAGGATTACAGTAACCGTGTCATCACTATTATCAATAATAACACTGGGCATTAGCATGGTAATCTCGATACCTCTGAGTTTAATTTCGGTGTTAATCGCTTACTCGATTTCACCAGTACTGATCAAAGTATTAACCGACCTTTTCATGGGTAGAATTCCAAAAGTTGAAGTGTTAAGAAGCCTTGGATACGCATCATTCAGTCCATACATACTCGCAACTACCGCGTTTCTATTTCTACTCATAGCTCTCGGGAAGCTCGCACTTGGGGAGAAGCTTATACTATCTGTAAGCGTAGGGGGTGTAACAACCGGTGTTCGTGATTTCGGTTTCGACGAGGAAACACTACTTGCATCGATATTCGGCAGTCTTTTCGGGAGTCTAGCTCTCTTCATAGTTCCTCCATTGTTAAATGTCGTGGATAGGTACATCGATTCACACATGCATTACGTTAAATTCCTTACGAATACGAGGTTTTCTACAAGAATATTGAATGTTATTTCTGCTTTCTCATTTGGTTGGTTATATGCATTGGTCATATACAGCGTTCTCCACGTTTTTGGCTTAATCGAGCTAGAAGGTGTTCCCATGTTCATTTTAACCACAGGATTGCTAGCAGGAATGTTCACGCTTAATAGAGTTGAAAAAGACTTCGAGTTTACTAAGTGTTTTGTGTTTTACCTTATTGTGGGCACGCTCATAGGGCGGTTAATAGTCACAACTGATATTACCATACAAAATTATCTTACCACAATAGCTGCTGCATACACCATATCGGTGTTCATCATCTCTATTTTATTTTACGATTTGCCTGTTAAGGTTGGATACTTTATAAGATACAGGGTGATTCCATGGCTAAAGCTGTTGTGAAGAAAAGAAATTACAGCTTATTCATACGTTTAATTCTGAGACATTTACTCGTAAGTAAACTAACTATTCTCCTTGCATTGACTTGCGTAATAGGCTCTGTTATGATGACGTGGGCATCACTCAGTTTAGGGTTAAGCTTAATATTATCGTTGGTTGCCATGATAGCATTGTTTATTGCAGGAACGCTCCTACACGAGCTCGTGCATTTTATCGTACTGGATACCGATGTATCTATTCTAATCAATGATCACCTAATACGATTAGAAATTTTAAACCATATACCTCCACATAGACTTTATTTAGCGACAGTTGCAGGACCTCTAACGCCAACTGTGATCGGTTTAATAGTACTGAAACACTATCCAGAGTACTTTCTCGCTCTTACACCTCTTCTACTTCAGTCAATCAGCATTATACCCGATTTAGGTGGTATATTAGGATTGATGGGTGAGGAGTGTGCTACAAGCAACTGATCTAGTATGTGGATATGGTAAAATTCCGGTTATTGGGGTATTAAACTTTAGCGTTCACGCGAACGATGTTCTGATCTTTGTTGGTCCCAACGGTGTTGGCAAAACCACGCTTGCAAGAACCCTTGCAACTCTTTTACCTCCTTTACGAGGTAAGATCACCTTTAACAGAGTTGACATAACAAAACATAGGAAAGACATATACTACGTTCCCGAGACTGTGGATTTGCCCCTAGAGTTGAGAGTTATTGACTACTTAAGGCTAGTTCCATACCTGTACATGAAACCCGTGGAAAGAAATGAGGTTGAAAAAGCACTGGAGACGGTCGGTCTCACCCATGCTCAAAAAGCTAGACTGGGAGAACTCTCAATGGGGCAAAGGAGAAGATCAATGTTGGCCACCACTTTACTAGTAAAAGCCCCTATAACCATAATAGATGATCCTGTTAATTACCTCGACGAGTATGCATCAGAATACATATTTCCTGAAGTTCTCGAGAATTTAAGCAAGATGGGTTTACACGTAATTATAACATTGAGGCAAGAACCTCGATACAAAACGGATACATCTAAGGTCATAGACTTAACAAACTACTCCTACATGTACAAGAAACGTTCCGCTTAACTCTCAGCGTTTTTCAACAATCTCGAGTTCTCCGAGGTTATGGTTGTTCTTCGCAGGAGTAAAATATGCTTTACCGGTAGTTATCGTCATCTTTACGCTTTCGTGGAACTTGGATCTTTTAATCTCTTAGTACCTTGCTTTAGTGTTTAAATTGACCATCTCGCGTGCACCTTCTGAACTTCACCTAAGTATTTGATTAATGTTAAAGTTAACTGATGAAGAATCACTTAGATAAACAGTAAAACGCCTAGGCCCTTAAGTGAAGGATCAGCATTTTATTGATCTAAAGGCTATGCCGCATTCAGTGACTTTACCGGCTTAGTGTATTTCCTGGTTCGCAGACTATTTCTTACCATGTGCTTATGGCTATTTTCTCTACGATGCCAGAACCTATGTCTAGTTCCGTGGGCATGTGCAATCGAATACAATGGAAAGAATTGAAGATTCAACCGATCCGATCTTTCAACCATAGAGCTTAAGCATCTCAATACTCAACTAAATAACTTCCTTTACTGCTATTTCTCTCAATGGTGTCGGGAATTTATGTGTGTATATAGATTCCTATTTTTAACGCTCTTCGAGATTCCTGCTTGTTGTCCTATATTTACTTTCACCCGCTATTCCTGAGTAGGAGAGCTACTATGAGCATAGTGGTCATAGGAGGAACTAACGGAGCACGCCTTGCTGAAAAATCGCTAGTATTGGAAGGTGTCACTATTCCAATGTCGAAGTAATCCTAGCGCTGTACAAAGGAGAGCTAGACCTGGACATCGATGACCCGGAATGGCAGGCGCAACTGGAAGCCCTTCGGAGCATGCAGGATCAAACGTTTATCTCCGCTTTAAGCAGGCTTGAGCCATATGCTCACGACAGGCTTCTGCTGAAGCTCACTTCTAAGACTACTTTAGACATGGAGAAGGTAATGGCTCCAGGCAGTATAACTATCTTCAGCATTTCAAAAGCTGATTTAGGTGAAAACTTAGCTATAATACCCGTGGTTCATATACCCCCAGACGTTGGTAACTAGATACGGTTCAAATATCCACGAGGAAAACAACCCAATGTCGTGTATTTTCTACTGCTCACATTTAAACAGCTACCATAGTTTATTCAACTAATTCCACGGCATCATGGGTATGATTAAATATTTATTAATGTATTTATTACTATGTAATCAATGGTGACCCCCATGAGTCTAGAGTCTACTATTACCCGCGTAATCCTCGAGGAAACGGTTAAGGATTTGTTAAACAACACCGAGTGTGATGTAATAATAGTTGGTGCTGGTCCATCCGGTTTAACAGCAGCTAGATACCTTGCTGAAAAAGGACTCAAAGTAGTTGTTTTAGAGAGGCGTTTAAGCTATGGTGGAGGAATTGGTGGAGGCGGTAATCTTTTTCATAAAGTAGTAGTGGATTCCAAAGCCAACAGTATTCTGAGAGATTTCAGAATCAATATCAAGGAGACAAGCATCAAGGACATTTACGTTGTTGATGCAGCGGAGCTAATGAGTAAACTAGCTGTTGGAGCACTTGATGCTGGAGCTAAGATACTCTTAGGAGTAGACGTGGAAGATCTTATCGTCAGGGAAAACCCATTCAGA
>JAUQPA010000051.1 GCA_030550615.1 Thermoproteota archaeon | reverse complement strand
AATACGACGCAGTTACCTACCACAATACTTCCAGGAGAGCTAAAAAGCATTGAAATAACGTGGAATATTACTGAACTACCTCGGTACATTGTAGTGAAATACAACGATATCTCCACGGAGCCTGTAACAGTAAGAATAATAGGGTAAAGGGTTTAAATCATGAATATGAAATCCATTGTAAACAAATTTATTTTTTTATCAAATACTCCTTCCAAGACTAAACATGTTCTCGCTCAATTGAATTCTCCCCGTAGTATTCACCAAGTCAAAGAAATCATCAAGGAATACTCGGAACCCTACGTGGCTGGATACACTCTGGAGAACCTGATTTTAGATGATGTCCTATACGTGTATGAACTTGGAGGTTTAATACGTGTTGAAATAGGATCAATAAACAACGAGCTATACTACGTTGTAAGAGAACCTGAAATACCAAGGGAGGAATACGAAATTGTCTTAGGGGAAATAGTTGACGATATAATTTCAGGAAATGTAACCAATGAAGTTGCGCAACTACGTACAACCAATGCACTAGACGTGAAAAAATACCTATATTTTAAGGTTGCAAATGGTTTAGGTCCTTTTACGCCGTTAATAATTGACTCAAATATAGAGGATATTTATTTATCGAATTTAACTGGGAGAATTCATGTTGTTCACAACAGGTTTAATTGGATCGGCTGGCTTAAAACAAACATTGTAGTTAAACCAAGTTTCGTTGATAAGTTAGTAGTGTCAATATCCCGTAGAATAGGGAAACATATATCAATTGTGAATCCTTTAGCAGAGGGATCATATGGGGATTTAAGAGTAAGTTTAGTCTATGGCGAATCCGTTTCACCTCACGGAAGTAGTTTAGTTATAAGAAAACGCAGCGGAGCAGCATGGACTATTACTAAGCTAATAAATGAAGGAACAGTATCATCTATAATTGCTGGTTATCTATGGCTTATTATCGAGAGAAAAGGCTGGATAATTATCGCAGGCCACGTTGGCTCCGGGAAAACCACACTTCTACAGGCTCTTTTAACACTGATACCTCCCTATAGAAAAGTTGTATCAATAGAGGATACCCCCGAAATAGGTGGTACAACGGGTTTGTGGGAGTCTTTAGTGGAAAAAACAGAGGTGTTTACCCGGGGTTCTCAAATAGACTCGTATACTTTGTTGAAATTTGTCTTACGTAGAAGACCGGATTACATCGTGATAGGAGAAGTAAGAGGAGTTGAAGCAAAATTACTTGTACAAGCATCTAGACTAGGTCATGGTGTACTGAATACCATTCACGCAGATAGCCCTGATTCTGTGTTGAAGAGACTAATGGCTCCCCCTATTTCCATACCGAAAAACCTTCTAAATAACATATGGACTATAGTGATAGTGGGCTTCAATTCCAGTGGAAGAAGAAGCGTTCTTTCATTGTCTGAGATCAGCGAGGATTCGGATCCTGTTGAAATATGCAATAATAGCAGTAGGAATTGCGACATCAATAATCTAATTCAATCCACTGTAAGGCTATCTAAGTACTACAGTAAGAGCGAGCTATATAGCGAAATAACTAAAAGAGCCCTTTTTCTAGAGAGACAGGTATCACAGGGTGTTTTTACACTAGAAGAACTTGCAGCCAGGATCACTGAGTATTATACGAAGAGAGAACGAGTTGAAGTAAACGAAGTAAAATTCAGCTGAAAATACATAGGTGGAATCAGTGAAGTCAATGAAGTGTCTCGATAGATCATACCTTGAATTCCTGGTATATTTAAACGGCATGGAGATGAATGGGTTTAAAATATATGATTTATTCAAAGCACTGTACAGTGGGGATATTGAGATAGATGAATGCTACAGATCATTATCTAGGATTTACATGGTGCTCGAGCATCTCTTAGGAGACCCGCAGCTATCATTGTATAAGTTAAGCGAGATCACAAGGGGTACAAGAGCTTCTGATTTCTTCAGGGAATACGGTAACATTATTCTCACAAGTGGTGATACATCAACGTATGTCCACAATGTATTAAAATCCGAGTTTAATGTTCTAAAGGCTAAAATATCGGAATTATTGAGAATAATAGAGGTTATTTACGAAGCTGTTCTCGTAGCAGTACTTGGATTATCAACACTTAGCCTTATGCCTATATGGCCTTTCCCCCCTCTCATAGGTATTCTAGTATTGGAATTCACAGGGTTGACCGGGTACTTTACATCTCTAATGGTAATGAAAAAGCTCTACTACCATATAATACCACCCGTGATCATCGTTGACACAGTTCTCTTATTGTCCTCTGTTTCCTTATTATTCGTTAATTATATTGGAGCCATAATCTACTCCATGGTAATTATAACAATGCATTTTCTCACAAGACGCTTTACAAATCCCATATTAAATATGGAGAAAGAGTCTCTGAGATTATTGAACGATACATATTCAAGAACTATTCAAGGAGAAACAGTTGATGTAGCCTTAGTTGACTCCCTTAGTAAATCTAAGTTGAAAGAGTATAGGTTGCTGTGGTATGGTATTTTAAGCGGATCTAGTTCCAAAGAGATCCTTGAAAAAATTAATCTACCAGTATTGGCGGGCAAGGTTCTATCACTACTCACTGGTTTATTGCAATATAGTGACCTCGGCAGTCTATACGTTATTTCCGTATCACATTTCGTGGACGAAGTTAATGGTTTAAGGAAATTCGTGGAAGAGAGATCTAAGTACTATCTATTATATTCTACGATATTAGCGTTGCTAATGGCTACATCGTACTATATGTTTACCCGGTTTTCAACTATCATCGGGGATCTGAGGATATTGGGCATATATGGTTACCTGGGAGTGTTAAGTACTTCTGTTCCTGCATGCGTTCTAAGAAGCACCGGGTTTACATCTTCTAAAGCATCTATACTAGTTGTAATCTTTGCTTTAACTGTCTACTTAGTTATAACACATGGGGTTATCTAATTTAGCTTTTAGATTCAAAACTAGTTTCTAATGGAAAACTACGTTGTTTTCTAGATGGGTTTTTACGTTAGTAATCTCAATAATTTATTAACAGCGTCTACGGCGTTTTTACCAATAATTCTGATCATAGCTTCTTTCCCTACATCTCCTTTATCATATATTAGGTCAGGTTCTTTGGAACCAGGTGGTATTTGGGAAGCAATCCACTCCATGGTGCCCATTTCAGCTTTCTTCAAATCTTCGGGTTCAAGTGTTCTATCAACGAATACTACATTTAATCCGTTTTCTACTGCTTTGTTAACTATTACAGGGTTATATTTTATGTTTACAGCTGCTCTCACATCAAGTCCATTTCTAATTAATGCTATTATGAGTCTAGCTAGATGACTTGATGCACCTGCTTTAATTTCCCCTACTTTAATCAATTTATTTCCAGCTTTTACTAATCTTCCTTCAACTCCAACGACATCTAATGGGGATTCAACGTATCTTGCATCTATAGCTTCAACGACATTTATTCCTACTTCTGGTGCATATGGTATTATTTTTGCTTGGTTTTCTAATAGTATTTCAACAGCTTTTCTAACGTTTTCTATTGCAGTATATTTTAGAGCGGGGATCTCAATATAAGCTAATGGATTAACAGGGCAATGTCCCCGACCGATTCTTAACCCATAGTAAATCGCTGTGTCAATGAATTTTTTCGCCTCCTCTACGGCTTTAACGATACTGTATCCTTTAGCTATAAACGCTGTTATTGCAGCAGAATACGTGCACCCAGCTCCATGAAAGCATCCTCGAGGATACCGCTTTGACTTTAAGTAATAATACTCCCCGTTGAAGTATAGTACATCGACTACCTCGGGATCACTTAGGTGCCCTCCTTTCACAACAACCGCTTCAACGCCATATAGTTCGTGGATCTTCTTAGCTGCTTTCACCGCGTCTTCTACTGTTTCCACTTTGAACCCGGCTAGAATACTTGCTTCAGGAGCGTTGGGAGTTACTACTAGTGCGAGAGGAAGCAAGTTTTTCTTGAGGGCTTCAACGGCATCTTCACGTAGTAATCTAGCTCCCGATTTAGCAACCATTACAGGGTCTACAACGAGCTTCAAGTTAAATTCCTTTACAGCATCTGCTACAGCTTTAACTATTTCGCTATTGCTCAACATACCTGTTTTAGCAGCATCAATACCGATATCTTCATGTACTACTTTTATTTGCTCATACACCATCCACCCTGGGATATCATAAATTGCTGTTACTCTCAGAGTGTTTTGAGCTGTTATACTAGTAATTGCAGCAGTTCCATGTACTCCAAGAGCACTGAAAGTTTTTAAATCAGCTTCTATACCTGCTCCTCCCCCGGAATCGCTTCCAGCAATCGTCATTGCAACGGGCACTCTGGAGGCCATGAATTCACACACCGAGGTCCTTGGCGATGACCTCGGCTACTTTCCTACCCGAGAGAAGCATGCCGGTGAATATTGGGCCCATTCTGTGTAGTCCATGTAAAGCAGCAACAGCCATTCCAGCTACGTATAACCCGGGTACAACTAGACCAGTATACTCAACTACATCCCTTTCTGCTTTCTCGGAGTAAGCTGATTTTTCACCTACTACTTCAATCTTTACCTCCTTGTTCTTTTTAACAAGCGTGTTGACTAATACTGCTTCGTGTCCAGTAGCATCAACCGTGGCTTTGGCCGACATGAAAAGAGGATCCACGTGTAAACCAGCTAAGCTAATAGCACTCCACTTAAATACAACTCCTGTTACTCTGAATGGGTTTTCCCTGACGATAAGATCTTCCACGTCTACTCCTAAGAGTATCTTAGCTCCAGCATCAAGTGCTCCAACAGCTAGTTTACTCATTAGCTCCGCTGCATCAACAACGTAAATGTCC
>JAUQPA010000010.1 GCA_030550615.1 Thermoproteota archaeon | reverse complement strand
AGTTGATGATGCCAAACGTCCACCGAGAACCTGTACGAATACGAGAATTAAGCCTAGGGCGAGCCCCAGAAAAAAAGCTAGTGTAGAAACTAAAATAGTATTAGCTAATCCGTATCTCACTATAACAATGAAAGCTACTAGTGTTTGTTCAATTAAGCTCATTTGCTTTAGCCCGTGTACTTTGAGATAATATCATACCACTCTTGACTATTTAGTATTTCGTTCAGTGCTTTATTTACAGCATTTAGTAACTCCGCGTTGCCTTTTTTAATAGCTAAACCATATTTTTCTCCTGTTTCTATTGATGCCGATATTTCAACATTATACTTTCTTTGCAATGCCTGAGCAACTGGTTCATCAACGATAACTGCATCTAATCTGCCGTTTAAGAGATCCTGCGTAGCCAGAATATAACTGGAATAACTCTTCACTTGGATATTAGCATTTGTTTTATTAATGTAATCTGTAATGAGGATCTCAGCCGTAGTACCTGTTTGAACTCCTACAGTTTTTCCTACCAGATCCTCTAGACCTCTGGGTTTAAATTGTCCTCCTCTCACAACTATTATTGCTTGATTAGCCTCCCAATACGGTATAGAGAAATCCACGACTTTCGCGCGCTCCTCGGTAATAGTCATACCTGACGCGATTAGGTCTATTTGACCAGCCTGCAGAGCTGGTATTAAACCATCGAAATCTATTGGAACTATCTCAACTTCGTAACCTATTTTCTTTGCTATTAATTTAACCAAGTCAATATCTATTCCCACTATTTCATTTGTTGTTTCATTAATGAACTCGAAAGGTGGAAAATCAGGGCTGGTGCCAACTCTTAGAACCTTTTTAACTGGTGTAGGTTTCAGGTAGAAATAGTAAACTATCATGCTCACGGCTATTGCAACTACAATTAATAGGGCAATTATAGTTATTTTAGACAAATTCAAATACTTACACCGCTTTAATTGTTTACTCTAGTTATTTATAAGTTTTAATACATTGTGTTCTTGTTCAGATCTTTGTATTCGAATACTGCACCCATAGTTTTCATGAGTTTTTTCTCTTACACGCTTTCCTAATTTAACCACTGGTACTTTATCAGATTAATCAACTGAGATCACTGGAATTGGTGTTTCCCGAAGGGGCTTCAATACATGGTTTCTCTTCTATTCCTTGATTGAACACTCTAACATTATTCCAGGTCCATGTGGAAAAAAGCAAGCATTAAGTAGAATACTGCATTAACACGATCAATCATTTGAGGAGTTAAAGGCAGCCCTCTCGCAAATAGCGGCTTCCTGAGCATATGAACGCTAGTTCATTTCTCACATTGTTATCCAATACGATTATAAAGCTCCATAATTGAAAAATCCCCATGTTAGGAGGCATAAAGAGTAATCTCCATTATTTTCAATGGAAGCCATTATAATGCTTAGTTCTTTTTGTATTCTCTAATGCTTCTTCTCGATGCTGGAATTTCGCGACCCCGTCTTTTCAATTAACTCGCTCTACGCGGCATTTATACCATGGAGTTTAGAATTATAATTGTCATATTCTAAGTAGCTCTGATCTCGATGCATCAAGATGCTCTACTTCTCTTATAATTTCACAAGTTGCCCTCGCCAATTCGCAAATAGTGTTAATTGAATCTTTCACATAGTCTCTTGACACGCCTAGATCAGTGAAATCTAGTGGACCTTTTCTACTACCCGAAGCGATGGCTCTGATGATCGTTGAGTTGTCTTCTTCAATTAATATTAACGTAATAGATGCGTAATTCCCTGCTCTAAAGAAAAACTTTTCACCAATAGCAATAGCTACTCTGGGTTTAGTATCGAATACTTCGATGTAGACATTGGAGTACTCTCTACCTGGTTTAAGCGTGCCAACGACACGATCAAACGAAGCATTTACTCTCACTAAAACACCGTGAGCTAAAACCACGTTATTCACCAAGATAAGTTATTGAATAATTGATAAATAACCCTGCGTATAATAGGTGAGAAATTATTTCGGAGTGGGCAAATGTAATTACGTTCTCCTGGCAGGTATTCACTATGATACAACGGTGAAACAACAAATAATTACCTTAACATAAACGCGGTAAGCAGTAATTCGAGTACAAGTAGAATGACCATGAATAAAACGAGATCGAAATTACCCGCTGGTGTCTAGATCGAATGCCAAGGCAACGCTCTAATACAAACACAAAAACAATGTTAATTCTGAAGTTATCGAAGCAACCATATCACTTAGGAAACCTAGAGTATTCACTACCCTTGAAATCTTCGCTAATGATAGATCTAATCTACCTGCAGCGTATGTTCGTAGACACTGAGTTCGTTACTGTTATTACTAATGTTTTCATGGAGCCTGGATTGCCTAAGTCAAATATTTCTTCAGAGACCGCAGATCAGTTGATAAGGTAACTAGCAATATTACTTAAGATCATCACATGCATTTGCCACAAAGTAAGTTTAATAAGTATTCGAATATTCAATAATTATAAGGCTGAAATTGATGAGAAACCGCTGGATCATTATTCTCGTATTAATCATCATTACTCTACCCATTATTTCTTTCACTAATACTACCGTTGAAAGCCAGGAAGGAGTTTTCACAATAATATATGTTTCCAGCGACGGCTCAATTAAAACTGATCCGCCGGGGATTGCTGTTAATTTACGTAGAGCTGGTAATTTGTACTATTTAATTGGCGATCTATATGGAAAGATCATCATTGAAAAAGACAATGTAATACTAGATGGCCGAGGATATAAATTAAGTGGATATATGTCTGGATACGAAGAAACAGCTATTCGAATAATAGATAGATATAACGTTACAATTATGAATTTAAGAATCGAGTTTTTTCATGAAGCGGTTTATGTCGAAAACTCCACTATGGTAAAAATAATCAATAATGCAGTAGATAAAGTGGACTACGGTTTTACCATATATGATTCAAACAACATTACATTCAGTAACAACATTATCTCCAATACGTTCATGTACGGTATTTCAATGCTGAACACTAAATTCTCTGAAATATCATTCAATACGTTCATGAATAGTTATCAAGCTATCATTGCTCGAAACTCAAGTAATTTAATGATCATATATAATTCAATTTATGGTGAATCAACTTATTGTGGATTCAATTTGTACCTAGTGAGATACTCTATTATAGCCCATAACCTAGTTGAAGGAAGACATGGAATAATTCTCTTACTATCAGATAATAATTCAATATTCAACAATATATTTAGCAATTCCGAGACCAACTACTTCGTGAGATCGGGGATCAATAGCTGGAGTATAAATCCAACACAAGGAGTAAACATTATGGGAGGCAAAATCTTAGGCGGAAATATATACCTGTTAACTGATGGATCAGGCTTCTCCCAGACATGTAATGATGAGAATGAAGATGGAATATGTGATCAACCGTTAGTGTTGGATAATTCGAGATGGAATATAGATTACTACCCGTTGAAATACTACATTACGAATGGAACGCCAACTCCGGTCTTTTTTACTCTCACAGAAACCTTAACGAAAACAACTACTATAATACTAACAGAAACATACCCTATTACTAAGCCTCTAACATATACAACTACAATTATCTACACTAGCAAACCCGAAGCTGTTACTATAACAAAAACAGAAACTGTAATGCATTCAACAACTATAACAACCACTATTGTTATCACATTTGTAACAACGCTGAATATGCCTCCCGAAACCTCTACCAAGGTGCATACAGAGACATTCACTGTAACTCATATTTACACTACAACGCCCATAGAACAAATAGTTTCATCCATAATATCCACTCTAGTTGCATTAATACTAGCAATAGCCGCGATAGCGGTATTATCGATACTAACTCCGGAGAAGAAGCACTAGTGCTTGCTGACGATCTTAGTGATTAGACAACACCGTAAATTAAAGCAAGTGTTAGAATTAGATTCCCACTAAAGAAACATTATTCCACACCCCTTGCTTTCAAAGCCTCCTCTGTTTCCATGATCCTTGTGATCAACAAAACCGTAAACGATCGAAGCAAATATTTGTAATCAAGTAATTTAAATGATGGACTTAAACCTCTTGCTTTCAACGCGTTTAATGCATCTAGTAGTATTCGTATAGAGTATCCTAGATATAAATATGTTAATGAAATAACATTGAAACCAAGTAATTTCCTTATATGACCTGGAGGAGTAGTTGAGTAAAAGAGGAAAAGAGAGGTAAATGATGCAAAACCATAGATCAGATTAACAACTATACCTGTTTTAAACGTTGAAAAAAGAATATTTAATGAAATAATAATTGAAGTTAAAAAACACCATGATATGAAAGCAAGGGCAAGTAATGCGCCTGCTCCCACGTAGATCAATAGAACTGAGTTCACGACAATAAATGCTAGGATCACGTGTAAATTTACAGCCCTAGAAGCCAACGTCAAGATCACAAGAAGCAGTTTCAAATAAATATATTCGTAACGATGTAACACAGTTGACTTAGTATGCAACTCTATTATTTCTTCCAGCAATTTAACCACACATCATTATCTTAGATGGTATGCCTAGGTCCCTGAGAACACTATTATTCAAATCGTTGATTAAGCCCCTGAACACTACTTCTCCTCTTGATAGTACTAATACCTGGTCAGCATCAAGCATGTGTAAATATGCTAAGTTAGCGGAAGCTACCACTATTGTCTTATTTTTTTCAATACCGTAATTTATGACTTTAATAACTGATTCTACGCCGTCGCTATCAAGGTAATCGAATGGTTCATCAAGAAGCCATACTGGTTGATCTAAAGCTAATATACTAGCCATCGATACTTTTTTTGCTTCTCCTCCACTCAATGTAAATGGATTTCTATTCATAAGATACTTCGGCACCAGGATCTCTACTATTTCATTATTCAATGATACACCGGTAACTTTAGATGTAAATTCTAGTTCATCCTTAACAGTTGTTTCCACAAATCCTGCATATGGATTCTGCCATGCGTAACCTACAAGTTTTACTGCTTCCTTTCTGGGGGTTTTATGTACATCTCTTCCATTGATGAAAACTCTACCTTTCATGGGCTTAATTAAACCAGCTATAGTTTTCAGTAGTGTAGACTTACCAGAACCGTTTTTACCTAGAACAATATGTAACCCGGGCTTGAGCTCTAGATTAATATTCTCTATTATTTTATGCCCGTTATATGCTACTGTAACATCTTCTACTTTTATCAATTTATTCCCAACCCCTTCATTAAAAACAGCACTAATGTAACTCCTAATATACAAATGCTAACAACGCTACCTACGAGGACGCCTAGGAAAGCCACAGTAAGTTCTAGTCCACCTATTAAGTGAAGAACGAAGTAGCCTATTATTGCTGATATAACTATGGTTTCAAGAATTGCTGCGACAATTAGTGCCCATATACTTTTACTTCTTCTACCAATAATCCACGCTACTAAACCGGCCGAGAAATTAGCGAGAGAGCCGAATACTATGTCTATTATCCCGAAAGGTGAATAAATATTTGCAATCGCACAACCAACAGTAAGGCCGATTATACTTGGAAACCCGAAGAAATCCATGAATGGAAGAATTAGAAGTGCATCAGCTACTCTAATTTGAAAAGCATAGAAGCTTATTGGTGCGAGCAGTATAACTAGCGCTGCGTATAAACCTGCTATTACAGCTGCTTTTACTGTACTGAGCAGTTTCATTTTAAATCCCTTAACTATTGTGATTTCCAATTTACCATAGGTTAACTATAGTGAATACCATTACCTTAAATACTTTTACACTCAATCTCTATTCGTAATATATCATTGCCCCGGCAAAATGTCATATACTAGCTTACATTGCTTAGTAATACCTTAGTTAAATTACAACCTGGAAGCATCGTCCTTGGGAGTGGAGGTCAGAAGTTGGACTTCATGTTTTTAAACTTAGATGAATTTATAATCTATGGTGAAATCTTGAGTAGATTTTTATTAATGATCCCTGGACCATCTATAGTGAATTATGAAACTTTACTAGATATGGCTAAGCCAACACTAAGTCATGTTTCAGCTGAGTTTGACCAGATACACAGAGAGACCCTGGAGATGTTGAAAAAGGTATTTGGAACAAGCGGTAGCGTTATATTAATTCCCGGTAGTGGTACAGCCGGTATAGAACTCGGAGTTCGATCATCTCTGAAACCCGGTGAAAAAGCCGTTGTATTAAAAACGGGTTTCTTCGGAGATTACCTTGCCGAGGCGGCTCGGAGAATAGGCGTAAAAGTTGACGTAATTGAATCACCTCTAGGAAAAGGGTTTGGTGAAGAAAATGTGAAAGAATTACTAAGTAGAGGTGAATATGATGCTGTTCTTCTTCAACACGTGGAAACCTCGGTAGCTGTATATAATCCCGTAGACAAAATAGCCAAGGTGGCTAAGAAGTATGGAGTAAAAGTCATTGTGGATGGAATAGCATCAATTGGAGGAATGGAGATGAAAATGGATGAGTGGGGTGTAGATGTTTGTATTACAGGGTCTCAAAAAAGCCTAGCTACACCACCTGGATTAGCAATCGTAGCTTACAGGAGTGGATTTATTCCGTTAACCGATAATGAAACGTTATACTTTAATGTATCGAAATTACTTAGTGAAATGGAATCCACAAGAAACTATTACATAACACCAGCTGTAAACATGGTATATGCTTTATACTCATCGCTTAATAGAATAATGAAAGAAGGGCTTGAAGCGAGATATAAGAGACATGAGGTTTTCGCAAAAGCAGTTCAGGAAGGCCTTGAGGCATTGGGTTTAAAACTAGTTGCCGAAGAACCATTCAGAGCAAACACGGTAACGGCTGCTTACTTACCAAATGGTATAGAATGGGTTAAATTGTATGGTGAAATGCACGCTAGAGGTGTTGAAATAGCCGGTGGACTTGGTGCTCTAAGGGGAAAAATCTTCAGAATCGGGCACATGGGGGAAGTCACTGCGCATGAAATAATAGCCACATTGGCAACTTTGGAAAGGTCCTTAATGAAACTCGGTTACAGAATCGAGCCGGGATCGGCCATCAAAGTTGCACAAGAAGTATTGTTTATACATGGATTCTAATTGATCTAATAAATTCTTCACGTTAGTAATCAATCTATTGCTTGGCAGATGTTTTTCACTTATACAAGTTATTTTCCAGAACATGCACTTGACTAGATCGGCGAATACGTTACTTTTATAATCATGCACTGTATATAATTCGGAATATAAGTAGCTAGTGTAATCAATTATATCACGTAGTAGCTTCTAGTCGTGAACTTATAGGTGTCTATATGAAAGTTTTGTATATTCCATGGAGCAAGGCACTCGAGTACTGTTACAAACTGGCTTCTATGATCCTTGATGATAATTTGGAAGTAGATGCCATAGTCGCTGTTTCTCGCGGCGGACTAGTACCAGCTAGAATCATTAGTGATGTACTGGGAGTAGATGAAGTTGTTGTAATTAGATCAAAATTCTGGGGAACAGGTGTTCACGTGAGGAAGGAGCCAGAGATATCTGCACATGAAAAAATGAATTTCGAAAACCTAAAGATCCTCGTTGTAGATGAAGTCACGGATACCGGTGCAACATTGTCTAAAATTACAGAGCTTGCTAGATCTCTCGGCGCGAGCGATATTAAAACAGCTGTGTTACATTTTAAATCTACAAGTAAATTCAAGCCGGATTACTATGTTGAGAAACTAGATGAATGGGTATGGATATTCTATCCATGGTCCCTTGGAGAAACACTTTACGAACTTGCAAAAAAGAGAAACGGAGACATAGTGAAAAACGCAATGGAGATCTTGAGAGAGCTGAATGCCGTTGAATTATACTTAGATCCACTCAGAATAATTGAATCCATTGAACGGTACATTAAGATGGATAATAGGAAATAACAAGATTCGCTGTTTAAATCGAGTAATACAATAATAATCAATTGCCCAGTGTTAATCAAATACATCACAAATACTGCGAACACGAATAGAGAGCAATATACCCGTTGATCCATAAACTCGCTGTAAGTAAAGTTACACTTTTGCTTCTTTAATCATTAATGTGGATACGTGATATTAGTGAAAAGATCTTTAGGTTCTTTATCCTTAATCTATATATCATTCGTACTCTATAGTTGCAGGAGGTTTAGGTGTTATATCGAAAGCGACTGCTCTGACCTCTGAGTTCTCGAGAATTTCATTAGCGAGAGTCTTGAGCTCGTTTAAATTCATTCTGGGGACTTCCGCCACCATGAAGTTCTCGGTTTTAACAATTCTCAAAGCTACCAAGTACAAACCGTTGTTTCGTTCAGCGAGTTTTACAAGAATATGTGGATTTCTCAGTGTATCGAAGTACTTGTAGAGATCATATATGTCTACGTCAGTAGGCCAACGATTAACTACTACGGGGTGACCATAGCTCCTATTGCCTTCGCTTACACCAGTTACTTTTACTTCGTATACATCGAACTCTATGTCTTTAACATTCGAGCTTTCTATGATATTATGCTCCCACACAGCCGGGAAATACTGACTATAACCTTTATCTCCAAGCGCGTTTTCAACAATACTTGTTAATTTTTTCACCAATTCGAGTTTTTTTCTATTGAGTTTCCCAACTGTTCTAATCAGGAGACCTGGTCCTGGAAAAGGTTGTCTTTCAGATATGAACCTCGGTAATCCCAAGTATTTCGCTAAGGCTCTTACTTCGTGTTTGTACAAGTTAATAAGTGGTTCAATAACATTCAATCCATATTTCGCGATTAAATCACTATTCAAGACATTATGTTGTGTTTTTACCCCTCTCCTTGTTTCATCAACATCAGCTTTTATTGTTCCCTGAACAATCCAGCTACAGCTTTTTTCATCTGCGATTTTCTTAACTGATCTGTAGAAGAGATCCCTGAAAACAATTCGTTTTTCCTCGGCGTCTTCAATACCTTCTAGTCTAGATATGAACTCCTCGGAGAAATCATAAACCTCTATTTTTACTAATTCACTAAGCGTACGAGCTACGTTGACTGCTTCATTAATTCTCATAAACCCTGTATCTATGAATATAGGGTAGATTTTTTCACCTAGCGCTCTTTGAGCAAGAATAGCTGATACAGTGCTATCCACGCCTCCACTTATACAAGCTATGGCGCAGTCAACTTGCCTAGAAATATTCTTCAGGTTATCGAGGATCACATTAATCATTTTTTGAACATCTGTGAGATAAGCCATGTGAATCCGCCAAGGGAGTATTATTATATGATAGAGTAATGCTTATGATATTTAATTTCTTTTTAATCTCAATCGCCTCGGCTCATTTAGCGATGATGTACTTTTAAATCAACACGCTAACTCAGCTGAGCTTCGTGGATCACGTGCTTACATATCACGGTATTACTAGATCTTGGTTATTCTTCACTTCTTCTGTTTACCCAATGATTTTCAAGTCCCCTTAGAGAAGATTCGTGGTGTTTGTTTCCCCAAAGGTTTTCAACATTTGGAGACCTGGTATTGTATATTAGTTAAACTAGTTAAAGTTTATATCATTTATAGCAATAGATAAAGCCAGGTAGCATCCATGGATTCCACGAACATATGTAAACTAATATATAGAAACCTCTATTGTAGTCGCGAGCTTGAAGCATTAACATCCATGGTTCTAAAACTATACTCTGAAAAGCTAAGCGGTTTTCTTACCATGATGAATGAGGTTAAAACTATTCTCTCACTTCTATCTATTGAGAGCAGTAAGCACGCCGAAATGATTGATCTCATACTCAGGTTTTTCGAGTTCAATGAAAGAGTTAATAACTGCGATCAAATCGTTGGAGAACCCTGGAATGTCCTGCAAAATCTTATCATTAGTATTAATGAAGGTACTCCAATGGACTTGCATGAATTTATAAATAAACAGAAATGGGTGGAAAACGCTATAGGCGAGGAAACTTATCATAAACTCCTCATGCCTCTTGTAAGCAGAAGTATTCAGCTAGGTTGCTTAGAGGAACATAGAGCAAACATAGTTATAGATGTACTTAGTAAACTCAAACAAGATGAAGAATGGCACGAAGAATTACTCAAGAAGTTAACATATTTAAAAACACCATCACAATGAATCAAACTACGATCCTTAATTACTTTTTAGTCAATATCATGTCTTTGCGAACAGTGGACATCTTTCTCTTCTCGAATTAAACTTACTGTTCTTCTCCCCAGTTTCACAATCAATTCAGTGAGTCGAGATAAATATTGCACTTGTTCATCAGGTTATATTGATACTTCACTACTATACTTGTACTTATCTAAGTCTTCACCACTCAAAGGTTTCCTAAATACATACAGTTTTTCATGGTAGATCAGCAAGAAGTTCTTTTTGCCTATTTTACTCCATACTTCTCTCGTTGTTTTCATCTTATGTTGAATTTTAATTATCTCTTCCTTCAGTAAAAACCCAGTTTTCAAAAACACTCGTAGTACGTAGTGAGATACTGGAACATAGTGTTTGTGAATTCTAGTATCACCTATTAAAATACCCAAGTACCCTCCGTTTTTTAACAGTCTATACAGCTCTTTCGCGACCTCACTCATGAGCCTCAGGTATTCTTCTAGTGATCTAGTCCTCGAGAGATCGCCGCTGTTCGCGCTGCCCTCACTGTATTTAATAATGTTCCAGTATGGTGGATGCACGACAATTAAATCAACCGAATTATCTTTTAGTAGATGGAGATTTCTAGCATCACCATGGTATATTCTGCTCCACGTTTTTTCAACGTTCTCTACTTCAACAGGTTTAACCAAATCACTCCACTTTTTAATATTTTCCTCGAGCCAGTAGAGCCTGTGAAGAGCTAAAATAACAGCATTATAATTTAAATCTATTCCAATGCAGTTTCTTCCCAAGAGCCTTGCTTCAATACATGTAGTTCCAGAACCGACCATGGGATCTAATACTAATTCACCAGGCTTAGTATACATTTCTATAAGTGCTCTTGGAATTTGCGGAGCCCAGTTACCTCTGTAATCGCCTTTGTGAGTAGCCCATGAACCTCTTCTTGGAAAACTCCAAACAGTAGTAGATATATCAGTTAGCTCCTCCGAAGTTGGTTTAAGTCTTTTAACTACGATTGGTTCAAGCTTGATCTCCTGATCTTCTATGACTATTCCATTATATTTTGATACGAATTCGAGGTATTCACTATAACTGACTTCACGCAATCAAATACCACCATTAAACCAGATGTTACCATTGTAAACCTCGAGTTTAGAGCTGTAGTCACATGACATGAAATAATAAAACTTCATCTCTTTAAACCAATTTATTATTCAGGAGTATTTTAGTTGCTCTGACCTCCACCCAATCCTAAAAGGCGATGTTTTCGGTTATGAAGAGGAGTGCGGCGGCCGGGATTTGAACCCGGGATCTCCGGCTTGGGGGGCCGGCGTCCTAGTCCAGGCTAGACGACCGCCGCTTCAATTTTGTTTATTATTGAGGTTTATTTAAAGTTTTTCACGGAGTTTAAGATCGAGTTATCAATGGATGTGATTAAATTTAAGTGGATTAGATCAACGGAGAGATCAAGTAGAATATTATAGTTATCAGCAACATTATGGTAACTAATATGAGCATTAACACGAAATGGTGTTCAACGATAAATTCTAGTTTAGTTACTAACCGAGCTGCTTCGCTAATATATTCTTCGAATTTCGCTTCAGTTCTCACAGCTACTTGTAGTATGTCTTCTAGGATTCTAATCGCCGAATATAATTTTAATTCCAAGTTCCTGGCTTCGTTGTTAATTTTCGTTATCGAATTAATGATCTTAATACAAAAGAATTTAATGTGTTTTAAAAGCAATGGCTTGATATAATCACCTACCTTAGATTCCTTTAATCTATCGAGTATTGGTTTCGCCACCTTATCATCAAAGATCCTCAGTATGCTTGAGTAGAACTTAGTTGAGGTCAGGGTAGTCTGCAAGACCATAATCGTTGCTACTAGGAAGAAAGCATATAAAACATCCATTCTCTTCATCTTCAGTAAAGGCACAAGAAATATGGGGGTAATTAAAGCTATTACGTTCGGTGGTAGTAACTTATTTCTAGGTGTAGATAGCACTACGAGCATTAAATATGCAGCAAGTATTATTAATGCAAACAACAATTCTCCTCCTAGGAATACAATGGTATAAAACAGTATGATCATGGAAGTTATCGATAGAAGAACTCTAAGAACCTTCACGTGTTCATCTAATATTATGTGATTAATGATCTGTAGATAAACAATTAATAAAGCAACTTTAAAAACTGCTTCTATGAAAAAGAGATTCATGTTCATAAGCGCAATAATTACTAAAAACAACTCCACGATGATCACGAATACATTAATTAATTTTAACACTACAATGTATTGCCCCATTAAGTCAACACCCCGCCGTTGGTTCCGCGTTTCAATACAATATAAATCAACGGGTAAAGCGTTAGTGAAACTAATAGAAGTATCGCTATAGTAGCGTAAAGTAACTCCACTAACCCGGGTTGAACAATAATTCTACCTTGAAGCACGCTCAGAGCATATATTATAATAACATAGGAATAAAGCGAGCTCGTGAAACATGAGGTTTTCAAAGCAACCTCATCTCTTCGCGAACACCCCGTGAACATCTTCGTGGATAATTGTTTTCCTAGGTGAGCTTTGAGGTAAATAGCATTATACAGTACAGATACAACAACTTTTAATACCAATACTAGAAGAGCCATGAAATACACCACCGAGTCCCCAAGATGCTTGCTGATCGTGGTGAAAACATACAACTTAGCTAGAAAACCTATGGATGGAGGCATACCAAGATACGAAATAATACTCATTAAAGTAGATGTTGTTTGCATTGGACTCAACTTACTGACGAAACCTAGTTCATTGATGTTCCTAGTGTGGATCGTAACTTCGATATACCCTGAGTCCATGAACATGAAGGATTTATATACAGCGTGAGCTAGGCTATAGAGAATAATCGCTGTAATAAACGATTCATCCCTTGACAAAACGTATAATCCAGCTATTAACGATAAGATCCCTGTTTCAGACGTAGTACTATAAGCTAATAATCTCTTAAGATCTCTCTGGAGCGATGCTTGAGCAGCGCCATATACCGCTGTTAATCCACCTAAGAAAGTCATCATTGTAAAAGACACTACTACATCTACGATTTGACTAGATAATAGGTATAAAGCATAAATTCCCATTTTCACCATTAACCCCGAAAGTAGCACGGAGGCCGGCGATGGAGCTACGCTGTGTGCATCAGGTAGCCAGAAATGCAGCGGTATTACTGCTGCTTTAGCGAAGAACCCTAGAATAATCACTACCAGCACCAGCGGATTACTTATGTTAATTGAAAGATCCAATATGTGTTTTGTAAATGCATCCTCGAAACCTGCTAAGGCCAGTATGATGAATAAAGCTAGGTCTGTTGGTATCATTGAAAACACGAGGTATTTAACTGAAGCCCTCATAGAGTTTACATCTTCGGAAACCATGTAGTCGTAGGCTATTAGGAAGAACGCAATAAGCTCTGTTAATAACCAAAAGGTTATAAACTCTATGAGCGTTCCGGATCTAAATACCAATATCATGGAGATAAGGAATAGATCTATTAATGGAGGTAAACTAATGCTCGAATACTTCGACTTTGAATAGGCATATGTATAGAAAGTTAAAGATACTCCTGTAATAGATGATGCTGCAATCAATGTATTTGAAAAAACATCTACTCCCTTAGTGAACAGTAGTATGTAAATGTAACCAATGATCTTGAAAACATTGCCAAATAATGCTGATTTGTGTAGTATAACGTTGCCCGCCAGGATCATTAATGTTGCTAGCGCTATATTGCTCCACCACTCAACCTGCATATTCAACTTTATTCACCGGGCTTAATCCCGAGTAAGTTGTAAATGAATCTATCACTTCTCGTGCTGTCTAAAGTATTATTTATTACTATGGGTAATAGATACGGGTTCAAGATAATTGACAAACTAAATCCTATAGTTACAGTAATTAAAATTACAATGGGGATCGAAAGCATCTTCTCACTATAATCTCGAGGAGGTGTACTTTTAGCTAACTCACGTATAGCTATTCTCGTAAGATACCTGAAGTAACCTATTGCACATAGACCCGTTGACAATAATATAACTATAACTCCAAGTAAATTACCTACCTTTAAAAACCCCAGGCTCATGAGAGCTTTGCTCCAAAATCCAGGAACAATGGGTAATAATCCAAATAAGTTCACAAAACCAATAGATATTGAAACCATACCTAGTTTTCTCATATGTTTATTTGAAGACCAAGCATGTAGAGTGAAACCACATAAAACCAAAGCATCCCCCAGCGCGTTTGCAACAACATGTAGTATAGCACCAGACACAGCCTCCGGCACCCCTGCTACTACGCCTGATAGTGCAATACTCAATTGTGCTATGGTACTATAAGCTACTATATTTCTAATTCTCACCTGCTTAGCAACTAGAAGCGATGAGAAAAATGTTGAAATCATGCTCATCGCTGTTAGTAAAGACATCATGGTGGTTCTGAAGCTCGAAATAATACATCTATCACCGAATACTACGTGGTACAGACGCAGAACACCATATATGCCTATTAAATCCGCAGAAGACGTGAAGAGAATTAAACCAGCAATCGGGGTTACTCTATAAACATTTGGTAACCAGAAGTGATTAGGCATTATACCTGACTTGAAAAGAAATACCCAGGTTATGAGTGCGAGAGCTACTATAGATGCTGTAGAAACATCGCCAAAAACATACCCGGAGTAAGGCACGTATTCTTCGTTAAATATCGATTTCAGGGCTATATCGGCCATATTCACGGTTCCATATGAACCATATAGTATAATTACAGCTAGGAAGAGGAAAGACGTTATAGATGTACCAGCAATACCATATAATAACGCCGCCCTAATATTCCCGCTCCTATTACTGTATAATGCAGTAATAGCGTACGCGGATATAGCGATAAGCTCTACTGATACATATAGATGAAAGACGTCACCCGAGAAAATAAAACCATGAACCCCTGTTAACAACAAATAAGCTAAAATATACAAGTACTTTCTAGTTGCAAAGCTCATGGTTGCAAAAGCACACATTGTGCTTATTAAAAGTGCAAAAGAAGATATCAAAGAAAACACTCCACTCACAAAGTCAGCGTAGTACACAACACCTAATGGTGGCTTAAAACCTCCAAAGGTATATGTAATTGAGCCATTGCTTGTAATATATCTCATTAAAATTAAAGAGAGCATTAATCCTGTAACCGATGCTGAAAGCGCTATTATATCCAGGACTTTCCTATGCTTAGTTAACCCAAGGATCGATAATGCAACGGCCGCGAATAAATAGTTCATCAATATACTCGCAGGCAACGCATTCATTCTTTAACTACCTTCCTTAGTAATTCTTCAAAATCACCCACAACTAGGTGCTTAATTCTAGTGGCTTCATAAGTTTCCCTGTTTAATAAGTGGACGTAAATTACGCCTTTTTCTTCATTTAGATCCACTACAATGGTTCCAGGTGTATTAGTAATTGTTAAAGCAAGTAGAGTTAAACCTATTCTTGATTTTAAATCTACGGGGATCTCGACCACATCCGGGTTAATGCGCATGTTTCTACTTAGAATAATTCTCGATATTTTAATATGTTCAACTAATTCAACGTATATGAATTTAATAACGTAATCCAGCATAAAGCGAATTCTCTTAAGATCACCCAAACTATACCCGCGATGACCCCGCCTGATTAAAATACGTGTAATTATTGTCATGAACACTGCTATAATTAAACCAGTGAACAGCGTTAACCCAGATAGTATTCCAGCTAGCATTACGTAGAATACGAAAACCAGTATGAAAATAACCAAATCCCTAGTATACTTCATCACCGGCCTCCTCTTCTATAACGCTCACATTCACGCTACCAAAATACTTGTAATTCAACAACAATAACCCAAGTAGAAATGAAAATACCGCGAAGTTTATTACTATAGCAGTTATAATAAATGCCTGCGGGACAGGATCAACAGCTTTTGCAGATATTTCTTCTAAATAATCAACAGACTCTGGAATATTAGTTAGTATCGGTGGGCTCGGGTAATCGCTAAGCACGCTGGGTAATCTAAATCCAATTAATACAGCAAATGCTGCTAACGTATCTGAGAATATTATCAATGAAATAAGTTTCTTCAACAATGATTTATCAGTAAATATTCCATACGCTGCAATAGCTATGTTTATCGCGAATGATATCGCTATAGCTGTAAATGCAAACACCATTACATCCATGGAGCTCTACTCCCCCTTTGATCCCAGGATTTTAGAGCTCAAAGTGAATAATACTATGATGAATACTATTGAAGTTGATACAACGATGTACTCTATTAAATTAAAAAAGAATATGGAGCCTGCGAGAGGAGTATTCAGAAATGTTGCTGGCATTGATACCACGGAATCTTCTTTAGCCATATTTTGAAGAACATAGGCTCGAGTGTTTAGAACCAGGCCTAGAACAATTGGTGTTATAGCTGTTAGCAATAAAGTAAGTAAAGCCAGGTACCTGATTTTCAATAGTACATCTAGTGAAACTCCGGATCTAAATATAACTCCAATGGAGTAGGCAACTATTGTTAAAGAGGCTATTATAGCTAGTATTGATCCCCCCTGAAAACCTCCACCGGGTGTGATGTGACCATGAACTGCGATAGATAAAGATGCTGCAACTGTTAGCAGGATAACTAATTTAACTGTTGTTTTAGCTATAATACTCATGCCTTTCCCAGCACCTAAGGGCTTTGGTTTAATACCCTGGAAAATAATTGAAAGACCTACCACGGATGCGAATAAAACCGTTGTTTCAATCAAAGTATCTATACCTCTATAATCCCATATGATAGCTGATACAGAATTAAGTGAATAAGAAGTAAGTGTTGTATTCCATGGATTATAAGTGTTAATCAGAATGGTTCTTCCAAGTTCTCTTATTTGATTTGGTGGAAGAACCCCGAATCCCCCTTCGACTATGACTATACTTAAAGCTACGGTAATTACAATTAAAGCTGTAGCTATGAGCGGGGTTCTCCTAAGCTTCCTTTCTTTCACAGCGTTTTTCACCCTCCTTAATTTTAGCTGCAACGGAGAGAAGGAGTAGTGGCAGTATTGTAGTTGATATAGGTATGTAGGCTAAAACAACATCAGGCGCCATCAACACGTAGTAAAGTATTGAATAACACACGCTAAGTGTGGAGAGATAGATAATGGAATGCACAAGTCGCTTTTCCATAACGGCCATGTATGCTACTACAATAGACGTAAGAGATACTATTACAGCTGCTAAAGCAACTATGAGCATGTAACCTCCCTAAGAATCGCCCGTATAATTAGAATCCTTCTTTTCACGAATATAAGCCGCTCTAATTAATGAATGACTACCCGTCGGTGCAACAACTAATATCATGATCGCGGAAACTATGCAAAGCATTGCTAAATAAAGCCCTCCTGACCCAGCGCTAGTTTCCGATATAGCTAAAAAAGCTACACCTATAAGGGGCACGACAGCACCCCCTATAGTTGTTATTGTTAATGCATGCATTCTTGTATAGAATGATGGGAGCCGTAGAATGCCTATGGCTCCAATGAGCTCGAATACTGCGCCTATTATTAGGAGAATTAAACCTATCAACTCCATGAGTGTATGCAAAATAATCCCCATGTCAATCACTTATATCACCTGTTTCCTCGAGCTTTGATATATACATATCGAGTGCGAAAGCCCATAGAGCGAGTAATACCATTGGGGTAGCCATGTAGAAGTTACCCGTGTAAAATGCTATTAAAGCCATGAATACGATGAGGTCGTAACTAAGTGCATCAACAACTATTGTTCTATCAAATACTGTTGGTCCTTTGGCTAATCTAAACATGTAGAGAATAAACGCAGTAATGTACACCACTATAACTGCTTCAATCACTAATTTGGAAATATACAACGTTGCCACCAGTTATGCATTATCTAATTATTCTCATTGATGATAGCTTAAAAAACACCTCTAAGTGGAAATCAAGATGCAATTATATGCATTAGACAAATTACTCTTCTATCTCAAAGATAGGTTTCAGAGAATAAGTATTGTTCTTTACACTGTAGGTTACTTAATTTCCTGAGGATCATTTAGAACTATTTTGCTTTAGTATGAGCAGGAACATATATTGGTGCTCTTCTTCCTCCACTGTAAATCTTCATTATTCCATGTTTTACTGCTTCATTTAGTATTTTTTTAGCATCACTCACCTTAATACTATATGCTACGGCTAGGGAGTAAGGGGTATAGTATTTTACGGTTCCTTTTTCTACTTCGCTCTTCAGTTTTCTCAATAGTTCACTTATTTCCACGGTTGATCTTAGTTGTGTTTCCTGTGATACCTCCATTTTCTCTATTTTCTTAGCTTTAGATGCAGACATTTTAAGCACCTCTTCAATACCGAGTCGTATTAATAATATCAATATTCCCGGTTTAAAAATCACCTAGTGAGATTCCTGATATAAACTTTATATGCAAATAACAATGAGAGCGTTGCCCACGCAATAAGCCCAGCCAAGTTGAACAATACATCAACTGACGTTGTGTAATTGAAACCGAATCTATACAGGTTCACCGCCATACTCATAGGTGAGTAGTACGCTATTGGTGCAGCGGAACCAAGCCTCATTGCTAGCGCTTTCTCAGGGTAGAAAACATTTGAAACAAAAAAGAATATGAAGTAAACAAGGGACCTAATCGCAGCTTGAAGATTAAAATCCCTTGTTAAAGTAGACAATGTAATTGATAAACTGGACATGGTTAAAGCCAATAAGAAAGAACTAGTGAGAATTAATATCCATTTATCAACGCTAGGCATGCTCATTAGAACAACAGCTAGTATTACAAAACCCGCCTGGTATAAGAATCCTCTTAAAACACCCCCCATGATTCTACCTGCAACTAATGCTCCTCGCGTGACAGGAAGCGACACCAGATACTGAGTTACTTCTCTTCTCAACTCTATTCCAACTTCTCTACCTATGCTAAAAGCAGATATGAAAATTGCAAGGCAGAGAATACCAGGGGTTATGAACCTAATGTAATCCGGTATGAATGCTGGATTCACTAATCCCCTGAATATAACAGCAAATATCACTAGATCCGCGATATTCATCGCTACTTGTCCAGCAAGCCAATATATGTTGCGCCAAAACCTCGAGAGATCTCTCTGGGCAACTAAAACAGCTCCTCTAATCCACTCTTTCACTTCCATCCCCCCGCCTCTAATTTTCTCTCGTAGTATTCTATCGCGATTACAAGAAAGCCCATAGAGAAAGCCACCATGTATACTATTGTGGGAACAATACCTTGCCTAAGAACCAGGTAGTATTCTGGAAACACGAGAACTCTGAGAAAATCAGACAAGTGAGATATAGGGTTCATTAGTGCCGCCACATAGTATGGTGCTATGCCTGTAGCTTCGATAACTGGTAACGGGTAAAACACTGTGCTTAACCTAACGAGTAAAGCATCTATTGCACCTACAAGAATATCGGTTAAATCCGCTGATCTAACCGCGAAAACCAGCAGTAATACAAAACCAACAATTCCTATTGAAAACAATAATGCGAAAATTAGAGAAAGAAGTATGCTTAGAAAATTACTAACTTTTAATATAGCATAAACAACAGCCATCATTGGCAATGTGAATATAATGGTTGATAAACTACAGCCGAGAACTCTTCCAACAGCAAATAAGCTTCTTTTAATTGGAAGAGATAGATGATACTCCACTATTCCATCATCAAATTCATCCGCTACTACGTATCCTCTGGAAATACTCGTTGAGTAGAGTAGCGAAGTATATATTCCTAGTAGATAAAAGTAGTAATAGTCAACTCCCCCGGTATATGCTAAAATACCTTGGCTAACTATGTATGAAATAGCTCTAGCGAAAACTAATACCTGTAGAGTAAACCAAGCTATACGCATAGCTAAGAACACTTTCTGATTCTTGAGTTTCATTAGATCCCATGATGCAACAAGTAGTATTATCTTCAAGTTATTTCTCAAATCAGGATTCTTCACGCAGCTTCGCCCCTGTAATATAAGTAAATACATCATCTAGAGTTGGTTCTTTAACCATTATTCTAAGTATTTTCACGTTGTTTTTTCTAAATAAATCAATGACATCCAGTACTTTTTCCTCGCCTTTCTCCACGTATATTCTAAGAGTACTTGATTGAGTTTCAATTCTTCCATACTCTTCGAGACTTGCAAAAAGCTTCTCCGGGATCCTGCTTCCTTCATATTGTATTTCTATAACATCTCCCCTCGGTATAGAGTCTTTTAATTCGCTTATTGTACCCATAGCGCGTAGTTTGCCTTTATATATTATAGCTATCTTTTCGCAGACTCTCTCTGCCTCAAACATGTCGTTTGTAGCTATAATAACAGTTGTACCTTCATCTCTTAGTTTTTTGATAACATCCCATAAAGCATGTTTTGAAAGAACATCAACTTGAGCTGTGGGTTCATCTAGAATCGCAACTCTGGGTTTTTGTATTAGGACTTTTGCTAATTCAACTTTTTTCCTTGTTCCACCGCTTAATTGGTAGAATTGTTTATTTCTATGCTCCCATAGCCCTAAAAGCTCCATTACTTCCCGAACAATTTTCTTCGCATCACTCATTGAATAACCTACTATTCTCGCGTGCCAAGTTAATAAATCGTATGGTTTATCGATCCACATGGCTTTTGGCTCCTGAAATGCTATACCCACTAGTTTTCTAACAACATAATCTTCGCGTGTAACACTATGACCAAATACGTAAATATCACCACTAGTAGGTTTATACACCGTAGCTATTGTTAGTAGAGTTGTTGTTTTACCGGAGCCGTTTGGACCAAGTAAACCGAATACTTCATTTTCATAAATTTCAAGATTTAAGTTATCCACAGCTGTGAAATCGCCGAATTTCTTCGTAAAATTCACGATTTCAACAGCCTTCGACTTCACTTTGAGCACCTTTAAGCTAGTTATTTTTAAATTTCAAACATAATTATTAAGTTTGGTCGAGAACTTGCATGAGTACATGGAGTTAATTGTGCTTATTGGAGCTCCTTTATACATAGTTGCAATTGTATTGTATTCCATTAGATTACTCAAGGGGCCTACAATACCTGACATGGTTCTCGCAGCAGACTGCCTCTCATATGATTTAGCTGTTTTTCTAATGGCTTTAACACTATACTATAAAACCCCTTTCCTGGTGGCTCCATCAATAATGCTGGCTTTATGGGTTTACCTCCTAGACGTATATGTTTCAAAATACCTTGTATCAAAGGAGGTGGGGAAATGATCGAAGCTGTTTTATTTTGGATTGGGGCATTCCTATTCATATTAGGAGGGGTATTTGACTTACTAGCTGCTATTGGAATGATTAGGTTTCCGAACTTCTACGTGAGATTACATGCTGCAACTATAGGAGCAATATATGGTGCTGTTTTACCACTCATAGGTATATCATTAATGGCTCTGGGAATACCGGAGCTTCCAGGTAGATACGCTGTTGCCGGTGCTTCATTCATAACAGCTATAATTCTACTCGTAGTTGCACCCGTTGGAAGCCATGTTTTAGCTTATGCAGCACATAAATCGAAGAGTGTTCCATGGAGTCCTGTCGTAGATGCACTTGAAAAGGATGAGGAAAAATGATTATAACAATTCTAATACTACTGGCTTTTTCCTTACTCAGCCTAGTATTCGTTTACATGGCTATCACGGAGAGAGATTTGCTAAAAGCAACTGCTTTCTCAGCTGGGCAAAGCATCTGCTACGCTGTAATACTTCAAGCAATGGGAGCAGCTGATATTGTTATGACATATGTAGCTGTCTCGGTTGGATTATACTCAGCGCTATTGATTTTCGTCATTAGTAAAACAGAGAGATTTGAAGAGGTGAGTTCTCGTTGAAGCGAGTTATTATTCTAATATCTATACTAGCTGTTACACTATTGTCCTCGTTAGTTATTTCATTCGTAGCTGAAATCACCGTTCCTAGATCTCTAAGAGATTTAAGCAAATACTATATAGCTAACACCATTATAGATACGGCGAGTCCCGAGTCTGTCGCGGCTATCGTATGGGATTATAGAGGATTAGATACAGTCTATGAAACCCTGGTTCTATACTTAGCTATTGTGGGTGGATTGGCGATATTTACGATTAAAGGAGGGTTTCCACGTGGAGAACCAATGGGATTAACGGAGTTATCTAGAAACGCAACTAAAATCATTGTTCTACTCATAGCTACGGTATCAGCTGCAATAGCTTTCCACGGTCATTTAACGCCGGGAGGAGGATTCCCAGGGGGATCTGCTCTAGCTGTTGCAACAATGCTTATCATACCGGTTTACTCTGTTAATATACTACTAGAGAAAGGGATTACTTCAACAAAACTTGTAGCAATACGTGGATTTGCTCTAACTGGTTTAGGCCTCGTGGCTTTATTACCTGTTGTTAAAGGATTAGAGATTGTTACAAACCAGAAGTTTTATCCTGGGTTTTTGAATGGAGTGGTAATCAGCGGAAGTATATCCTTGTATAACTTACTTGAATTCCTAGCTGTTGCTTCTGGTTTCACAGCTGTAGCTTTGTATTTATCTATACCAGAGGAGCTCTATAAAGGTGAAGTTCGTGATTGAGGAATTCACATATGTACTAATAATCTGCGTTTTGATCATCAATGCATTGATATCAATATACGGCATAGTATATAGGAGAAGTTTAACAAAGAAACTATTATCTCTAACAGTACTTTCAGATACTGTTTTCGTGGCAATAATTCTAGCTGGATTCATTTTTACGTATCCTATCGTGCCACCAGTATACAGCGATATACGAGGTGCTGATAAGGATTTCCTCTTAAACCACGCCTCTGATCCTCTTCCACAAGCACTTGTTCTAACAGGTATCGTTATTGGTTTAGCTGTTAATGCACTTATAGCTTTCGGAATAATACAGGTGTACCGTTTAACAGGTACTATTGATGCTAGAAAAGCTGTTAAATCGCTCCTCGAGGAGGGTGTGGAGTAATGATAAAATACATTGTAGTAGGATTATTAGTATTCATAGTTTACATTACGTTCGCTGGTTCTCTCTCAACATACACTGTTATGACAGGGTTACTTGTTTCAACAGTACTGAGTATCATGTCTGCGAAATACTTGGTGGTTGATGAGAAAAAGCTTTTTGATCTAAAGAGGTTACTGTACGCTGTTTACTACTTCGTGAAATACATGACTATCATCGAGATCAAGGCTCACATGGATGTTGTTAAAAGAATAATAAACATGGATATAGATCCGGGAATAGTAAAAGTACCTGTAAACGTCAAATCAAGATACGCAAGACTACTAGTAATGGGTTCTATTACGAATACCCCTGGAACAGTTGTCGTGGATGAAAAAAACAACTACTTCTACGTCAACTGGATAAAGGTCACTACGTTCGAGCCCGTGGAAGCTAGGAGGATAATTAGCGAAGAATTCGAATACTATGCTTACAAAATATTCGAGTGATAGAGGTGTAGGTTATGATCGACATCATAATAGGTGTAATTCCGTTCCTTCCGGCTTTCGCAGGGTTCACGATACCAATAGTGTATCTCGTATCCAGGAAGAGACTTGTTGTTATGGGGTACGCGACGATAATTTTAGCTATTACAACTGTTTTATCAGCTATTGTTGCATATGAAGCATTTAGAGTTGAACACCCTTTCGTTTTCAGAGCTGGTGGTTGGCCGGCTCCGATTGGAATAACATACATTGTGGATAGATTCTGTGCGTTGATCGGGTTATTAACGTCATTTATAATACTATCTATACTGCTCTATAGCATTAGCTACATCACCGATGAAGCATATCCATGGTACGTAATCCTAGTGCTTGGTAATAGTGCGGGAATACTCGGTGTAGCATACACAGGTGATCTATTCAACTTATTCGTTATGCTGGAGGTAACAGGTGTATCAGCATATGCACTTGTAATGTACTATAGGAATAGGCCAGTAGCCATAGTTTCCGGGTTAAAATACGCTTTCATAGGTTCTCTAGGTACGTCGTTGTACCTCTTAGCGATGGGATTAACCTATAGCTTCTACGGTACACTAAACCTTGTTGATTTCTCATATAAAGTAACGAATTATATTGACACACTGCACTTATTTGCGTATGGTTTAATAATGATACTAGCTCTGTGGACCTTTAGCATTAAAAGCGGTGTGTTTCCTAATCACTTCTGGTTACCCGATGCTCATCCAGCAGCTCCCACCCCTATATCAGCGCTGCTTAGTGGGCTTGTTGTTAACACAGGTGTTATTGGATTATATAAGTTCCTGTACATCGCATCCTGGAATTCCTATAGAACACCTCTGAATTCAATCATGGAGCTCGCATCACTCGCAGTAATCTTAATGGGTTCTTTATCAGGTGTTTTCGGAGCATTATTAATGAATATTCAGAGAGACGTCAAGAGGTTAATAGCGTATTCAACTGTTATGAATCTAGGGTTCTTGTTCATGGGTATTGGATGCTTGACTTTCAAGGGTCTACAAGCAACATTGTATTACGTAATTACACATTCCTTAGCCAAAGCAACATTATTCCTCAGCACAGGTGTGTTCATTAAAGCCTCTGGATCTCGGCTACTGGACAATTTATCTGGTTCCGGTATGAAGTATAAAGCTGCAGGTGTTGCTTTCGCAGTATCTACTTTAACGCTTGCGGGAATACCTCCGCTACCGGGTTTTCTAGCTAAACTACTGCTTTACGAGGCTCTCTTCGAGTATAATATTGCACTAGCTATTTTAATGGTGGTTACAAGCGCAATAGGTTTATTGGCTTACATGAAGCTACTGTACATTGTATTATTTGGAGCCCCCATTAGCTTATTCAGAAAAGTTGACATGAAGCTAGCTCAAGCTACGTTATTAATACTCACAGTTACAATAATAATTGTTGGAACAGTGTTCCTATTTATTCCCGAAGTAACTCAGAGCATCATAGGATCAGCTGCATTACAGTCAACTATCAACATTGAAAACTATGTTGAGTACGTAGAGAACACTTTTATTAAACCATAGTGAAAAGCATTAATTCAAATTCATTGCTAATTTCCTAGATGCAATACTAGTTTTAAACCCGCTTATCTACGCTTTAACCCCGTGACTACGCGTATAGCTCAACCTCAACTATGTCACCGTCATTTAAACCAAGTACTTCTCTCAGCTTAACAGCTGATACTAATTCAACTACTCTGCAATCATGCTTGGTTAATGCTGGTTTAACAACAAGTACTTGAATACCTCGAAGAAAACCCCGATAAGCATAAACAACTCCAAGACCCTTTCTCGGAGGCTGTATTATGGTTGGCCTCATGTTACCAATTATTTCCTCAATGCATTCACCTAGTTCTATATTTAATGTACCAGGATATGGTTTGACTCCAAGTATTTTCTCGAACTCCGAGCCATACTCCTCCACGTACTTAGACGCCTCTCCGACTCCAGAAATAACTTTCCCGCGTATTACAGTAATCATATTTAGCAATCCCTATTCCATGGAAGGTATTTCAATATCGTATTCTAAGTAGTAGTGAAAAATACTAATTGAGCTTATTTTAATTCTATTATTTGCTCGAGGACAGGTATTACGAAGTTTAATTTAAGTTTCTCGAGAGTGGTTTTCTTGGGAACACCTCTTTCATCCCAGCCGCGTAGATCGTAGTATGCGTTAAGCATTTCACCGTATTTCTCAATGTCTAATTTATGACCAGTATATGGACCTTTCGTCAACGGGTGTTTAAACCACCTCACTGGCGCGTAATCCATTTCCCTCCCCCAACCCCCATGTTCACGTATCCAATAAGCTCTAATCAACGAGTATATTCTGTTGCCGATTACTCTAATGTCATCAATACTCCAGGTTAAACCAGTAGCTGCTGATAGTAGCTTCGGGTAGTACTCCAAGTCTAATCCTACCTCAACCCATGGTAATCTACAAGTAGTTAGAGACTCGAACATGCCTCCTCGAATATCCTGCAGGAACACTAGTCTCTCAACTTTATCCCTTGTGTATCCAAGCCTGTTCGTTCTAACCTCGTAGCTTATGATCCACGCATCCTTGTGATGTGCACCAATAGGTGAGGTACCGTATGCTAGTGCCATTGCTGGTGCAGCGTGACAGTCGTATGCTGAAACCTCTAGTCCCTTGACGTGCATCGCGAATTCTTCTGCTTCCCTACCTAGGCTCCTGGACATTCTTGCAACTCCTTCAGCAATGAATGCTCCCAGCCCTCTTCTATATGCTACGTCAATTACTAGTCTTCTTATCTCCCTGTAGTCTCCCCATTCCAGTTTATCACTCACTAGGTTTCTCTCACTTGCCTCCATGTAGAACCCCAGTGAGTTTCCGAGGCTAATTGTATCTACGCCTAGTTTATCAGCTAATTTATTTATTTCACCCACTCTCCGCAGGTCCCCCAGTAGTATATTGCTTCCAAGCATTGCAACATTCTCGTAGTCTAGTTCGCTTTCTTCATTTGAATCATCAAGTATTACGTTACCACAGGCCATGTTGCAGAAGGGGCATCCACGTCTAGAGACCTTGAGTTTCTCCATTAAATCCCCGCTGATGGATTCGTATTCATCCCATACTCCCTCCCTGAAATTCATTGTTGGTAAGCAGCTATTCTGATGACTCCATACAATTGTGCTCATTGTTCCCTGTCTAATCCAGAAGTCGTAGTTATCGCTCTTCAGGATCTTGCCATATGCTTCCTCTGCTAGCTTACGAAACTCCTCTTTATTAGCTATTGATGGTTCAAGTGAACCCTTCAATACTATTGCTTTCAACTTCTTACTACCCATAACTGCTCCTAATCCTGGTCTACCTCCACTTCTGCCTTTCTGGGATACAATAGTAGCGTATCTAACGAGGTTCTCGCCGCCTGGTCCAATTAGCAACATACCTGTGTTTCTACCGTGTTCTCTTACTAGTTTATCCTCGGCTGCGAACGTATCTAGTCCCCATAAGTCCTCTGCATCCCTAAACTCAACTCTATTGTTCTCAACGTAGAGATATCCCGGTTTTCTAAAGGATCCTGCTATAACTATTGCATCATACCCTGTTCTCTTCAAGTGGAAACTAGCCATGGATCCGAGATTCCCATCACCATAGCCGAGAGTAAGAGGGCTTTTTGATGCAACTTGCACCTTGCCGCTGCTGGGTAAAGGTAGAGAAGATAATGGCCCATTAGCAATCACGAGATGATTATATGGTGAAAACGGGTCTACTCCGCGGGGATTCAAATCCCACAGTAATCTCGCAGCAAGCCCTCTACCACCAAGGTAGTCTGTGTAATACGAAGGATCAAGCGTTATTTCTTTAATTTTCTTACCACTAAGATCTACATATAGTACTTTACCCCACCAGCCATGCAAAAGTATACACCAAGAATTTAAATGAACAAGCAATTAAAAATACTTTAATTAGCAACTAGGAACAACTAGATTTAAAAACTCGGTTAAATAATACTTGAATCAGGGGCCCGTAGCTCAGCTTGGTGGAGCGCCCGGCTGATAACCGGGAGGTCCGGGGTTCAAATCCCCGCGGGCCCACATCCACTCTTCAAGGTTCAGCTTGTTCTCCACATAGAACTTAACTATGTCATCGAGTGTTCAATATAGTTTGCTACTACTCCTGATTGTCTTTATTGAAAACCCCTATGAAATCAGGTTTTCATGTAGGATGCGAATTCATCGTGGTATTAATATAGTGTTTTAAGTGGATTTATTTGATAGAAGTTCCGTTTGGTTGAGTAGTGAATTCTCTTTTCTCAATTTCTTTTTTATTATTTCATTTATTTTTACAACTGGTATAGCTAGGTTTTCTCCTTGCTCGTAAAACACGTCTCCCCCAATGAAAACTACATCGGGTTGCTGCGACCTCGCGAGTAGTTTATATGGATGCTCTAGAGTTATCAACGGCATTGTTTTCAATGGGTTTTTCAAATCATATATGATTAAATCTGATGCAGATCCTTTCTCAACGAAACCATTGTCTATTCCAGTTGTCCTATAGAAGTTTGTTAGTATTCTGAATGATAATAATGGGTCACGAGCTGTAGTGTATGTTTCTTCAATAGCTGTAGTGATGTTACCGTATCCTCTAGCATCCGGGAGTATACAGGTGTTTCTGGGTTCACTGGGCTTACAAATTACTGTTGAATACTCACCTATTTTCCTGTCATCTAAGTAAACCCATTGACCATCTAATTCAAGTAGAACAATGAATGGGTTTCTTGCAACAGTTCCTCTATCAGCTATGATTCCTATTCTGAAGCTATTTTCTCTTGCAATATCCACTATGACCTCCGGGTGGTTTGTCCGTGCTACAGGTAGAGTTATACCATTCATATATGCGTTTACTAATCCAGCTTTAGCTATTTTCCTAAGCTCTTCCCTCGTGAATACGCTTAGATCGATGCCGCTGAGTCCTCTTACAACGTATTCAACAATATCTACTAGTAAACTATAACCGTGAGCTATAACAGCATCTCCATTGAAATCATATACTAGCTCGGATAACTCAAGCTCGGGATCTGGTTCGCCTTCACCATCATCCTGAATCCTCGTTCCATAGACGAATACATAACCGTACTTAAAGCCGCTACTTGATAAATACCAGGTGTTCTTGAATAAGCACCTAGTAGTTAAACCAGATGACAATTAAAACACCTCATTAACCATTGAATCATCAAGTATGAAATAGAATTAAGCATTTAAAAACCTCATTAAGAGCTGGTACATCACGGGCATCAGCTTATCCGCTGTTAATCATCGGAACAATAGCCGGGTTGAACGCGTCAACAATCATCACGCATCAGGCCGCCCGTCGACTCCATCCCCGGCGTTAAATAATTATTACATTTAAGGATTATTATAAATAACTACAAACCCCCTGAAAGGTTGAAAAATTGAAGAAATTAATTGTGCTATTGACTGACTACGGCTACAGAGATCCATACGTGGGAGTAGTTAAAGGAGTCATTAAATCCATTAATCCAGAAGCTGAGGTTATTGATTTAACACATGGAGTTGAAAGACACAACATCCTGGAGGCAGCTGTAATCCTAGCTGTTTCAGCCAAGTATTTCCCGAGGAACACTGTTTTCGTAGTCGTGGTGGATCCAGGGGTGGGTAGCTCAAGGAGATCTATTTTAATAGAGACAAGTAACTATATTCTACTAGGTCCAGATAACGGTTGCCTAACACTACTTGCTGAACAAGACGGTGTTAAACGAGTATTTGATATATCTAACTCGAAGTATAAGTTACCTGAAGTCTCCTATACTTTCCATGGAAGAGATATATTCGCTCCTGTAGCTGCGTGGATTAGTAAAGGAGTACCATTAGAAGAAGTGGGGGAGGAAATCAGCTATAGCGAAATAGTGAAGTTAACATTTGAAAAACCAATAGTTAATGAACGCGATAAGTCAATTAAAGCAACCGTGGTATACATAGATGTGTTTGGAAACATCATGACCAACATAAGCAACATGGATTTATCAAAGCTAAACCCGTCTTTTGGTTCAAAAATAAACATTGAAGCAGGAGCATCAATACATACATGCGTTTTCGAAGCAAGCTTCAGCAGAGTTCCTGAAGGCGAGTTAGCTTGCTACATTAACTCATGGGGTTACTTCGAAATAGCTGTTAATAAAGGTAATGCAGCTGCAAAACTCAGAGTTAAACAAGGAGACGGAATAGTAATAAAACAAGTAGAACAGCTAGTTGATAATACATAGTGAATTACTAATCCACGAGAACCGATAAAGCTATCCATACACCAATAGTAATCATTACTAACGCAGCGTATTTCTTAACTTGACTCCACTTAACTTTCTTACTCGCTACTCTAGCTATGATTAAGCCAATTAGATTTGCTAGAGCGTATCCTACAATTCCCCCTGTTAATGTAACTAAAGGTAAACCGTGGAGAATAACTGATGAAAATACTGCTAATTGAGTTTTATCACCCATTTCCGATAAAAACACCGCTAGGAAACAAGCTGTTATCCCATATTTTGCTTTTTCATCAACGTGATCCCTATCCCACAGCAGCATCCATAAACCAACTACTATAAATAATAAAGCTGCAACTAATTGAACAATGCTTAAGTCAAGAGCCTGCCTTACAATAAAACCCGCTACAACCGATATTACGTTAGCAAGTGTAAAACCCAGGATGGAAGCTAGAAAAACAGCTAAAAATCTACGGGTTTGAACAGCAAATATAGCTGTAGATATCATTGTTTTATCGCCGAGCTCGGCAATAAATACAAGTGCTATTGTAGTTGCTAATGTATAGATTTCACTATTCATTATTAAACCTCGGCAACAGCCGTTAACCCGGCTCAGCCACCGGTTAAATTAACCTCGTTAAATTACTTAAAAACATATCGTGAACCCGCTAATGGTAGAAACCATTTATGCGAATATCGCATAGCAGAAAGCAAAGTAACACGGATATAGTGTTGAATAAAAATCAGAGCTGAATTTACATAAGCATTTAAATTTTCGTAAATTAATATTCACAATCGTTGGTGAACAACTTGAGGATCGGTATTTACGGTTTCGGTTCAATTGGAAGACTCCTCGCGAAAACAGCCTTGAAAAGAAACCACGAGTTAATAGGAGTTGTTGATATCGATGAAAAAATAGTGGGTAGAGATGTAGGTGAATTACTAGGGGTTAAGAAACTAGGTATCACGGTAACTAAAAATATTGAATCCCTTGCTGAAGCTGACGTTGTTTTACACGCTACTGGTTCATACTTAGATAAAGTATATTCTCAAATAGCATCCATAATTAATCTAGGAGTCAACGTTGTTTCTACTTGTGAAACACTCGCATACCCCTACTACAGATACCCTGTTCTAGCGAGGAAGCTGGATGAGTTGGCTGAAGCTATGGGTGTTGTAGTTATTGGAACAGGTATAAACCCTGGCTTCCTACTAGACTCGCTGCTTGTAGTTTTATCATCTACACTACCTACAGTGAGGAAAATAAGAGCAATTAGAAGTCTTGATGCTGCTAAACGAAGGGAGTCTTTCAGGAGGAAAATAGGAGTTGGCGAAGACCCGTCCGTAGTGAGAGAGAAGATAGCTAGAGGTGAATTAACGGGGCATGTTGGATATGCTGAGTCAATTTACCTAATTGCATACGCGGGTGATCTCGAATTAAGTCACGTGGTGGAGAAACAGGAACCACTGGTAGCGGAGGAACCCGTAGAATCAGCTGGTATTAAAGTTGATAAAGGATTGAGTAAGGGGATTACTGGTTATGGAGCGGGATACGTGGGTGATAGGGAAGTAGTTAGAATAGAGTTTCATGCTTATGTTGGTGCACCGGAATACGAGGAAGTAACTATTGAAAGCGATGATTTCAATTTAAAGTGGAGAAGCACGGGTACGCCCGGAGACATTGGGACAGCTTCAATAGTGCTAAGTATTGCTGAGAAAATAAATCGGATCCCGCCTGGTTTAAGATTAATGACGGAGCTTTTACCTTTCAAGATAAAGTTCTCGGTGTAGCTATGCAAAACATAGATCTCAAGTTGAGTGAATTAATTAAAGAACTAGAAGCTGAATACCGTGCTAAAACAAGGAAAAGCATGGAGTTATACGGGAAATCTATTAACAAGCTGCCAGCTGGCGTAACTTATTCACTAAGATATTTCCACCCCTACCCACTTTACATAGCGAAAGCGAAAGGTACACGCGTATGGGATGTAGATGGAAACGAGTACATTGATTTCTGGATGGGTCACGGAGCTCATTTACTAGGACATCTTCCTGACGTGGTGGTAAATGCTGTTAAAGAAGCACTTGAAGCTGGAACACATTTTGGTTTCGAACACCCGTATGCTCTGGAGTACGTTGATCTACTTTCTAAAATAGTACCTGGACTCGAGGAGTTGAGGTTCACTAATAGCGGCACCGAGGCAAACATGTACGCTGTGAGATTAGCGAGAGCGTACACGGGCAGAAAATACATTGTGAAAATGCAGGGAGGCTGGCACGGTAGCTATGACCCGCTTCACGTTGCAGTAAGGAGTTTCAATGGTAAACCGGAATCCGCGGGTATCCTCGAAGAGTATGTAAAGTACACTATTGCTATTCCATTTAACGATGTAGATGCCCTCGAGAACGCAATGAGGAATCATGATGTAGCAGCAGTCATCGTGGAGCCCGTTATGGGTGCAGCTGGCTGCATTGAACCACGTGAAAACTACTTGAGGGAAGTTAGAAGAGTGGTTGATGAACATGGTTCACTACTAGTATTTGACGAAGTTATAACGGGATTCAGGCTCGCACCTGGTGGTGCACAAGAATACTATGGTGTCAAAGCAGACATAGTCGTCTTGGGTAAAGCGCTCAGCGGTGGTGTTGGAAGCATAGGTGGTTTTGGAGGTAGAAGTGAAATAATGGATCTCTTAAACCACGTTAAGCACGTTAAACCACGTGAATCCGTATTTCACGGTGGAACATACACAGCTAACCTACTAGCAATTGCATCTGGTCACGCGTTGATTAAGTACCTAGCTTCAAATAGAGGTATTTATAGTGAAGCAAATAGCATTTGGAGTTACTTCAGGAGGAGGATCACTGATACATGTAGTAGTCTATCCGTAGACTGCTGGACAACGGGTGACGGAACATTAACAGGCATACATTTCACTAGGAGAAAGCCGAGGAACGCGGGGGAAGCCGTAGAATACAGGTGGAGTAACCTTGCTGAGAAAGCACTGCACCTCTACAGTAGAGTAAACGGCGTATTATACATGTCTGAAACACATGTACACTATCTACCTTCACTTATACATGGTAAACGAGAAATAAGTAGACTACTCGAAGTAACAGAAGCGTTTCTAGAGAAACTGAGCAGGTTTTCACGTGAATAGAAAACTAACTATTCGAAATCATAGTTAATTAACGGGAAATATATTGATTAAGCGTGAAGCACCATGAGAGGCTTAATTATAGCGGGCTACGGTGGCCACGCTGGATATGCTTACGCTGTAGCATATGAATTAATTAAACTGGGCGTTGAACTAGATATACTGCTGCCGAGAGGATACGATTACCTTGCTGATAGATTCAGGAAACTCGGGGAAGTATACTACGCTACGTTACCCAGGAAGCCGCTGGAGCCATTCTACAGGGGTTTACACAGGTGGATCAAAGCCCTCATTGAGTCACTTAAACTACTCAGGGGAAAATACGATTTTGTCTTCGCATCCGGGTCGAACTTCTCCATACCAGCATCAACTACCTTAAAAATTCTCAGGAACCAGAGGATCTACACGCTTGAAGCAGTAGATCATATCTACACGAAAAGCAAAGCAGTAAATGCTCTCAGCAAACTAGGCGCAGTTGTTTTCCTACACTGGGAGGAGCAGTTGAAAATGTACCCGGATGGAGTAGTTGCGGGCCCTGTTTATGAACCAGCTTTATATGAACCGAGAAACGAAGGATACGTGCTCGTTACTACTGGCACTCTCGGAGCACGTGAGGTCTTCGATGCATTAGTACAGCTTGAATTAGAAAAAGCAGTTGTTCAAACAGGTGATGTTGAACCCGAGCAGTATTTTGAAAGAAAACCACAATGGGTTTTCTTCAAGTATACGAGTGATCTATACAAGTGGATAGCTGGCGCGGATGTTGTAGTAACTCACCCAGGGGTAACAGCTGCAACAGCTAGATTAGCCTATGGCAAACCACTCGTACTAGTATATACTAAAAGGCACTCAAAGCTATTTATTAGAGAAGAAGTTAAAGCTCTCGCCAGTAAGCTCAACGCTGCGTACTTAGAGGAACCTACACCGGATAAGCTCTACGAGGCACTCGAGAAAGCTAGGAGATTGGTGAAACCCAGGTATAAAGTAGGCTCATTGGAGATCGCTAAGTACATTGTACATGGTGATTTCAACTAGGTTAACGTGCTGTGTATTGTTAGAGTCGATGAATATTGGTTAAACATATTTTATCTTTCTTCGTTTTATCTAACTAAATAATGTATTTATAATACTAAGTCGTTATAATATACATAGGTGCATAGTTTTCATGTATCTTTTTAGATTATTGAGGGGGCAAGCAGATTTACTAGCTGTTATGGTGCTTATTGCAACAACAATAGTGGTGGGTGTGGGGTTCCTGGGGCTAGTTTACCCGAACATCAATGATCTAGTTTACCAAAACAACCTTAGAACAACTCTTTACAATGAGCAAAGCCTATTAGTACTATATAAGGAGTACGAGAACAACACGCACGTATGCATAGGCTTCCTGAGAATAGAGCCCGGGAAGGTATCCTATGCATTAGCATATATTGTTGGCGATAAAGTCAATAATAGCGCTATATCGTTTCCTCTGCCCCAGGGAGCTAGCCAAGGAACAGTAAGCTATTTTCCGAAGACATATTGCTTAATTAACGGAGACTACTATCCATGCCTTGAGCGAATAGACAGCGTAATCTACTTACCCAGCGAGGTAGTTGAGAACTACGTTGCCGGAGGAGCACCTGGCTTAGTCTGCGTTATTAAGCAGTCATCGAACGCTAGGTTATTATTCTTCGTTACTGTCGATTCAAAGCTATATGAGGTTGGAAGGGTGGAGGTGTATGCTTAGAAAACGTAGAAAACTCAGGGGTCAATCAGAAGTAATAGGTGGAATAATAGTATTAACAGCGTTGATAATATCAATGGGCTTTGTGTTAACGAGTCTTGGTAAACTATCATCTTCATCTGTAACCGGAATATCCAGGAGAACGCTCTTCGAAACAGAAAAATCATTTGAGCAACTGGATGCATTGGTTTCTGGAGGGGTTTGCTATATTAGAAATACCGGTAACATCCCCTTAACAATTACGAGAATATGGTTTGCAGGTAAACCCATTGATATCCCACCTAGCTTATACTCAACGATGACTCTTCAGCCAGGAGGAAATAAAAGCATAACTGAGATTAAATCTATTTTAAACATTGACAAAATAGACTATGCCGTTTCATCTCGTGGAAACGTGTTCCCCGTGGAGTCAATGTGTATTCAGCAACAGCAATCACAAATAAACATCTATTACTCATCTGGGGGAATGTTTACAAGCGAAGATATATTGAATACTACTAAAATAGTGCGGGGATTAAAACAAATGTACATCTATGCTAATATATCTGGAAGCACGTATGCTGTAATATATAACTACACGAATACCTGGTACTGTAGTAGCATGTTCAATAAAAATATTATTCCAGGACAAAACATAAACTCAGATGCCGACGGTAATGGTATTAATGAACTAATAATTACAACAGCGAGTGACTGCACATCTTCTTCTACGTACAAAGAGTGGAGTGCTAACAACTTCAAAAATGGTACCATAGTCTTCGTGTTCAGAAACATTTTGAATGTCACAGAATACATTGATATTCTAACAGTATACTTTAAGATATTAGTCGTAAGTAGCGGAGGAGGAGTAGCACAACAGATCGCTGTTTACCCATCAGTAATGATATTTAATGAAAATGCAACGCTGCAATCACCTGCAACGGTTACCACCGGTGGTGCTAAACAAAATGTTGCGACGATTTTTGGTTCAGCTATATTTCCCATAAGAGCCTTTGGCCAGCAGTTGCCTCAGGGTAATTACAACTTAGTTATCAGAATGGAGATGACTGCTCAAAGCATTGAGATAACTGGAATTAGATTGGAGTACATAGCGGTTGTCGGAGCAGGCTACACTGTTTACTGGACAACCCAATAGTATCTTCAATGCTTCCTAAAAATCCTCGCGAATAAACCTTGGGGTTTGATCCCGAGAGCGTATACTGCCCAATTCCAGTTATTTCTCGAAGCTATTTGAGTTAAAGCTAGGTAAACATGGTTGCTTTCAGAGCTAATTCTCCCAGGATTAGCCTGCAGTGGTTTTTCGCTAGGTAGTTTCAAACTAGCTATTGTTTTCAAATCACGACTCGCCAGGATATATATAGAATCATTTGATGCCACGATTACATATTGTCTCAACGGTGAAGCCTTGCTTTTCTCAGCATATATCTTCACGCCCGGCGTATTATCACTCACAGCTAGTACCTTGCCGTCAACCGTTAACTTTACTACTCTGGCTCCATCAACAGCGTATATGTAGCCATCATAGTCTACTGCTAAACCGGTAATCGCGTTTCTAAACCCGGGTCTCAGGTACTTCAATGGCTCCAATTCTCTGCTCAAATACAGGATAAGCCACTCTGGTTCACCATTACTCTCCGTGAATCCGCCGAGGACTAGTTGATTTGTTTTAACATCGTATTCGATTACGTATGCACCTGTACTAGAGCTATTTAACTTGATCTCCCTGCTTTTAACCATTATCAAATCACTTAAATCAATCTTAGCAACGTATATGCTTTTCCCATAGCCATTTTCAATTAACACACCAGCTAGGTACAGGTAATTATCCAGCGCTATCATTGAAAAAGGATTAAAACAAGGCTCATTGAAATCAGCTCTCCTACCGAGTTTTAAATCCTTATTGAACTCGAGTATACTCCAGAACCCGCTGGTAGCGCCAGCTACGTATAGTTTATCCCCGAGCACGCTGCACGATGAGAGCGTAGCGTATGGATAACCTTTTTCATCACTCCACGCTCCAGCTCTCTCACCGCTACTAGCCCTGTATGATTCAACCCTATACCTCATTAAGCCCGGTCCTGGAACCTCGTCAAAACCCACAGCGTAAACCATACCGCTTGAAGCACAAACACTGAAAACACCATCGCGGAAACCACTAGCACTGTAAACACGGCTCCAATCAATACTCAAACACACCACCATAGTAACCTAGAGAAAACAACAAGAAATAATTAATCTCATTAGGAGAAATAAAAAATAAGAGGAAAATATCGAATCTACTACCTGAGCATCCAGACGAACAAGGGATAACCCTATTCAGCTCTAACCACAGTCTTATAGCTATTGCCAGCAGCCGTGGACACTATGACATCATATGCTCTACCGGAAGTAAAGTTCGTTTGGAAAGTTACTTGAATGGTTTTACATTCTCCAGGAGACACTTCTACATAATTATTTTGAATTGTGCCCTGACCAATACCACTGACAATAACTGATGTAATATTAGCTTTTGCGGTTCCAGTATTGCATACGTACAAATACATCGTTGCAGTATTATTATTTACATTTGTTGCATTTATTGGTGTTATTTTTAGGCTTTCTGTTGGTCCTGCTGTTGCGCCCCACCACCCCATTATCCATCCTACTACTGCTATTGCTAATACGAGTGTTACTGCTACTAGGATTACTACTGCTATGATTGGTTCTATTCCTTCTAGTTTCCTATTCATATTTATACCCGTTTATAGTATTATTCAATGATTAATATTTAAACTTTTGGGTTTACCTAGGTGATATCTTTCTTGACGTATTTAACTGTTTTCGTTAATACCTACTCGGCTAATTATGTTAGTGAACTACGTTAATGTTTTACAATACCGAAAGCCGCGGCCTTTAAGGCGGGGATGGGGTGAGTTAATCCGCTTTCACGACTACGCTGTATATTGTTCCCGATGCTGATAGTATTCTTACATTGTATGTTGATCCACGCTGGTATTCCCCGCTTAGTTTTATTTACTTCATTTTCCTCACCTGGTTTAATGACCTGTGCTGGGTGTAACTCTATTGTTTCAACTCCCTGGATCTCTATTCTCTTCACCTCCGCTGTTTTCGATCCCTCGTTGAATACTCTTACTCTAATCCACCATGAATCATCTGTTTCATTGAAGTATATGTAGCTGCTTCTAATTCTCAGTAGTTCCACGTCTGTGCTCGTGCTCTGTGTTCCAATCAACCAAGATATAGTTGCAAAACCT
>JAUQPA010000050.1 GCA_030550615.1 Thermoproteota archaeon | reverse complement strand
ACGTACTTAGCTTTTTTGACCACGTAGAACTTGCTAAATGCATCAACTACACCTCGTATTTTCACGGGATTAGTTGATCCTATACAAACAACTACTTCCCAAGCTTTTTGCGTCATATGATATGCCCATTTAATCAGTAGAAAATCGAGCTTATTTATAAACTCAGATTTTAATTTATCACAACAGCGAATTTATAATTAATAGAAACGATTACAGAATATAATATTAAATTAATCTTTATTTAATCAACCAAATATTCCGAGGAGTATCAGTAAATATTTTTAGCTTTTGACTAATAGTGTAGATTGAAATGCTAAATACGCTCTAGCTGTAAGCATGAGAAAGATAAAAGGTGGTGCAACATGCGCTGGCTCGATCGAACGTATATGTTTGCTACAATATTAATTATAATGGTTATTTCATCTGGGTTAGTTGGATACATTATTGGATCCTCCAGTAAGCCTACAACACGAGAACAAATTCAAACAGAAACAGAATTAAAACCTATTATCTGGCGTATGGCTGCACATGTTTCATCGAGTGATCCGAGATATAAGATAGATCAATACTTCGTAGAATTGGTTAGAAATATAACAAACGGGCGCTTGATAATAGAGCTTCATCCTGGAGGAGAATTATTTCCTATTCCGCAGACATTTGAAGCTGTTTCGAGAGGTGTAGTGGAGTTAGCGGAAGTTTTCCTCGGTTACTGGGTTGCCGAGGATCCTGTAATGGCCCTAGGTGCATCTATACCTGGACCAATTAGATCCCCAGATGAAATATTATTTCTCTACAGGAAGGTTGAACCTATATTGAGAAAACATATAGAAGCTAGAGGCGTTTTGCTAATAGGGCCGCTTGCTTTCACCCCGGTTGAAGTCTTCATGAGTAGAAAACCTGTTTACTCATTGAATGATCTAAAGGGCTTATTAGTTAGAAGTGTAGGTATATCAGCTAAAGTATATGAAGCGCTCGGAGCTAAAGTAGTAGCGATATCTCCTGGTGAAATAATTCAGGCTTTACAATTTGGAACAATTGACGCATTAGAGTATGGTGAATACGGAGGCAATTATTTAATGGGGTTTCATGAGCTATGTAAATATGTCCTTGAGCCCCCACCGGGTTATTCACTGCACTCACAAACATACATGGATAACTTCCTTATTGTTAATCCAGATGCCTGGAGGACTTTACCCGATGAACTAAAGCAAGCTGTTTTAATAGCAGCTAATGCAACGTGGAAATATGCTGTTGAGCTAATGTACCATTGGGGTTATTTCGAAGCACGTGAACTCTGGAAGCAGGCAGGAGCAATAATAACAACCATTACGGAGGAAGAAGCAAAATTGATTGTTAATATATCAGCTCGGATCTACGTGGATCTAGCGAAGCAAAGCAGTGACGCAAAAGAATTCATTATTAATATGATTGCTGTTTGGAGAGAACTAGGTTATTCAACATGGGCTGACTCAGTTGAAAACGGTCTTCGCGCGGCTGGTTTAATATGATTAAGAGAATTACTTTCGTTATTAATAGATTTTTGTTTCTCTGCGTTTTGACACTAGTTTTTCTAACTGTTTACTCTACGATATTAAGGTATATTTTTCGCGAGCCAGATGTACGTGCTTTTTTCTTATCGACATGGTTGTGGGGTATTATTTTTCTACTTGGTTTTGGTTACGCATTATATGAGAAAGCCCATATCCAAGTTGATCTGCTGTATAATCATGTATCAATGAGAATAAGAAGAATTTTGTCCATTACTGGGTTATCTGTGTGTTTAATATCGCTGATTGTTGTTTTACCTAACTATGTTCAGCTTGCGTGGAGATCGTATTTAATTAATGAACGAGATTCAACTATTCCAATATTTTCGCCTCCAGTATGGTGGTATAAATGGCTACTTGTTTTCACATCTATTCTCGCTGTTATTCAAATATTGTCAGTTATCATGGAAGAACTGAAGAAATAGCATGTGGGTTCAAAAATGATCATAAATGAAATCACTCCTCTTTTAATGTTTGTTTTGCTATTTGTTCTTCTTATTGCAGGAGTACCAGTTGCTTTTTCCTTAATGTTTACAGCGGTATTATTTGCTGTGTTAATAAGGGGATGGAGTGCACTGGACCTGGTTTTTCAAGCGTTCTGGGCAACAATGAATAATTTCACACTAGTTGCTGTCCCTCTCTTCGTGTTCATGTCCGTTCTACTCGAGAAATCCGGAGTTGTCGAAGATATGTATAAAGCGCTTAAGTCAATTATAGGAGGAATACGTGGCTCATTGCTTATCATCGCTTTACTCATGGGGTATGTAATTGGCGCGATGTCCGGAATAGCTGCAGCTGGAGTTGTAAGTATTGCTCTAGTCGTATACCCTATTCTAAAGAAAACTTATCCTAGAGCCGAGGATATGTCCATTGCTATAACAGTATTTGCTGGCACCTTACCTCAGCTCATACCACCTAGTTTAAACATGATAGTTTATAGCTCCATGACCGGGGTTTCTGCTGTTAAATTATTCGCTGCTGGATTAACAATGGGGACAATGCTAACTGTAATAGCTACAATATATATCATAACGTACTCTATAGTAAATAAAGATAGGATCCCGAAGTATTCACCGGAAGGTCATCGTGAAAACCGTGTTGCTTACTTAAAGGGCCTTTTTCCACCAATAGCTATAATTGCATCCGTTTTGGGTTCAATCTTCATCGGCATGGCTACTCCCACGGAGGCGGCTGGGGTTGGGGCTCTTGCTATTCTTTTATATACATTTCTAACCGGTAGATTAGATAAGAAAGTTCTTCGAGAATCGTTCTTGTCGACAATTAAGCTCTCCGCTATGGTGGGTTGGATAATTAGTGGTGCAGTCGCATTTAGCTCTGTTTTCTCTATTAGTGGAGGATATTCGGTTATCTCGAGGATTTTACTCCAAGTTCCGCGAGCAGACGTGTTTGCTCCACTAGTTTTAATCATATTAGTGATCTTTCTGGGGATGTTTCTCGAAACAACATCAATTGCCACTATTCTAGGACCATTATCTGATTACATTATTCGTTCACTGGGGCTTGATCCTCTATGGTGGGGGAGCGTGTTCTGCTTTGCTTTGATGACGGCGTTTTTAACACCTCCGGTGGGTATGGGAGTTTATTTATTTAAGGGGGTTGTTCCCGACATACCAATGTCCAGAATATTCAAAGCTGTAATACCGTTTCTCATAATAGAGTTAGCGTTGACATTCATTTTTCTACTATATCCAAGCATAATTTTAATTCCCGTTAGAATACTCACGAGGTAATGATGTTTTTAAAGTACTATTGAGTAATAATTTAAGTAGATCACCGGTTGATCACAGTGAACGAGGTTATTAAATTAATTTACTTAACAGCGGGGGTTTCAGCTTCTGGTGCATTGAGTCCTGGTCCCCTAACCCTGGCAACAATTGCAATGGGATCTAAGAATGGGTGGAGAAGTGGATTAATGATGGCAATTGGACATACTTTGGTTGAAGTACCATACGTTACCATTTTGTTCTACTTCTTCACTTATACTAAGGTAATACTACAGGGTGCGATTGGAGATGTGATTACTTTAATGGGGGGATTAATTGTTCTATATTTTGCATCCTTAACAATTCGAGATGGAGTAAGGTGTCTGGGTGGATTTGTAAAATTAGGTACAAATGCATACTACGGCATGAAAAATCCCATATTAATCGGAGCTCTTTTCACAGGGTTAAATGTATGGTTTCTCCTATGGTGGCTGAGTATAGGTTTAGAAATTATATCGTTAGCAATGAAACTAGGCACTGTGGGTTTAACACTAGTTTTCGCAAGCCACTTATGGCTTGACTACATGTGGCTTATCCTAGTAGCTGAGACTAGTAGAAGAGGAACTTTGATCATGGGCTCCAGAGGACACTCAGTATTAATGATAGTGCTTGGATTGATCTTGGCATTATTTGGAGTAAACATGGTTCTGAGGAGATTTACATCACTTAGCCTACTACCCTAGGGTTTTACATTACGAATTTTCCTGGAGACGACTATTAGCTTAGCGAAGTATTTAATTAAACTTATCATTGTAATCAATTTATATTTTACTCTAAGGTTTAAATAACCTAAAGTTCATGATACGAATACGGTGTAAGCTTGTCGACCAACAAGGAGAGAATAGAGTCCCTTCTTAGAAAATCCGAGGAGTTAATTGAAGAATCAAAGAAAACTGATTATAGAATGCCGGTTATTCTACCTTTTGTTCCCGCTATTCTGAGTGGAGTTGGTTTAATAATTATGATCTTTGGATTATTCGGCATGATAATACACCCGGGGTATCTTGCTCTATTTACTACGGGAGTTGTAATATGCATTATTGCAATACTTCTTAATTTCTACGTTGTATACAAGTGGATTAAAAGAAGAAACGAACACTTCACTAGAACGCTCATGTTCTTCGAGAACCTAGTGGAAATAGCTGATCTTTTGAAATTCAGGCGAAGTTATGTAATGAAATCTAGACTTAATGAACTCAGAGAAATTAATTCTCACGTGAAGAGTGCTTTAGCTAATACGATATTGATTATCATTCCTCTATACATATTCTACGTATACCACTTCTTAAACAAAGATTTCGTAAAACACTCTGAAAAGGAAAAACTATTGATCGCAGAATTCTTCGATGAAGTTAAAGAGAAAATACCTTCATTTACAAGAAGAATTGAGGAATTCAATATAGTGCCTGATAGAAGCACTCTACTGTATCTGATATTAACAATAGTAACCGGTATTTTCTTAATCTACTGGGTTTATACACTGACAAAGGATCCAAACAAACATTTCGAAAGCCACTCAGTACTAGAACGTGAACTAGTCACAGCGCTTAAACAACTATTGCTTCAAACGTAGTTTTAACATAAATTCGGGAGTTGAACGAATTAAGAGCATGTATTAAGCTTGATCATATATGAATAATCGCCGAATTTACGAATTACAGCTATGACTAAGTGGGTTAAAATGACAGTGGTTTTAGCGAAACTGCCATGTGAATGCTGATAGTACTGTTGACTAGGAAAACAAATTAATTTTTGCTCATAACGCCTAGATCTTCGGGGATTTATCAATGAAAAAATTTAATAATATGAAAGGTATTTAAATAATTGCTTCTCCGGTTTTCTTTTCGAATACATGTAGGTGCTTAATGATTGGTTTAATGTATATAACCTGTCCTATTGAATACTCCACGAGTCCTTTAACCACGATTTTAAATATTCTACTACCTATTTTCGCATCTATAAC
>JAUQPA010000009.1:27295-44924 GCA_030550615.1 Thermoproteota archaeon | reverse complement strand
AGAAGTCAACAATGCCGTTTGAAATAGCTAAAATAATAGCAGCCAGGAAACAATATAGCGTTGAGCTAGTAGGTTACAATAATGATGAATTGAGAATTAAATTCAAGAAAACTAGAAACAAATAAACAAATATCGACATTACATAGCTAGCCTAGTATAGAGAACGAAGAATTTCCTGGTTCAATTCATCTAGAAAAACTTTGAATTGATCTTTAACTATTCTTGCCCCGGCCGCAGCAGGGTGTCCTCCTCCACTTACACCAAGTTTTCTACTCAATGTCCTAAGTATTTTATTCAAGTCTATTCCTTGCCGAGCACGCAGACTCATGATATATTGTTCTTTCCTCTCCTCTATTGCTATCCCTACTTTTGCATCTCCATATATCCTAGCGTAGTTTGCAGCCTTACTCACGCTTCCAGGTGGGTTGTGAACATATGCTATTCCACCGTATTTTATGATATTTTGTTTAACCCATATTCTCAAATTTTCATCTTCGATAGCTTGCCTGAGGCTTCTATCTACTAGTTCCCTCATGGTGCTTGGAAGGGAGTTCGCTGCGAGATGATCAATCACTCTTCTCTTGAAATCATAGTCTCTTCTTGATCCTTCGAGCCCCTGGATCAGTACGCCTGCTTCGAGATAAATAGATCTCTTGTCCCAATTATTCAACGTGTATTTAACCCAAGGTGTTTCATCTAAGTAATCTCCTATTGCTCCATATAGAGCAACCCTGGAGTAATCTTCATCCAAGCCCATTTTACTCAGGTACTTATACGTGAGTTCCGAGGTTGAACAACATGTATCATGTATCCACGTGATACCTCTTGGTAAGATGTCTTGATCGAGTAATGGATGATGATCAATGTAAATTATTTCACGGCTTTTAGCAAGTTCTTCTAGTAGCGATAATATTTCGTTTTTATGTATCTCGTTTAAAGCAATATCTGTAATAGTTATATTCACGCAATCCCTCACAAATTCTTTTAAGTCACTTAAGAGACCTACGGGGTGAGTGAAAACAATTTGAACCTCGTAGCCCTGTTTTTCATAGAAAGCTTTGATCAAAGCACCAGATGCAACACCGTCGCTGTCTCCATGTGTAAAAGCAACTAATTTACTCAAGACAACACCTGTTAAATTTATCGAATACGGGGATTTAATGTTTCACGGTAATTGATGTAGAAACTTAATATTTATCCACTGTGCTCGAAGAGCTAGTGAACTAGTAAAAACACGTTGCAAGATATATTAATTGGGGTACACACCTAGGTCCTACCTCAGTTCCCCTAGCCTTCAATACCTAGATAAATCCGTTGATAATTACTACGTAAAAATAATTACAGGAAAAATAAATAGGTATCCATTAGCGTTAGTTTTAAAAACATCTTCAGGAATAATCAAAAACAAGGTGAATGCGGCGGTCGTCTAGCCTGGATCAGGACGCCGGCCTGCCACGCCGGAGATCCCGGGTTCAAATCCCGGCCGCCGCACTTTTTCTTCCCGATCAATCGATAATTACTTAAATTCTCTCTGCTTCAAGAATACTTAAAACTGTTTACTAACATTGTTCTCAAATATAGCTGAAAACTATATAGAAGCAATAATGGTACGATGAGTACATGAACGAGATCTAAAACAAAATCCCTTTAAATAAGCTTAATGAAAATTTTGCTTAATTATTCCATTTAACATCGTTGATAAACGTTAACTTGATAACGATGGAGATGCATTTATGAAGATTGAGAATTACGAAGAAGGAGGTTAAAGTACTTGGACAACGTGTTTTTAATGAATAGTTTTCACAAATAATTAAAACCATAATAAAACTCTAATAAATTCAACGTATTTAAGCTCCAAGAAAAATCTGTTCTTTAATAACACTTCTTCTATAAAACAGCTTTTTAATTACTACATGAAGTAGATGCCTCGTTATTACACGCGAAATTACTTAAAAAACTTTAGTTGAACAATAGGACTTAAAAAGTCAACACATATTTTTAATCTACAAAAAATAGTGATAAGTGCTCACATATAGTACATGTGTAAAAGTATGCATGACGAGATTGAAGATCATAGTGGCACATCACGTAGTAAGAGCGAGTTGGATTGCTCTATAAGCATCTACTAATCCGTAGCCATAGAGTTCATCGTAACCGGTTGCTCCCAGGTCTATAGCCGATTGTTTTATCAATGAAATAACCTGGCTCGGTGTTGATTTCGATTTACCTAGTGCTGAAACACTATTTAACCTTTTACAACTCCTACGGGCACTAATCTAGCTACTGGTCTAGCTATTCTCACTTTCTCAGCTACGAGAACTACTCTGTCAACATCCTTATATGCCTCTGGAGCTTCCTCGCTTACAACTCTCTTCGTAGCTGCTCTAACAACTATTCCTCTGCTACTTAACTCCGCTATAACTCTATCAGGTGAATAAGATCTAATTGCTTCCCCTCTGCTGAGCCATCTTCCAGCACCGTGTGGAGCACTATACCATGTTCTAGCTCCGTCGGGTATACCCACTAGTATATAGCTCGCTGTCCCCATACTACCTGGTATTAGAACCGGTTGACCAATAGACCTATAGTCCATTGGTACATCTGGGTGACCCGGCGGAAAAGCTCTTGTTGCTCCTTTTCTATGTACAACTACTCTGTATTTCTCTCCATTAACCACGTGCTCCTCGATCTTGGCAATGTTGTGAGCTACATCATAAATTACCTCTAGCCCAAGAGCTTCTGGGTCCTGCTTAAACACTTTTCTAAAGCTTTCTCTAACCCAGTGAGTTATTATCTGCCTATTAGTCCACGCGAAATTAGCTGCAGCAGCCATAGCTGCAAAGTAGTCTTGAGCCTCGGGACTATTAAAAGGCAACGCAGCTAGCTCCCTATCGGGTACGCTTATACCATATTTTCTCATAGCTCTCTCCATGACCTGCAAGTAGTCGCTTGCAACCTGGTGCCCTAGCCCCCTGCTACCGGTATGAATCATCACGGTTACCTGTCCTAGGTGAGTTATACCCATGGTTTTCGCTATGTGCGGGTCATAAATTTTATCAACAACTTGTATTTCAAGGAAATGGTTCCCGGCACCCAGTGTTCCCAGCTGTTCATGTCCTCTCTGCTTAGCAACCTTGCTGACTTTATCGGCTCTCGCACCTTTCATTGAACCATACTCCTCCGTGTGCTCCGAGTCTCTTTCCCAACCGAAACCGTGTTCAATAGCCCATTTAACACCTCTCTCTAATACCTCGTCTAGATCTCTAAACGTTAACTTCAATTGACCCGTTGAACCAACACCACTTGGAACATTTCTAAATATTGCTTCAACTAAGTCTTTTAACCTGCCTTCGATATCGTTAACGGAGAGATTAGATCTCAATACTCTAACTCCACAGTTAGAGACTATGAATCCATCCGCTACAAAGTTATGTGCTTCATCCTCTACTGTAATATCGTACACTGGTCCAACGTAGTCCTCTACCGAAATCCCCTCGATAACATCCCATACCATATCTCCCTCCAAGTTTTCTTGAACGTATTCCTCGAACTTCGGGAGTCCTTCGGGCACCCTGAACTCTTCTATACCCTCGTATATTCCTCCCTCAATTGGACGCTGGTTGACCCATGCACTTCTCTGCTTTGCGTGCAAGAGAATAAGTGAGAGGTAGGCTCCTTTCGTGCTGTATACTATGGACTCCTCTACCGCCTGCGCCCTTTCGCTGATCACCTTTAGCTTCCAGCTCAGCCACGCCACTGCTGCTACTGCGAGCCGTTGTTTTTTCGGGTTGTATACGTATCCTATAGTGGACCATAATCTGATCAGATTATCCGATTCAGTTGATACCCTGAGCTTTATTTCAACTTTTCCATTATGTAGGTCCTCGACATCTATGCCTAGTGTCTCGACTCCAAACTCCTTTAACATACTCTCTATATCCTTCATGAACTCCAGTCCGTTGCCTAGCAGAGATTCAACCTTGTTTATTGAAACATAGGGTTGCTCGAAGTTGTATCCATTAATGGTTTGAGGCTTATTCATCACGGCTCCGAAATAGGAGGCTAGGTATAGTCTTTTCATCCACTTCGGCAATCTATGTATCCACTCCGGTACTCTAAACTCTACTTTAGCTCTGCTACCTATAGGTGCTCCGAGCTTCTCGAGTAGCGTTCTAAAGCTACGTGATGAAACACTGATCGAGTACTCTCCACCAACAGACTCCTCGCCGTTTACTCCGCTCTTTCTGATTCTCTCCTTTATCCGAGAAGGTTTGAACCCTAATCTCTTTATGTCTTCTGCAATTTCCTCAAGCCCTTCTGGATCTCCATAGAACCACGTCTTCTTTCCACTGAACGAGCCCTTTCCCGTGAAGTACCCTAGGAGTTTCAATAGTATGGGTAATTTTGGGTTATCTGAATAGAGTGGAAGTAGCCCTCTTTTCGCAAGTTCTTTAGCTGTGTTCTTATCAACTTCACCCTCACTTAGTATCAAGAACCTCGGTGGTTTTTCATACTTTACCCCAAAGAAAGGATATAATGCTACTCTCTGACCTGGTCTAAGCTCGTCAATCCTCCTCATACCGCTGTCGGTTAACAGGGGATGATCAGCCGTTGCTTTTATTATAAATCCCGTCCGAGTTTTCACCACGAATAGCTTATTTTCATACCTATAGAGAGTTAATAGGACCTTCGCTCTTCTGGCTCTTCCATCATTCACAATGACTTCGTCACCAACTCTCAGCTCCTCTATCGGTTTCCAAGCCCCATCAGCAACAAGAACTCTTGTACCAGGCGGTAGGCAGTTAATATCGTAGCCCACGCCTCCAGGGCTTATTACTCCTTCTTCCGTGTCGAAACCTGCTACGCCTCCTATTGGGAAGCCATATCCCTGATGCCCATCGGGCATCACATACGAGTAGAGTCTTATGCCTGGAAGACAGGAAACGTTAGCCGCCTGCTCAAGTGTTAGATCAGACTCCATTTTCTCAAGTAAGTATTCATCTGCGAATATTATGGCATCTGTTCTCATGCATGGTTTCGCGTTCTTAGGTATCATCCATTCATAGTCCCCTATTTTCTGTAATTTAATCTTAGACAAGTAAATCACCAGTAATGGTTCTGTAAGTAATAGTTTTAGTTGAGGCTATTAAATACAACTAGTTATAGTAATTAGCGATGAGATCAGCTACGTAACATTGTTGATAATTGATTCAATAATTCATCAGTCTTGATCTTAACTTGATCACCCGTATTCATGTTTTTGACTATAACCATGTTTTCCCTGATCTCCTTTTCACCAACTATTATAACAAAGTCCACGTTAACTTTATTGCAGTATTCAAGACCACGCGCTAGTGAACGTGGTTTATACACGAACGCTTGAAGCTCCATGTCTAAGCCGCTAAGTATCCTCCTCAGAATGCTGTAACCTAGGCTTATTTGCGTGTTTCCAATTAATATGACAGCTAATTTCTTCGTTAACCTAGGCTTATATTTATTCATTAAGGACAACGCAATTCTATCTATGCCTAGAGCTAAACCCGTTGAGTACTCGTAGGGTCCACCATAAACAGCTGTTAAACCATCGTATCTACCGCCGCCTCCAATACTCGGAGCTTCCTCTGCTCCAGCGAGCTTATATTCGAAGATTAAGCCTGAGTAATATGCGAGTCCTCTAACCAACTTAGGCTGATACTTCACCTCAAATCCTAATTCCCTGAGCGCTGATATAAAGTTCTTTAATCTCTCCTGCTCTAAAACCACCGTTTCATACTGTTCTCCGAGGAGATCTCTGTAGTCATTTATTATCTCTTCGACTTTACTTAAATCACCAGTATATATGAGTTCTCTGAATAACTCCACCTTGTCTCCAGTAATCTCACTTAGTTTTGCGAGCGCATCATCTATTTTATCTTTGTCAATGAGGTGCAATATGTAGTCCTGAGCATCTTCATTTACGCCGAGTTTTTTCATGAATGCCCTATATATGGCAACGTTTCCAACCTCGTAGACATGTTTAACCTGTATTTTATCCAAGAACTCGCTAGCTGTAAAAGCCACAAGCACGTCCGCATTAACATCCTGGTCGCCTATGATCTCCAGGCCCCCTTGCCAGAATTCCCTATATCTTGCATATTGAGGCTCTTCGTATCTAAAACACTGTGCAACATAGTAGAGTCTTATTGGCTTTGCTCTACCACGCATTGATCTAAGGTAAGCTCTTATAACGCTTGCTGTTACTTCTGGTCTAAGAGCAAGTAAACGCTTACTTTTATCTTCAAATACATACATTGATCTCTTTATTTCTTCACCGCTCTTTGCTTCAAATAGTGAAAAATACTCCACTGTCGGTGTGATTATAGGCTCAAAACCATGTTTTCTCGCTGTATTTTTAAACTCTGAAAACAGATACTCGTAGAGCTCTGCCTCTGACTCAACTAAGTCACGCATACCTCGAGGAGGATTATACTCGCTCATCTTCCATCAGCCATTAAATCAGCTGATGTAATATCATAGTAAGTTAACTCCCCCTGCAAGCTGACTATAGCTAGTGTAGCCTTGAGATTATTTCGCACTGCTTCATTAACAATATTCTGTAAGGAATTAATATTTAAACTCATCTTCTCCTCCAATACGTAAACCACTCTAAGATCACCCGTTTTGTCCTTGACGAGAAACTTAAGTGTTTCAACTACTCTAACTCTTCTACCTCTATCTCTTAGATCTTTGAAAACAGATAACATAGGCCAGAAGAATTTATCGAAGCATTTTCCATAACGTTTAACAAGCTCTTCTACACTATTAATGCTTTCTCTGTCGGTTCTAACAACTACTTTCTCTTGGGATAATAAGTAAGCTACTTCAACTAGATCAAGCACTAATTTATTATCATAGTACTTCCCAAACCATCTTTCTACAAGTTCATCCGTAAGAGACGACCTATAGGCGTATCCTTTACAATTTGATTCATCAAAGTAAACTACGAGAACACCTGTATCTTCATCCAAGAGCAATCAACCTCATTGATCTAATTCTCAGGTGCTCCACGTTCTACAAGCCTAATCATAAGGTTCTCTCTGGGTAAGACCCCTAATATCGCGTCAAATACCTCTTCGGAATCAATTAAATCAACTAATAGCATGCTATTTCTCTTCTGCACATAGGCAACACCTTTATTACAGTAATATAGTTTGATCTCGTGGCTATCAATATCTTCTTTAAATATCTCCCTGCATTTTTCAATAAGTTTATTTATTACTGATGATTCAACTAATGTATTCTCCTCGAGAATATCTATTAATATATGTTTGACCATGGGGTTCACCGTTAGATGAATATTTCGCGAATATAATCTTCAATGCTTGCAACATCAGTGATCTCTATTTTAATGCCAATACCTCTAAGTACTTCTGCTACTTCAGGTGATATAGATTTCGAAACAACAGCCCATAAGTCATGCTCCTCCAACAGATCCTCTATTAGAACAGGGTCATTCGGTTTCTTTAACCTAGCGACAATTCTTCTATTATCCATATCGTATACAACTAGCTCCTCCGCCTCATCGTAACTAACTATATTATTGTTTTTAATTGTTAATATGATAGAGCCCAAGGGTCCCAGCTCTATGATTAATCAACAGTGATTACTGTTAGGGTGGCTTATAAAGTGATGATCATAAACACTAGTAGAGTCCTCGAAGTTTCTTCTTCAATTAGATCTATAAAAAACATCATAGCTGAATTAAGGAAGAAAGATCCCCAGTATCTTGCAGTAAAAAACCTGGTAGATTCGCTAGGCATGAATAAAGCTTCACTTCTAACAATAATCAATAGTTTAATCAGCTATCAACTAAGTATCCCCGGCGAAGTATATTGGGAGAGGTTCTCGAGATATTTTTCCAAACCAGGTGCTTCATTGAATACTAGTGATCTCAGAAAATTTCTATTGGAAACAGGGTGTTCAAGACTCCTCGATCAAAAGATGCGAAGAGTAGATAAAATTCTAACTTCGAACATAGCGGAGAAACTGTTGATCAATGGATTGTTTTACTGCGACAACGTTGAAGCTTTAATCAAGGAATTATCCAGCACTTTAAATGCGAGCAAAGATAGCAAAACCGTGGTTTTCGCCGCGAAAATGTATAGTTACATATGCGATATCGCCGGAAAGAAAACAAATCTTGAAAACATAGCTATTCCAGTTGACTACAGAAACTCCCTGCTGGCTTTAACCAGTTGTATTATCGTGGATTGCCGGGGTCATTCATTAAGGGACTGTGCTCGAAAATTCTCCAGTAGTATGTATTCAAAATACGTTAGAGACGCGTGGATGAATGTATGCAAGCTATCCGGAATACCATGCCTGGAACTAGATGTTTTTACATGGATATTTGCCGGCGTAGCTGTAAAAGCTGATTTCAACGTACTTGAAACAACTAAAATATTTAAAGAAAAATATGGCGTAGACTTAGATTTAAACGTTGCTAGAATTTTACTTGAATGCGTGGAGAATTATGTGCGATGAACGTAAATTAGAGATCGTCGTTGAAATAGCGAGATCTCTCCATGACAAATCATTTGAACATGGAGTATACCATGTGGAAAGAGTATACAAATGGTCAATTAAGATTATTGAAAATCAAAACATAAATATTAACCCGGTTCACTTGAGAATCGCTACATATCTTCACGACGTTGGAAGAATAATTGGTGAACCCCACGCATATTACTCTGCGTTAATAACGGAAATATTACTGAGAGAAGCAGAATGCGATAACAGCGTTATTGAAGAAATCACTACGGCTATTAAAGCACATAGTTTTAGTTACTCAAGAAACATTAAGTACGCAAACGAACTCGGCAAAATTCTCAGCGATGCCGATAAACTCGATGCACTTGGATTAATAGGTTTCCTGAGGGTTTTCCTATACAGTGAGAGAAATAATAGAGACCTAGAGGCCACAATAAGACATTTCCACGATAAAATCCTAAAACTACATATGTTAATGAACTATGAGTATTCTAGGAAAATAGCCGAGAAGCTGACGGAAAAAGTAATAGTGTTATTGAATAACCTAAAAGAAGAACTAGGTGAAATTTGAACTCATTTCGCTCCTTCATAGGAAGCAAGCGCTGAGATCAAAACGGTTATTTCGCTCGCCCATTCGAACATCAGTTTGTTTTTTCTTAAAAGCATGTCCAGTTCATACATTAGTTTCGCACACTCTGGCGTAGCCATGTACTTGCATGATTCAGCATCCTTGACTTTATCTTGAATAAAATGAGGAATATGTTGCTTTATCAAATCCATGTAGAATGCGACGATCGTGTTGTCTATGTTCTTATACTCCTTGTTTAACTCCATGAATTTCTTAAGATACCCAAATACGAGGCTTTCACGCGAATCTATAATTGAAAAACCCCTCCACTTCGAACTCAAAACTCTATAGACATCATTAAATGTGATGCCTGATTGTATTAGAGCTATCTGTGTATAACCAACGGCTTGTAGATGCTCGTACATTTCAATTCGCCTTATGATCTTGAAGATCTCTATCAATTGCTTTACATCGCTCCATTTATTAACAGCGTTCACAGTGTCTAGGGCTTTCTTAAACTTATTGCTCTCCTCTAGAATACTTTCAACGTTACTCAGTCCTATTACTAAACCCAGTACATTTAGTGGAATTATGTATTCCGGGTGTGCTGCATCACATGCACGGTAAACATCTTTTAAAACGCCTGCATATAATTTACCGTAATCAACACCCGTTGCAGCAATTTCTCCTTCTCTTATTCTTACACCCAAGTCCACAGCCTCGATCAGGTAGTTGATTGAGGCAACAAGGTTACATGTTACTTCATCAAATACTTTACTCGGCATTAGCCTATGTAACCCTCCTGGTTTTATGTAAGCATTTAAACCCAGTACAGCTCCTTTCAAAAGAGACCTAGCTACGTTAATTTCCTCCTCCATTTTAAATACCTCTACTATTGTTTTCCCTAGCACCTTATATCTGGATTTCTACAAGTTTTCTCCTTGCAGGTAATGATACATTATAAACAGGAACATTTCTTATGGTTATAAGCTCAATAATACCCATATGTACATGCCCGTGAATAACAATATCGAATAAGTCTCTTTTAATTATTCGTTCAAACCTTGAACAAGCAAGGTAAGGATATGATTCTTCTCTTTCACCCGCGAGGTTTCTATGCGTTACACCATAATGTGATAAAAGAATTATTCTTCTGCAACCCAATTTTCTAAGTTCAATAGCCATCTGCTCTATTTTGAACGGTAGTTGAAAATAGTACTTCTCTATCCCAGGTATGTTTCGCGCTTGCCACATCGTTGGTTTATCTAATGCACCCCGGGTACCGATTATACATATTTCCTTATTATCTAACACTATGTATTCGTCGTTTAGCCAAGTTACTTCCTTATACATTTGAACATAAAGTTTCTCGAAACCCCTATACTCCTCGTTTCCAAAAACCCCTATAATCTTGGCATTGGGGTGTTTTTTCAAAGTTGCATCAATAACAGGCTTCAGCATGAATACTCTATTTCTATCGACCATATCCCCCGCGAACAGTATCAAATCCGGTTCAACCGAGGTGTTTTTCAATGCTTCGAGATATAAAGGCAGGTTCTCTGGACTATGAACATCAGACGTCGATAAAATTACTGTCACTAGTTACACCTCAGTTTTAAAAACCCTTTTACATTTACTAATGAGGAGTAAGGGTGAAAAACTTGACTATAGGGTTGCTTAAAGGAGCAAATAAACCAGGCCACAAGGGTTGGACAACGGAGAAGTGCATAATGTGTGCTACGACGCTTGATTTCTTCCATGGATATGATGCTAAGAACATATATTATTGTCCAAAGTGCCTATCTAACGGAATAAAAGCATATTTTTGTGCCGCTGATGCTAGAAAGGTCCACTACAAGTGCCCGTATTGCAAAAGCGACTTGAAATTATACTATGAGTAAAAACGAAGTTAGATTAAATAAACTATAGTAAATCTATTTTAATAACACTGCTAAGATCTGCTTTCTCTAGCTTAAATGCGACAATGGAATTACCGTAGGATTTTAGTTCAATAATGTTCTTGCCCTTTCCAATAGCAAATACATCTCTTTCCGGATACTGCAATGGTAATGATAAATCATATCCATATATAGTTACTTTATTGTCAATTGATGAATTAATAATTAATCTAGGCTCCTTGTAACCTGCTAATGGTATCCCTCCAAAGGTTTTGTTCTCCACCTGTATGCCTTTTATCGAGAACCTCACTGGTGGCGGCTGGTTACTCAGGATGCTTTGATCGATCATTAAAATGCTTCTATAACCAGTATCTATTGGTGTAGCATCGTATCTACCTGTGTTAGCCATATTGCTTGTAGCAAGAACCAACTTATCTTTCACCAACTCAAACCCTGTTATTCTTGCTCCAAAAGCACCCACGATTCTCGCTACAGGTGGAGTTATATAAACTAATACACTTGGACCAACAATGGTATTTGTCGCTAGTTTAAGGAATTCCTCAAAGGAGTCCGTGGGATAAAGCAAAGCTTCCGAATACGCATTAAATGCAACTAGTATACCGCCTCCCACCGGCTTAGCCATTGTTCTCCTCGCGTAGTAACCTGATTTTACGAAGTCAAACATTCTTACAAACGTAACTGGTTCTATGGATTCATCAATGGGATTACCTATGAATACTCCGCCTCGTACAAAAAGGAAGAATCTCCCATGAGTAGTTGAAGCAACGCCGGTAATAGGCCAGTTTACATCGTCTCCATCTAGACTTCTCTTCGAATAATCATCGAAGGCTACTTTCTTCGATTTATTGCTCGTTAACTCCAAGCATTGTATACCAGATGCTCCCTTCTTCCAGTTAGGCAATGCATCGAAACACGCGTAATCATGAAATATTGCTCCTTTCAATGCAGGTAATTCCGATAGTTTCTTATATTCACCGCCTCTTCTATTCAACTGGTATACTCCAAGGTTAACCATTCCATCAGCACGTGCAAGCAAAAGCCTGTCGTTTACAGGATCATATATTATCTCGGATATTTCCCCAACCCAGTCTGTTTCATGGTGAATACTCTCCTTCCAGAGTAGCCTTACATTGTCGTTACTTATATCGTATTCGTGAACATGACTGTACTTATTTACAAAAGAAATAGTTGCTGATTCCCCGTTGGTTTTACCCTTATATATAGCTGGAGCGTGCACCCATCCCCCAAAATATATGAATTCATCAACAGCATCTACAGCGTTATAGGTATCCCCGCCTGACGCCGGGGGTGATCCAACTAGTTCAAATCTATATCTTTTGACCTCGTCTTTCCTAATGAAGTGTGCGATTGCTTCAAAAGCCAGGGTATAATATAATACTCCTCTATGATATTTCAATCCAAATATTCCTCCACTACCCCATTCAGGACCATATCTTGGCGGATAATAGAGTTCTTTAACTAACATCAAACACACCTTGCTGAAACAAATATCTTCCACACTATAAAACTATTTTTCAGCAAAGTTTCTCAACGTTGATTCATCCAGTACCTTTATACGTATAGCACTAGTAGGACACAACGGAATACAGCCGTAGCATTCGACGCATCTAGATTCGTTTACCGCGAGTTTTTTATTCTCCATCGTGAAAACGCCGGAAGGACAATACTCTACACATAGCTTGCAGAGAACACATTTTTCGTTATCAATTTCGATCTTAACAGTGATAGACAACACCTACGTAAAAATATAACTACATGTATTTATTTAGATTGATTTAAAACAGAAAACATCTAGAGATGATGAATAATTGCGCCTAAAAGCAGATCTTCACATACATTCCAACTGTAGTGATGGAAAATATAGTCCAGCCGAGATTGTTTATACAGCGATCGAAAAAGATTTAAATATAATATCAATAACGGATCACAACACATTTTCCGGAAGTATGATTGCAAGAAAACTAGCCAAGGAACACGATATCCTCGTTATCCCCGGAGTCGAAGTTAGAACAAACATAGGTGATGTTCTCCTGTTCTGCGAGAGGGAAATAGATTTTCCCAGGGAGATACATGCTTTGATCGATAGAGCACATAGCGAAAACTGCCTTATTGTACCCGCACATCCATTTGATTTGATGCGATTAGGGGTTGGAGACTATGTTTTTGAGATCAGAGACTGGGATGCTATTGAGATATGGAATGCGTCGGCAAATAAAGGATCCAATTATAGAGCTATAGAAGCCGCGAAAATACTTAATAAGCCTGGGTTAGCTAATAGCGATGCACATATACTTGATGAAATAGGTTCAGCCTATAACCTTATTGAAACCAGCGAACTAAACATTAGCTCGGTCCTCGAAGCTATTAGGAAAAACATGGTTAAACCTGTTTTCGGGAACCCCTCTTTAAAAACCCGGTTAAATAGATTACTTTGGAGTGTTGAGTCCTCCACTAGAAAAATAACTAAGAAGTAGCTTCGAGGTATACCCCAGCGCCTATTTCAAGAACGCCTTGAGGTGGTTTTTCTTCGTAGAATTCAACTTGCTTTAATCCGTGAAGATCTATTAATTCATCAACCACTAGTTTCACATATATTGGTAAATAAATTCTTCTCTCGATGGGAGTTGAGAGCTTTAAATTGTTCTCTTTCTTATACTTCCAGATCGCGTGATTAATGTCACGAATTCTCAAAGCTAAATCCGGTGATTCCTCGAGATACTCTTCATCAGGCTCCGGGAACCTCTCTTTATGAACAGTTTTCCCGTATAGTTCTCTATATATAGCATCTGTTACAAAAGGCATTATTGGAGCAAGCATCCGTAGTATTCTCTTCAATGTGTAATGCAACACGTACCAAGCTCCTTTCTGTTCGCTTTGACTGTATTTACCTGTGAAGTTATACGCTCTACTCTTAGTGAGCTCAATGTAGTGTGATGCAAAATAATTCCATGTGAACTGGTATATTTCGTTTATTGGAACATAAGTATCTAGTTCTCTGAATCCGTTATCAACAGTTATAATTAATCTATTTACTAATGCTAGTGTTGATTTATCAATAGGTCTTAGTTCAAATTCCTCGGGTTCCGGAAAACTTGATACGTATCTAGCAATATTCCATAATTTTGTTGCAAATAGTAAACCTGTTTTAACCATTGCTTCACTATAGCGATAATCATACCCTAACTTAGCACTCGCCGCAGCCCAGTACCTGAAGGCGTCTGCTCCATATTTTTCAAGTATAGGCTCTGGGTCAATAACGTTGCCCTTGGATTTATGCATTGCTTCCCCTTTTTCATCCAACCCCATACCACTAATTCTAATCCATTTAAACGCAGGTTTACCTGTCAATTGATATACTCTTAAAATAGTATAGTACAACCATGTTCTAATAATATCTAATCCCTGAGGCCTAAGCGTATTTCCAAATGATTTTTCAAACATTCTACTATCTCTCATGTACCCGGTAACATATAGTACTGAAATACTGCTGTCAAACCAAGTATCAAATACTTTTTTATCACCTTCAAGCATGTTCGCTGGTGATCCACATACTGGACAATTATCCCACGGCGGTGGATCTATCCACGGCCTGTAGTATTTACCTGGCTCGGGAACTAGTATTGAATTACATTTTTTACATCTCCAAACAGGTACTTCTGTTGCATAATACCTGTCCCTGCTGATCGGCCAATCGGTGCTAATGCTTTTAATCCAATCCACAAGTTTTACTTTATGGAATTCCGGTTTAAACTCCATTTGCTCTATGAGTTCAAGTAATTTATCTTTGAATTCGAGTTGTTTCAGAAACCATTCCTTTGCATGAATTATTTGCACTGGCGTCTTGCATCTCCAGCAAACAGGAACATTGTGTCTTATCCTTTCTTTTTTAACTATGTACCCTTTTTCCTCAAGCAATTGAACAGCTTTAGATCTTCCCTCCTTAATAGTTAAACCAGCGAGCGGCCCCGCATCCTCAGTTAAAACACCATCCTTGTTGACTATTACAAGTGGATCTAGTTTAAGATCTCTAAACATAGCTACATCGTCGTGGTCTCCGTAACTACATATCATTACTAAACCTGTACCAAACTCCGGGTCTACCATGTCGTGTTTTAAAATAGGCATTACATGGCCATAAAGTGGATTAATAGCATTGCGTCCTTCTAAGTGCACGTACCTTTGATCCCCAGGGTTGAAGGCCAATGCTTTACATGATCTCAATAGTTCCGGTCTAGTTGTTGCAACTACCACGTGATCACTTGTATTCTCCAGGGGGAACTTTATATAAAACAAGTAAGTGTCTTCTTCAACGTATTCTAGTTCCGCGTCAGCAAGCGTTGTTTTACATCTTGGGCACCAGTTAACTGGTCTTTCAGCTTCGTAAATCAACCCTTTCTTATATAGCTCTATGAAAGTTGCCTGAGTTATCTTTCTATATTCTACGCTATCTGTTCCGTTTCTCCAATATTGAAAACTACAACCTAGCCTTTTCCATATTTTAACAAGTTCCTTCTCTGTTTCATCGAGAAACCCTTTACATAGCTCAAGGAACTTTAATCTACCCTCAGGGGTTTTAGCGTATTCTTGTGCATTTATTTTGTATGCTTTTTCAACTTGTACTTCTACCGGCAAACCGTTGCGATCAGCGTAAAATGGAACTAGTACATTATACCCCTTCATTCTAAAATATCTCGAGATCATATCGATTTGCGCGTAGTGAGCAGCTCCACCAACATGCCATTTACCACTAGCATATGGAGGAGGAGTATCTATAGCTATTATTTCCCTGGGATCGTCGGGCGAAAAATTAAACTCGTAGAGTTTTTCATCTTCCCAGATCTTCATTAACTCTAATTCTTTACTAACAGTCCACCTAGTTGAACCTAGCTTCTGTTTAAGTGAAGTCTCCATGAAAAACTCCCTGGCGTTAAGCCTATACATTACTTACCTTCATTGCGATAATATTATTTGCATAACTATTTATAATCGTCAATTTTAAAATAAATCTTCATCCCCAGCACACAGTATCTGATTTAGATTAGCATGCCGCTCGCGAGTTTCCAGGAAAACTTATAAATAGTTTCAATAACTTCACGGCAAGGTTTACTTTTTAAAATCCATTTTACATTAATCGTCTCGAATTTATTGTCAACTTTTACACCAATAACAAATATCCTTTCAACATCTTGAAGACTAATGCTTGTTTCGCCAGGGTCTATTTCTTTTATGATTAAACAGGTGTTCTCAACGCAGATCTTCCTTTGATCATCATATTTCCATCCAGCGTAGTATACATCTACCGAAACAACGTATTTTTCATCATCGCGTAGTAATACAACCCTGTAGAAATTATCGAAATAATACTCTTCCATACCGTTGTTTATACCCTCAATGCCCATAACTCAGACACCTACTTAGATTATCTCACGATATTGGTTTGTAAATAATGCCGAGTTCATCCGCCATCTTATATGCTAATTCTATTTCCTCGCGTTTAGGTCTTCTAGCTATATCAGGGTACAATTGAGGATGTCTAGCAACTATGTGCTCTGGCCTATATTGATCCATTATATTAACTAGGGCTCTAGGAGTGTTTCTCGCAATCCACTCCAACACGGGCCTAGTGCAACACTCCACATGGTTAGGTAACACTAGGTGCCTGATTATAATATCTCCTACGTCATGTGCACGTTTAATGTTCCTCGTTGAAATCTCCCAATAGTCCTTAACTTTACTAAGTCTCCAAGCACATTTGTTATTACCGTACTTTAAATCAGGGAGCCATATATCTATTAAATCTTCAAGCAACTTCATTACTTCCTCAGTCATGTACATGTTACTATTCCATAATTGAGGAACATTAATATCCAGGTACTTGAAGCTCTCAAGTATGAACGGAGTATGTGGCGTGGGATCCCCACCCACGTGATTTATGTTTCTTGCCCCCTTTCTCCTCAAGTACGCTTGAATCATAGCCAGCTCCTGGGGGCTTAGCTTCTCGCCTCCACGTGGATTTACTTGGCTTATATCGTAGTTTTGACAAAATACACATTTAAAGTTGCATCCACCATAGAATATCGTGCCGCTGGGAACCAGCGGGGATTCTTCCCCCATGTGGTGAAAGTAGCTGTGTACTATTATTTCCCTATCGATCGCGCAGATCCCGGGTTTGCCTTCTAATCTCAGGGCTCCACATCTGCGCTCGCATATTCTACATGGATTCATTAACTTGTATGCTAATGCTATTTTGACGTCTAGGTAACTGTACTTAGGTTTCTCAAGTGTACTTAGCTTATTTAAGCCTTCAGAGCAGATATCTTTATACATTGAAGTAAATTCTCCACGTGCTTTATCATGAATACTCCATAGTTCCTCGAGAGATAAGTCGCTGGAGTATGGATCTACATCTACAGGCATTAACCTAGCTACAAGAAATTTTGCAGGCTTCTCATTCTTCATTACACTATAGTAGTGTGCAAGCCTCTCCTTTACAACGGGATCTTGCCATATAGATAACGCATCTGGTCTAATGTTAATTAGTGTTATAAACCAGTCAACCATATCTACGCCCTAATAAGAACTTGTCTAAACC
>JAUQPA010000009.1:11201-27195 GCA_030550615.1 Thermoproteota archaeon | reverse complement strand
ATAGTAGTGTGCAAGCCTCTCCTTTACAACGGGATCTTGCCATATAGATAACGCATCTGGTCTAATGTTAATTAGTGTTATAAACCAGTCAACCATATCTACGCCCTAATAAGAACTTGTCTAAACCGTTTCCCGCTCTAGGTTTTTGTAGGCTCTCCTAGGGCGGGTCATCACGGTTTCCCTGAGCCCCCTCCCCACGGTCTGCCGTGGGTCTCGGAAACCCAGGGTCACCAAGAGCTTTTCAACCACTAAGAGGCTTATAAATCTTAGAAACACGTTGAGAGCTGTAAGCACCCTAGAGAACAAACGAAAACCCAACACACAAAAACAGTTGCGAGCCACTTCAAATTTACGGTGTTTTTATTCACTAGTAACCAAGAGCTTGTTTCCTCCCCGGGAAGATCTATGCTGCGTAAACATGGAGATTATTCAAGTAATACCTATCCGACTTAGAAATTCGTTGTTATTTAAATTAGATCCATGTTCAATAATTCCGGTAAATCCCTTATAACAAATGATGCATGAGCGCAGGCTTTGCCACATGGTTCAACTGCTACTGATGTAGGAACTATTTTGAACACTTCAATGTCCCACTCGCTATCCCCTATGTATACAGTGTTCTCTAAACTAATTCCGTTTTCTCCAGCTATTCTTTTAATAACATCTTTTTTCTCCTTCAAGGGAACGTTAACGATACCGCCGGGAATTAGTTCATCGTTGTGAAATAGTAGTTCATTGTATAAGCATATATTTACTCCTAGTTCTCTACATACTCTTTGAACCACTATGTCTACGCCACTGCTCACAACTGCTGGAACGTGGCCTTTGCTTTTTATTTTGTTTATTACTTCTTCTGCGCCTGGACGAATTTTAATGTTTGATAGAGCTTTTTCAACCTCCTTCTTTGTTATTGGTTTACCGTGGCTATGAATCATTAATGCAATATCTATTTTCATCCAATCCAAGTACGATATTAGTCCACGGGCATAGAGGTTGGCGAAATAAGAGTTGTCTTTACTGCCAAAGTACTCGTGTAGCACCCCCCAGCTACTCTTCTCTTGTGTTAAAACACCATCACAGTCGAACACGAACAGCTTTCTCTGCAATACCAGCCACCTTGTTGAATAATGCGCTAAGAGTTCTTTTATCAATTGATTTGTCAAATTTAACTTCAATTTTAACACGCTGCTTAAATACGTTTATCTTAAATTCTACTCCTTCATTTAACAATGCTTTAACCGCGTTTTTATTGATCGTAACTTCTCTCGGGTCTAGTACTTCTTTAACTACTTTAACTAATGCTTCCATGTCGAATACTTCTCCGATAACGCCGGTTTCCTTTTTCACTGAAACTTCCTGCAAAGCAGTATTTAGTGCTTCAATTACCTCGGGGTATTCGCCATATGCTTCCTTAACCTTCTCCAGAATCTCGGATAACAGTTCATTTGCATTACATGATCTCATGAAACTAATGAGATTTCTGAAATCACTTGATTTAAAGTAATTTACTAGGTTTAAAAGCTCTCCGTTATATATGCTGAACCTGTATTTTTCCTCCGCGCTGTGAACAAGTCTCTTTAATTCAATAGCATCTTTTGGATTTAATACTCCTTTCTCAACGTATTTCTCCACTAGAGGATTAACTATGTGTCTCAGAAAATCTAGTTTCACTTTACCACCGAAAAGTTTTTAAGGATATAACTGGATTTTTAACGTTGACGTAAAAATCGGCGTGTTATACGTGTCTCGAAATAACAATAAAAAACATAACTGGAATCCATACACTAGTAGCATACAGAGATTCAGCGTGTATCCATCAATTAAAACATCGGAGGAAAAATCACTAAAGGTAGGTGATGTTATAACAGTAGATATATACGATATAGATGATAAAGGCAATGGCGTAGTTCACCGAGGAGACAAGAAAATAATCATTCCAAACGCAACCAGTGGTTCAAAAGTAAAAGTAAGAATAATAAAAATTCAAGGAGATATCGCTATAGGTCATGTTATAAAAGTACTTAGCGAGTCTAATAGCGACTACTAGAGAAGTCCGCTGGTTGATTGTAAATCATAATACTATTTCTTATAGCCTATTTTTCTAAGAAATTCTCTTCTTTCACGTTTATCTTCATCTGTTTCTACGCCAAGAGGGGTGTAACCATCCACTATCCCAATTATAGTTCTACCTTGTGATGTCTCAGCAACCAATACTTCAACCGGGTTCCCAGTTGCTACGTATATCGAAACAACTTCCTGTACGTTTTTCAATTGATTTAAAACATTTATTGGATACGCGTTTCTAATGAACAACACGAAGATATGGCCTGCACCAATATTTAAAGCTGTTTCAACAGCTGCTTTGACGAGTTCATCGTCGTTGCCTTCATACCTAACTAATCTTTTACCGCTGGCTTCGTTAAAAGCTAAGCCAAACTTTACTCCTGGAACACTTGTGACCAGGGTTTCATAAATATCTTCAACTGTTTTGATAAAATGACTTCTTCCAATTATAACATTTGATCCCTCCGGTATTCTCACGGGAACTTTGAATATTTTTACCTCCACGATTTACCCCCATGGAGATATATTAATGAGCGTATTTAACAATTTTAAATTAAGTGTTTAAGTGGTGAACTCATTGAAAATCGCTGCTAAAATACTGAGACTACGACGGAAGGAAGATAAAGATGATGCTGTTGAATTAAGCGGATACTACGTTGAAGAAGAAAAATGGGATGTGAAGGAGTTAAGCGAAGAAAACTTCGACAAAGACACTATAACTAAGCTTCTTGAAATAGCGGCAGAGTACCTGGTCATGGATAGATCAAGCGGTGCTTTTGTATTAACCGAGGTTGAAACAACGGGGCTTCGCGTTACACTGGGGGAGGGAGGGCAATTTGAAGCTTCCACGATATTAGTGCCTAAACCCTCATATCTTCGTAGAATATTGTTCGCTAAATGCCAGAGCACAAATAATTGTACTATAGTACACGAATTCAGGCCGAGCTCGCAGATAATAGTGTACGAAGGTACTCTCATGACTAAAAACTTAGATTTTGATCTCGCTATAATAGAGTGCGGAGATCATGTCAGAATAATTTTTCCCCATGAGCTAATACAACCTAAAGTAAAACTACAGGAAAAACCAGCCCGGAGGAAAACACGTAGAAAACGTAAAAAGAAGAAATCTACTAGGAAGAAGAGTAGGTGAAGCCAATATGCCTATTCACATAAAAGCCTCAAGTGAGGATATAGCGAGAAACGTAATAACAAGTGGAGATCCTGGAAGAGTAGATCTTCTTTCAACATTGCTAACAGATGCTAAAATCGTGAATACTCACAGAGGGTTGAAGACTATAACAGGTTACTATAAGAATAGTAGAGTAACCATAGCTACTCATGGAATAGGTGCCCCCAGCGCCGCTATTGTATTCGAAGAATTGCATCAGCTCGGTGCTAGGAGAATTATTAGGCTTGGAACAGCTGGGGGAATTCGTAGAGACACGAAAATAGGGGATGTAGTAGTTGCAACAGCCGCGGCATATAATCTAGGTGGATGTGGTATAGGACAATACATGCCTGGTATTTGTGGTGCAACAGGAGCTGATCCAAAGCTAACTAGCCGTATAATGGACTTCCTAGAGGAGAACAATATACCGTACAAATATGGACCTGTGTTCTCAAGCGATGCATTTTACGCTGAAGATCCCAGTTTCGCTGCTAGAATGGAACATTACGGCATAGTAGCTGTTGAAATGGAGGCCGCAGTATTATTTTCACTAGGTTGGATGAGGAAGTTTGAAGCAGCCTGCGTGTTAGTTATAAGCGATGTACTACATGGCGAAGAAGCATTTAAGAAGTATTTAACAACAGAGGAATTAGCCGAGTTATTCATCAAAATTGGAAAAATTATATTGGAGGTATACAACAAGTACTATAAAGGTGAGTAAAGCATTGTGTCACATGATTATAGAATAAAGCTATATGATACGCTATCCAAAAGCGAAAAAGAACTTGATCCCGTGGAACCCCAAATCGTTAAAATGTATGTCTGTGGACCAACAGTATACGATTATACTCACATAGGGCATGGAAGAGTCTATGTTGTCTACGACTCACTTAAGAGATACCTATCGCTGAGAGGTTATAACGTTCTACACGTAATGAACATCACCGATATAGATGATAAAATAATTAGAAGAGCCATAGAGGATAAAAAAAGCTGGGAGGAGATCGTCGAGGAATACACCAGAGACTACCTAGATGGACTAAGCAAACTCAGAGTAAGCGTAGACCACCATCCGCGTGTAACACAACATATCGAGGAAATAATAGAGTTTATTCAACAACTAATAGATAAAGGCTACGCATATGTAGCACCGAGCGGTAGTGTATATTTCGAAGTAGATAAATATGATGATTACGGCAGACTCTCCGGTAGATCAGAAAAGGAGTTATGGAGTCAAGAACAAGAATATCTTAATGAAAAGAAGAAACCCTACGATTTCGCATTATGGAAAGCAGCAAAACCCGGTGAACCATACTGGGAGAGCCCTTGGGGTAAAGGTAGACCAGGATGGCATATAGAATGTAGTGTTATGAGCTCCAAGTATTTGGGTGATAGATTCGATATACATGGTGGTGGAACAGACCTCATATTTCCACACCATGAAAACGAGAGAGCACAAAGCGAATCATACTACGGAAAGAAACCATGGGTTTCCATTTGGATGCACACAGGGCTCCTAATGGTAGGAGCTGATAAAATGAGCAAAAGCCTAGGAAACATCATTCCGTTGAAGGACGCTCTTAAGAAATGGAACCCAGGGACGCTTAGATTATGGTATCTACATGTTCACTATAGAAAACCATTGAGTTTCACAGAGGAGGGTCTCGAGCAAGTTGATAAAATCTATAATAGAGCTGTCGCAGCATATGAACTGCTACATAAGCTACTCCCAGAATCCAAGGAGCTACATTATTTACGTAGTGAAGATCTAAAGATTGCAAGAGAGTTGTTGAATCTTAGTGCAGAGATGCATAGAGCTCTCAGCGATGATTTCAATACACCACAAGCTATTGCAGTATTGAACGAGCTGCTGTCCATAGTTTTCAGGGAAATACAGTATAACCCTAAACACATGTTGACGCTACTCGCGCTTAGAACACTTAGAACTATAAACTACGTCTTCGGCTTATTCGAAGAAAAAGAAGTAGATAGAGAGAGCGAGTTATTATTAAATGGAGTAATGAGGGTTCTTATCGATGTTAGAAAAGAACTTCGTAGAAGAGGCATATACGACTTAGCTGATAGCATACGAAGCGAGTTACTTAAACTTGGAGTACAGTTAATGGATAAAGGCTTAGAAACAACATGGATTACGGTGAAAAAGAAGTAGCTTTTAAATGCTCTTGGTTATTTCCGAGATAAAATTAATTATTTCTTCACGTGATAGCAAGGAACTAATTTTTCTTTTACTTTTATGAAGAATAACCTTCCTTGATTGTTTATCATACAGCCTGATAATATCATGTTCTCTGAAGCTATAGACATCTAGTAGTTCTATGTTATGTTTCCTGAGTTCTTCTCTTAGCATAACAACCGGGTTCTTTGGCATAACCATCACACCTCTTTATCAATCTCTAAAACACTTATTCTAAGATGCTTAAATATCGATTTTTCGCCTTTAATATGAGATCGGTGTTTTTATGATGCATAGGCACTACATAAAATTCGGTGATAAATGTCTCGAGATATTGCTCGAAGCTGATTCGTTCACTATCCGCGGTAATGTAGTACTCGAGGTTCGCCAAAGAATCATAACGATTACGGGAAACATAAAAACAGAAACATGTAGCATTAGAGAAGGTAGGAGAAAAGTAATTTACCTACACTACGATAAAACCATAGGTTCTGATTGCACCACGGGTTACAAATTACTCGAAGAATTATCAACGCCCTTAGTACATATAAGGTACACCAAGAGCACGCTCGGAGAATATTTAACCATTATACCATCCGGCTTATTCCTAGTGGATTATATAGTAGTAAGTAGTGAAACAACGGCTATAATTATACCGGGTAAAAGAGAAGTCTATGTTGATAAGAGCAACCACATCACAACCGTTTACATTGTTTAATTTACCTCGCTAGATCACGCGAGATCAGTATTGTTTCACAGCGGGATCTAGGCTCTACGTAGATTCTTTGTGTTAATTAATTATGAAGCTTGAAACACGTTTCACTTAAATTTCCCCTGTTCAGTAACTCAGTGTATTCAATGATAAGTAATCAAAGTTGCATTCCTCGGATATCCTCCTCTTATAGCTTCCACAGCTGATGCTACATCAAAACCGGATAATATGAATACCTCTGTTTTTAATTCAAATGAAAGCCTACTGGTTGAAAGCACTTTACTGTAAATACCCCCAGTGACATCTGATTTCTCGTGTTCTTTGAGCATCATTAATACCTCGTTAATGTTTTGGGGAGTTATCTTATCTATTAATGTTGCATTACTGCAATTCTTCGGATCACATGTGTAAACTCCATTAACATCAGTTAATAATATAATTCTATGTGGTTTAATGTGTTTCGCGAGTAATTCAAAGACTTTTTCCGTTGAAATTACAATTGTTTTTCCACTTGTGGGAATGCATTCTCCATACACGACTGGTATTATTCCCTTGCTTAGGAGAACTTCCACGGGTTTATAGAATACTGCAAATTCCCCTGTTTTATGATCATATTGTATTATTGCACTGGTCTGTACACTTGTTGCATAAATATTGCTTTCAACTAAATAATCTACTATAATTCTATTCAAAATTCGTGTTGCTTCATGACATTTAACCAGTAGAGTTTCATCACCTGTATTTATGTATTTCGATACTGTGTAATGAGCGAAGCTGCCTCCTCCATTACCCAGAATTAAACCTATTTCACCGTCTTTGGATTCACTTATTATTCTCCTAAGGGATTCCAGTGCTTCGTAATTAATTTTAATAGGTTTACTTTTAACCGTTATAAAGCTACCTCCTGCTTTCACATAGATGTACTTCAATAGTGCAACACCTACTACGTATTTATATCTCGGGGGAATTAGTATATTTATCGGTGTTAATGCTTTTGAAGCATGCTACATGGAGATCGCTGAATATACTATTGAAGAATAAAGTGAAAACCCCTGTTAAAAACCACTTATACCTACTCATTGCAAATGTTGTTGCAGTCTACTTAGTGATAGCTGGCTGGAACTACTATGATGTAAGGTACTTTATCTCATGGTATGATGATTTCTTCGCCAAGAACAAGATACTTGAGGTGTATACTTCATCATCGAAGGTAGCGTATCCTCCTCTCGCAGTACTTATATTTACCGCAATACACTTGCTAGCCACAAAGATTTCCAGCGATATAATTATATGGAGGTTGATTGATAAAATACCGTTGTTGATTTCATTTAACTTAGTGTATTTTCTATTGAGGAAAAACTATGGTAAATTTGCATCGTACCTGTGGTTGTTAAACTTTGTTGCCTACGCTTTTATTTACGCTTATCAATTCGATTTAATAATGTCCTTATTTATACTCCTGGCGATGATAAGCATTGATAAAAACAACTACAGTTCCTACGCATTATGGTTGACCCTAGCTGCTTTGATCAAATATCCTGTCGCTGTTTTATTGTTCATTCCCATTATAGATTTACTGAGAAATAGGAACTATAAGGAGCTAGTTAAATACATGCTTGTGATTACGAGTGTAGTATCTATTATTGTTTTGCCATTTTTCATCGTAAACCCTCAAGCCTTCATAGAAAAAGTATTATTATTCCACGCCAAGAGACCTCCTCAACAGATGAGTATATGGGCTATTCCGGTTTATTTCGTGAGATACGATTTAAGCATGTTGCCCGGTTTTATTAATACAGCGTGGATTATTCCATTTACTCTCTACTTCGCTTACATACTTTATTCTGCGTGGAGAGATATGGTTAGCGGAAAACTAGATTACTATGTTAAATACATGGTGCTATTGGTATCCGGGTTTTTGATACTGAGTAAGGTGAGCAATAACTCGTATTTTCTCTGGCTATCTCCTTCTCTGATAGTATTTATAAGTAGAATAAGAAATCATGATTTACAATTAGCTAAGCGTCTCTCGATGTTCTACTTATTTGCAGCTTTTACAGTTACGTTTTTATTTGGCATCGTAGCTATTCTCGTGCAAATTGTGGCTGGTTACCCCGTATTCATGTTCGAGGACTGGAACTGGGTTCCTATGGATAAATTCCTGGTTGAAGGATTGGGGTATGCTCCATTCGATTACTTATATCTTCTAACGTTATTCCTTAGATCAATACAACCTTTCATGGAAACATGTAGATCTATAGCTGTTGTTCACCACTATTTGCTCATAGCACTCTGTTTAATCTACAATTCTTCTCTTGCTTACTTCATATATGTTGCTAAAAAATTCCCATTCGAAAATTCTAAGTGATGAAAATATCAATAAAAGGTGGATGCATCTAATGCTTGTTTTCATTGGATTAGGGTACTCACTTAGGCACCTAACGCTTGAAGCAGTCGAGGAACTTAAAACAGCTGATGTAATTTACGTAGATACATATACTTCTCTCTACGAAGATCCTATCGAAGAACTCCGCTCCATTAATCCAAAAGCCGAATATATTTACGCTAAGCGAAAAGACCTCGAGGGGCCAGCTATAAGGAGAGTAGTCAATGAAGCCCTACGCAGGAAAATCATTATAGCTGTTCCAGGCGATCCATTTATAGCGACTACTCATGATGCTATATTGAGTGAAGCAATTAAATATAAAGTACCATATAAAATCATAAATGGTATATCTGTTTTCACAATGGTATACGGTAGAGTTGGTCTTCAATCATATCGCTTCGGGAAACCGGTGACATTAGTGTACCCGACTCATTTTAAACCGTATAGTACTATTGAAGTAATATACGATAATCTAAGCAGAAGGCTACACACTCTAGTGTTGTTAGATCTAAGGGTAGATGAATCAAAAGCCATGAGTATCCCCGAAGCAGTAGACATAATTCTCGAACTTGATGAAAAAAAGCTATTAAGGAATAACCTTGCAATAGGACTCGCTAGGCTAGGTTGGAGAGATGAGAAAATCTGTGCAGATACTTTGGAGAAACTGAAGAATCACAGTTATCCACCGCCGCCTCATAGCCTAGTAATTACTGGAGGTCTCGACCCCGTTGAGGAAGAATTTATTGAACACTGGAGAACTACTTGTTAATAATCTAAAGCTTGTCAAGCAACTCCACTAGTTGTCTCGTGGTTTTTAACTCAGCACCTAGTACCTGTTGCATATATCTAAGAGCATATTCATGATCCTCCTTGCTAAAAGCCGCTACAGCATCTTCCGCAACTATTAATTTAAACCTCTCATAATAGGCATCTATAGCTGTATGTAACACGCAGATGTGTGTATGTATACCTGTTAATATAACAGTGTCAACGCCTAGATCCCTCAATATTAATGCTAAACCCGTATCTCTAAATCCACTATATGATCTCTTGTAAAGCACAAGATCTCTATCCGAAGGCTTTAAATCCTCTATAACCTCGGATTCTTTATCATTAATCATTGCATGTGGACCCCATATCTTCAGCTCGTTGTCAAAAGGGTAATGTTTATCGGCCAAATAAATGACGGGTACGTTTTTCTCATGAGCTTTCTCTATTAAAACTTTAATCGAAGGAACGATCGTGACAGCGCTCGGGCTTCTAAGTCTACCGTATACAAACTCTTTCAGCATATCTATAACTAGGAGCGCTGGCCTCAAATCCAACACCCCATGTGTCTATATAAGTTTTTATTTCATAAAAATTTAAATTGATGATGAGCGACTTCGGTTCGGAGTTAATCATGTGAAGAACCGTGTGAGGGCTGATAGATCGTTCTAGCCATTCTCATAACATCATATATATGATATATACCTGAATATGTCTCTATAGATAAGTTTAAAAACTTGTAATATATAATGACAAATCCGGGGATTACATATGCATGAATATAATGCTCCATACGAGAATGACCCTGTTTACCAAATGGCTGTGAAGCAGTTACGTGAAGTTGCAAATATCTTGGGACTATCCGAGGATGTTGTTGAAGCACTTAGACACCCAGAGAAACTTGTTCAAGTGAAAATTACGATAAAAAAAGATAATGGAAAAACAGCAACTTTCATTGGATGGAGAAGTCAGCACAATAGTGCTCTAGGACCCTACAAAGGCGGAATAAGATACAGTCCAAACGCAACAGCAGGGGAAACGGTTGCTCTTTCAATGTGGATGACCTGGAAAAATGCCCTCGCTGGACTACCATATGGTGGTGGAAAAGGAGCGGTTAGAGTTAATCCCAAGGAGCTAAGTCAAAGAGAATTAGAAGAGTTAAGTAGAAAGTACTTTGCAGCAATAGCGAAAGATGTTGGTCCTGATGTAGATATACCGGCTCCCGACGTATATACCAATCCACAGGTAATGGCATGGTACTACGATGAATACAGCAAGATAGCTGGTTACTCAGCATGGGGGGTTGTAACAGCTAAACCAGTTGAGTTAGGAGGATTATATGCCAGGGTTATTTCAACTGGTTACGGAGTTGCATTAACAGCTAGGGAAGCTGCAAAGAAAGTTCTTGGAGGAGTAGAAGGGAAAACCGTTGCTGTACATGGATTTGGAAACGTGGGAATGTACGCTGCTAAATACCTTGCGGAATGGGGTGCTACAATAGTAGCTGTTAGTGATAGCAAAGGATACATCTACGACCCGAAGGGATTGAACATCGACGAGGTCATCAAGGTGAAAGAAGAAACTGGCAGTGTAGTAAACTACAAGGGTAGTAATGTTAAAGTATACAATAACCACATGGAGTTACTTGAATTACCCGTAGATATACTGGTGCCAGCCGCTATTGAAAACGTTATTACACAAGAGAATGTTAATAGAATAAAAGCCAAGATTATCGCTGAAGGAGCAAACGGTCCAACAACGCCCGAAGCAGATAAAATACTTCATGATAAAGGAGTAATAGTTATACCGGATATTCTTGCAAACGCCGGAGGCGTCACAATGAGCTGGATTGAGTGGGCCCATAACAGAATGGGCTGTATTTTAACAGATGAAGAAGCTATTACTAGATTAGACAAGATGATGACGCAGAACTTCAGCAGAGTGTTCGACGAGTGGCAAAAGAAATTCTCAGCGCACCCAATGAGGATAGCTGCCTACGCTATTGCAGTTGATAGAGTTGTTAAAGCAATGAAGCTACGTGGCTGGATCTAGTCTCGTCTATAAACCACTTCTCCTTTTTTATTCCTTATTTCCTTAACCCTATGAAACGGTATCTGCTCGCCTGTTCTTGTGTAAATGTACCCTCTGCGAACATCTAGTATTAGCTCCCCGGGTATGGGTTTCAGCGATTCTTCGCTATTCACCCTGTGCTTAATGAACACCGTATACTCGCTGCTTGCTCCACTGAAAAATATTTTCTTCAGCCAATTCTCGACTTCTCCTTTCTTCCTACCCATGAATACGACCTTGAATTAACAATGGTTCAAAACATATCTTCCAGTGGTATTTCTTTAATTATTTATTTCTAATTCCGTGAGTTGAAAACATTGATTACTATTTTTCTCTATAAGCTAACTTATAGGTTATCCGCTTAAGTACATCTTTCGCCTCATCACATATTTCTACCGAGTTCTCCAGGGCGCTTAATGCGCTTTGAACATGGTTATTTATTGATTCCTCGGCGTAATCCAATGCTCCAGACTCCTTAACTATTCTCCTTACTTCTTCCACATGTTCGTTCGTTATTTCTGCTTCGCTTAGGTTATCATAGACTAATTCAAGTGTTTTCTTATCTTCGTGTTTCGCTAATTCATATGCTTTTGCAATAAGCAATGTTTTCTTTTTGCTTTTTACATCGCTACCAGCGGGCTTACCGGTTATGCCTGGATCTCCATATAGACCTATAATGTCGTCTCTGATTTGAAAAGCTATTCCAGCGGGCATAGCGTATGATGAAAGTTCGCTGAGTAACCTATTATTATGTCTACTTGATGCTATTGAACCTAGGTGTAGGGGTAGCTCAACTGTATATGACGACGTCTTGAATTTATAGATCAACATAATATCTTCCTCGCTTACTTCGCGGATCGATAACTGGGAGTACATAACGTCAAGGTATTGACCATAAGCTACTTTACGTAGTCCCTTCGAATAAGCTGAAACGAGTTCTCTTATAACCTCGGGTTTAAGTCGCCCTGATGCAAGTAACCCGATTGCTGAAGCCTCCACCATATCCCCTGCGACAATAGCTTGCGATACACCATAATGCTCGCAGTTTCTCCAATTATTCTCGATGCATTTTCTTTGAAACATTACGTGAACCGTGGGGCCTCCTCTCCTTAACTCATCTTTATCCATGACATCATCATGTATTAACAAGTAACTTTGAAGTAATTCTATTGCAGCCATAACGTCTGTTATTGCATTTACATCACCACCACCCCACTCCTTGCTCCAGTAGCCTATTAGAGCAAGTACAGCACGTAGCCTCTTTCCACCTCTAAGAGTATAGTCTTTTGAAGCTGTAACTAGATCCCTCGCTTTTGGCGCTTCTCTTAATACTTCTTCATCTAGTTCTTCGAAGAACTCCAATAGCCTATTGTTAACTATTTTAACTACGTATTCTACTAGGTTTTCCCTACTTACTTTTACCGCCAAAATTGAAACACCGTTAATGATACAATGGTTAATTGGAAAAATATACTTATTGTATTCTTCCTTTAACAATTTCTTCAATCTCTCTTATTACTCGTAGCTCTCTTAGGCTCGGAGTCAAAAGGTCCCAATATATTCCTCTAGGCTTATGCTTAAATCCCGACTCGACTTTCACTAGTTTAGTTGGCGTAGCGTAGTAGTCAATTGTTAAATCATGTAGCTCTACTGGTATATCATCATCTACTATCTGTAAATCATGTACTGTAGTTAAAACCGGCGTGTTATCGTCGATCACGCCTAGCTCCCTGAGAATACCGTATTCTAGCTCGGAGAATCCTCCTCCTTTACCTAATCTAGCTCCCTTTCTATCGATCGCAACGCATCCCGTTATAACTACATCGATCTTTGGCATGTTCTTTAACTCAACTATTCTTCCATATTTAAAGGCGCCTCTTATAGTAGCCGCCTGGCTTAGCCTACTTGAAGGTATTACTCTAGGGTCGAGAAGCAGAAAACCCCTAAGAAGCCTGGGAGTAGCCATAATTAACAATCTACCTTCTCTTAAAGCACTTAACCTTAAGTAATATTGCGGAGAATCCGGGTTGGATTTCACTACATCAGCATTTTGCCACTCTTTGAGACTAGATAGTAGATTTGCAGCTACATCAGCGCCTTTGAAGTTAGGTATTCTGCCATATACTGGCCGTGGAAAAGCTGCAATATTAAGTTCTTCAAGTGTACTCCACACTTTTCGTCTTATCTGCATTTTTACTTGCTTAACTAACTCCTTGTTCATTACAAGCAACCAGTTACCTGTCTTTTTAACAATTTAACCATAGCTATTTATTATCTTACAAGAGGAAAGATATGATAGTGGTGAACCGGTTTGTATCCTGTTCTGCAGGTCGCGCTCGACCTAGATGAATTAGTTAAAGCAGTTGATATAGCTTCAAGAATAGCTGTTATCACTAAATGCGAACATATATGGATCGAGGCTGGCACGCCTTTGATTAAGGCATGGGGTAAACTAGCTGTGAAATCGCTCAAAGAACTAACGAATTGCTTCCTAGTTGCTGATACCAAGACCATGGATGTACCCAGAGTAGAAGCTAAAATAGTATTAGAAACCGGCGCAGATGCTTTTACTGTTCTAGGCGTCGCTGACGATGATACCTTAAAGGAAGCGTTAGATGCGAAGAGACAATATGGTAAGATTCTAATAATAGATCTTATTGGTTCCAAGGAACCCTATAAAAGAGCAATTGAAGTAGCTAGATTCGAACCGGATATCATATTATTCCACGTGGGTATAAGTGCTCAGAAAGCTCGTGGAGTAACCGGCGAGAAGCTAGTTGAAGAAGCTGCGCGCGTTAAAAACGAGCTTGGAGTTAGAGTTGGGGTAGGTGGAGGATTGAAACCAGGCGTTGTAAAATCCATTGTTGAACAAGGTATTGATGTTGTAATCGTGGGTTCAGCTATTACTTCTTCTAAAAACCCGGAGGATGTGGTGGTTAATATACTCAGGGAAATGGGTTACTGAAGAAAATTACTTAAAACGAGGGTTTTTCAATGTACTTCTCCACTTGATTTATTACCTCATTGTATTTGTTTCTATGATCAACTAGTAGTTCCCTAAGTTTCGCAGCTGCTTTCTTCTTGCATGCACCACACAGGATTTTACCAGATACGCAATCGGTATATATTTCTCTCAATTCATTATTGTCCTTAACTAAATGATATGTATAGAGCTCGAATATCATGCATTTCAATGGCTCACCCCCCAGCTTTCGTTGTTCTTCAGCCGTTGCTCTCCCACCAGTTAGAGCATTTATGAGTTTCTTTTCAGCTAACTCAACTGGGTCATCTAAGTGTATAGCATACTCTGGTCTACTTTTACTCATTTTATTTCCATCTAATCCCCGTAGGAGCTTGTGATAGATCGAAGCTGGTCTTTTCAAACCTAGTTCGTGTTCAAATCTATCCGCGATATCTCTCGTTAACCTTAAGTGCGGGTCTTGATCTACTCCTACAGGCACTAATACATATTTGTAACCACCGTACTCCTCGAGCTGTAGATGTAGAATATCGGCAACCTGTGTTAATGCTGCTATTATCTTCGCTGGTGATACCTCTCCGTATATAGCTCTCATTTCAGCCTCTGTTACTTTCCTCGAGAACATCTGTATTAATCTATAATATGAGCTAGTCATGTTTGTTTGGAAATAGAATTCTGCTTCCTCGGGATTTATACCCCATGCAATAGCGTGTGCAACGAATTCCAATCCTCTTTTAATTAAACCATTCCTATCCTCTCGTCTAACAGCATATGCCTCGGCATCTGCAATAACTACTTTCACATGTGCTCCCTTCTGCTGAAGATACTTTAACTCCTCGTAAACCATGGCTGTACCCAGATGCGGGCTTCCACTAGGCATAAATCCCGTTAACGCAGCTACCCTGCTCTTCGAGCTAAGTTTCTCCAACCACAAGTCGAAGTCTCTGTGACCAAAGATCACGTTTCGTTTAAAATAATGATGATCTAAGCTGTAGAAATCAACGATATCCTTAATAGGCTTTATTCCGAACTCCTCTAGCAATTTCTCGTAATCCTCTACTGCAGTGTGCCCCCATGGATCAAGCGTTATACTCAAAATCCTACCCCGTAATCAATTTTTGTTATGAATTTAGATTATAATACTTTAAAACCCTCCGTGACTATTTCAATCTAATTTAACTACGTGTTATGCGCGGCTACAGCATCATCTTAAGCTATTTTTGTTTTTAACTGCTTGAATATTATTCGCGTCGCGCAAGTTACCCATTTCCAGTTCAGAACAATATGTAGTGCTACCATTGCAACACATGTTAATGACGAGTATATGTGAATGCTTTTCCATACACTTCTCTCTAGTCCAAAATACAGCGTAGTTGATACTGGTACTCTAGAAGAATCAATAGTGCTCTCGTAGCCCTGTCCCCGTTGTCCCCCTGGTACCTGTTTCCTCCATCGCCAGCAAGCCACAAAACAACGCCGGATGTAACGCTTACTAAGCCTGTAATAATCATCAGAATAAAAACAATATATAAAGCCATTAGCTTTCCGCTTACATTTCTCTTATACATCTTTATCACCATGGACACACATGAGATAATACTATAAATTTTTATTCAACTAAACATTGTTCAAGATCGTTTCAAATGGTTTTA
>JAUQPA010000009.1:0-11101 GCA_030550615.1 Thermoproteota archaeon | reverse complement strand
TATATAAAGCCATTAGCTTTCCGCTTACATTTCTCTTATACATCTTTATCACCATGGACACACATGAGATAATACTATAAATTTTTATTCAACTAAACATTGTTCAAGATCGTTTCAAATGGTTTTAGATTGAAACCATGAGAAATACTTAACACGTTATTAGGTAACGAGGAGCCGTCTCAAAATTGATTATTAGAAAGTAACAAGAGACATCGTTATGTTTTAAAAGTATTGTTGAGTTCAATGTTTTCATAAAAAATAGATACATTCCTAAACCTGTATGAGTATATGAATTCCATGAGTTATGTTTCTACGTTGTTACCGTTTTTGCTAATCCCGGTGGTGTGTCAACCGGCAACCCTTTAGCTACGCCTGCGTAATATGCTATCAATTGTAGTGCAACTGATGATGAAATTGGGTACAGGTATTTGGATGATCTAGGCAACTCTATTGAGCAATACTTTGTTTTAAGCTTAGATTCTATGGATATTACGTTAGCTCTCCTAGTCTCTAGCTCTCCAAGAACCTTGAGGAATAATGGATGCGCTTGTTCCTCGAACGGCTCAATAACTAGTACTGGATAGCTTGGTGCAACTATTGAAAGCGGGCCATGCCTTAATTCACCTAGTTGATAGCCTTCGGCGTGTATTAAAGCTGCTTCTTTTAATTTAAGAGCGCCTTCTATTGCTATTGGATACGTGATGCCGCTACTAGCAACATAAACGCCAGTAGCGTTTTTTAATGAGTTACTTATTCCTACGGCTTTCTCCTCTATTATGGGAATGTACTCCTTTATCTTCCTACTGAATTCCCTAATCTCCTCAATCAATAACTTGTGATCTTGCATTGTGCGCTTGCCAGCAAATATGCCGGTGTATGATGCTAATAGCAGTAAAGCGGTAAGAGTTGATGTAAAGGTCTTTGTTGCTGGAACAGCTAGTTCAGGCCCCGCTCCCACCGGCAAATACACGTTTGATTCAAGTGCCAACCTGGAACCAACATTGTTTGTTACTCCGACAATTACAGCACCTCTTTGCTTAGCTAATTTAACGCTATTTATAACGTCGCTTGTTTCACCACTTTGACTTATACCAATAATTACTGTTCCTGTTTCAACGTTCTCTAACATAGAATATGGAAATTCTGCGGCTGAAACAGGAATAACACTAACACCCGCTAATTCACTGAAGTAATATGTTGCTGTCAGAGCAGCGTGGTAGCTTGTGCCCGTTCCAATTATAAATACTTTTCTCGCTCCATGCACGATCATCGAGGATAATCTAAGGTACTTCTCCATTATTGCCAATGTCGTATTTATAAGCGCGTCGGGTACCTCGTGTATCTCCTTAATCATGAAGTGTGGATATCCACCTTTCTCGACGTATTCTACCATGTACTTTACTCTCTTACTCTGTATGTTCGCAAGATCTAGTTTTTGCCCCGTAGAAGCATTATATATTTCTAGGGTATCCAGTGAAATAGCGCCAACATTATTATCGTCAATAATATAGGCTACATCAGCGAAACCGTAGAGGGACGGTAGATCACTTGATACATAGATGCAGTTCTTATCAGGACTCATGCCTATTACTATCGGTTGACCGTGTTGAACAAAGTACAGTTTTTTCTCCGGTGCAACCATGAAAACTAAAGCATAGTTACCTGAAAGCTCTAGTGCTAGTGAAATGAGTGCTTCAATCATATCCGATTTCTTCCTTAAGTGTTCTTCGAAGAAATGAACAGCAACTTCTGTATCCGTACGTGACTTAAATACGTGACCTGCTTTTTCAAGCTTTAATTTTACTTCCTCATAGTTCTCTATTATTCCGTCGCCTACAACTGCTATTCTCCCGCTACAATCCAGAAGAGGATGCGTGTTCTCATAAACAGGCCAACCGCGGGAAGCATACCTAGTATGGCCAACGGCAAGTGGTGAATTTATGTTTATAAAATCAATTTGTTTCGATATGTTTAGTAAGTGCCCGGCTGCTTTCCTGATCTCTATGTGCTCGTTCCTCAGAATAGCTAGTCCAGCTCCATCATAACCTCTATATATGAGTCTACGTAAACCTTCAAATACAACGCCAGCTGGGATATTATCCCGGCATATTACACCAAATATTCCTCCCATAAAAACCCCGTTTTACCTTAATATCAATGAAGAATAAATACATGGTTTGGAGTTAAATATGAGTAGATTCACACTGATTATTCTAGGTAAGCGGGAAAAATCCAGTAGTTGCCTAATCTCACATTACCGTGATTTTCGTAATTACATAGAAAAAATCCTTGGATCGGGGTGTTATTTCCAGCTAGCGCATCCACGTATATTCCTGCTTCTCTCAAATGGATTAAGCAAGGAGGAACACTATGAAATATACAGCAAGTTGAATGAAGTATTCCCATCGACATCCATAATTTCAGTGTTACATGAAATACCTATATTTGCAATACATAAAGCATCTAAGTTAAGTAAACTACATGAATTCTTCTACGAAGAGGGTGTTGAACAAGAATACCTAGTAGGCTACTTCAGCCTCCCCGCAAATATTGGAGATATCATTGGAGATATTGCTAGAAGAATTAACATCTTCCACGGTATTACAAGTTTACTTGTAAATACCGGGTCGCTTCCTCTCCAAGTAGATTACAGTGGTGTATTAGCTGTTTTAAACAGGAAAAGTATTAAGCACTTGGAGTACATAAAATCACAAATACATGTTAAGATAGTTTCAAGTACCAGTGCAATTAAGGCTATAGAAGAGGCTGTGGAAAATACCAGTACCTAGTTTCTTTCACTAAATACTAACGTGTTTATTTTAGTTAATCATGTTCCCCATGCAGTGGGTTTTCGTTTTTCTCTCCAGTATGATTACAGTTATAGAAATAACTGTAGCTATACACAACATTAAAATAACAATTAATTCAATAAATTTAATCTCGGAATACGAGCTCGCGCTTGAAGTGATGATTTCATTGCTTTGCACGATGCGTGTAAGGGAGTAGGTAGTAGACAATTGATAACACCTACGATTTACTTTTTGTTATTTTTTCAGTACTTGGGGCTCGATCATTATTCACTGGTAATACCGGTCATCATCAAGTGTGTTATGTTTAATAAAACCACTTAATAATCTTTTCTCTTAATCCTCCGTTCCAGCCGATTCAGCTACTTGTAGTTTGCCAAGCGCATTGTTTCTCTCCGCAATATCGATGTATACTCTAATTATTTTTGTTGACTGGTAAACCTCCTCCTCGAAGTAGCATGCGGTAGAAACATTTTTCCCGTCAAATAACCTAGCTAGTATTTTCTTGAAGCGAGGCTCACTGCAGCTTTCAATACTTACATCCACTACTAAACCTAGCATAGCTAATGCTTCAACGTATCTCATGCTACAGTTTTCTAAGCAACTAATATATTGTTCTAAGCTCAAAGTTACACCTATCATCTAATGAAACCTCCGGGGCTTTATAAGCAATTTCTAATCCGATAACGATTACGGGATGCCCCTATGACTTGGAGAAAAGAAGATACAATAGCGGATAAGTTGAGAAAGCTATTTACGAATGAACAGGACTCAATGGAGAAAAAAGCAATAATTGCACAATACAGATTAAAGACAGCAATGGGTAGAATAGCGAATTACATCGAGAAACTCTCCGAGAGAGATAAAGTACTATTCGAGAACATTGTTGATGCCATGATAAAGAAAGATGAAATGAGAGCTAAGATGTACGCTAAAGAAGTAGCTGAAATAAGAAAGATATCGAAGCAGCTGCTAACAGTACAATATGCCCTTGAACACGCCGCACTGAAACTAGAAACATTCATAATTTACGGCGGCGCAGTTAACGAGGTTGCACCAGTAATAGGTGTAATGAGAGAGGCTCTAGGAATAGTTAAGAACGTTGCTCCCGACGTATGGATAGATCTACAGGTAGCTGTGAGAGAACTTGAGGCAGCTATGGGAGGTAGCATAGTTGACTTAAGCGTTGATGTAGGAGTAGATACTGAAGCCAAGAAGATACTCGAAGAAGCTAGAATTGTAGCAGAGCAGAAGATGAGAGAGAAATTCGCGGAGTTACCGAAAGCAATGCCAATACCTGAAACAGAACAATCAAAGACCGCGACAGCTTAGTACTTACTATTTCACACTAACGCTTTTACTTTTTGGCAACTTTTACTTCCACGAGAGGCACTAACCTCCTATATATCGTTTTTTCGAGTTCTCTCAGCAAGATCCTTAGTTCATCTCTCCGCTTATCGAAATTTTCAATGGTTAACGGAGATATACTGAACTCTACTCCACGCGCTTTCAAAGCCACGCTATTCGGCGATATGGTTAACGAAGCGTTTCTTGTTTTCAGGGAAACGTAGTTCTCCTTGGAATTAAATGTTAAAGCAACATGCTCCGGCCTAGTTCTCAGTATTATTATTTCTCCCGGTGTTCTAAGCAAATATAGATACTGGGATAACTCGAGAATATTTTCGTTTGTACTAGCCGTTTTCTTAGCTATGGCATCAACTACGTTAATTGTTTTTTCAAGCAATTGCATTAACCTCGATACAACACTAATGGTTTTCTTATCTACATTTTTACCTGCTTTAAGAACATTGTTTTCCAAGTTAGCTATTGTTGATTTAATTAACTTCACGCCTGTTTCTAGTTCTTGTCCCATGGTTTGCATGTTGTCACCTAATGCGTTGAATTAACTCCATAATTTATAAATTTCATCTATTATATCTTCCTTTATTAATTCAACGATTGTTCCACTTTTAACTACTACTTCTCCACAGCCATATTCTACTTGCCCTATTAAACTATATGGTTTGCCCAAGTTCTCCAATGCGCTTTCAAATTCTTTCTTATTAGATTTTGGAACAGTAGCAACTATGCAACCACTACTAAGTAGTTTCAGTGGATCTACATTAACTGTTTTTGCAATGACTTCTACTGTTTCATCTAAACTCAAGTTTTCTCTATGAACAATAATCTTGGTGTTACTTGCGATCGCAATCTCGCGCAACGCTTGCAAAACTCCGCCTTCCGTGGCGTCATGCATTGCATTAACGTAATCTTTGATCTCAAGTGCTGTTTTTATTACGCTGACATCGTAAATGTATGTTTTAGCTTTCTCAATTACTTCTCTACTTGTGTTTTTCTCTATAAGTACGGTTTCAAAATCCCATGCTATAACCCCTACACCTTCTCCTCCTATTCTACCAATGACGTAGACTAGATCACCCACTTTGGCGTCTCGCGTGAAGATAATTCTAGATGTAGTATATCCAGCTGCTGTCATTGAGACTATGGGTCTACTTATGCTAGGCGTGATCTCGGTGTGGCCCCCAATAACAACTCCCTCTACCTCCTTAAGAGCTCGTGACATATCGTTGAAAAACTCCATTATTTCTGCTTCACTAAACCAGCTAGGTAGTAATACCACGGGCAGAAACCACTTTGGTTTAACGCCTCTAACAGCTATATCGTTACCGGCTACATGCACCGATAAATACCCAGCGCGTCTAACCCCCGTAGTTATCGGATCTGAATGTACTACTAGAAAACCATCTCTGACTCTAATTACTGCTGCATCTTCCCCTATTGCAGGCCCCATGATAACATCTATGTCGTTTACTGGGAGAACTGAAAGAATATTACTCATGAGCTCCCAGTTTAACTTACCGGTTTTCAACATTAACACCTCATCTTAACTTCTTTCTATAACACTCTATACACACGTATTCAATTAAAGATACTTGAACGAGGCATTCCTCGCAACCTATCCTTCCACAGTATTTGCATATTCCAATGGACAATTTCTTCCCGCATACTTTGCATAAGGTGCTTTTACATGATTTACATATGTTGAGATCATGGTCGAAATCCTCTTCGCATACTTTTCTACTGCAGAGTTTGCACTCGTATACTGCTGGATTTAATTCACAGATCTCACAGCGCGTCTACAACACCTCAAGGTGGATTAACTCCAAATGTTTTTACAACGTTATCTACAAGTATTTTGTAGGCTTGCTCCTCGGTCAAAACGTTTTTCTCAATGAATTTATTAATAGTATCTGGTATTTCCCATGGATATGCTGAAGCTCCTGGCCTCGAAGGATCATCTATATAGTCCGATTCTATCATACAGTACCTCCATTTATTAGAAGCATATCTCTCATCAAAGTATCTAATTGGAGCTGTGAAAACAACACCGTAAGAGTCTGACCAAATAGCTGTTTCGAGATTTGCGTGATGTATTATGGTTTTCTCGGTGCTAATGCCCAGGGTACCCGCTAGTAATTTAATTGAATAAGCAGTTGCCAATCCACCTTGCTCCAAATGAAGTTGAATAGGTACATTGTAATCACGAGCAAGCATCAAGGCCCGGATCATCACTGACTCCGAGAATACGAATCTCTCGGGGCTGGTTCCGTAATGTTGTCGCCCTACTTCTCCTATCCCATCGATCAAGTTATCTCTCAAGGCTGATTCCATTAACTCAAATACTTCATCAACGAGTTTAAGTAGTTTATCAGATCTTACTCCTAGTTTATAATAATTGTCGATTTCTGCTGGATGAAAACCAAGGAACTTTACTACTTCTAACCCATACGTTTTTGCTTTCATAGCCTCCCTAGTTATTAAATCAAGTGACTTCCTGTAGGATTCAACACTTATATCAGTAAACCCATAGTGATACGGCGGTAAACTAATAATTGAAATAAACCAGCCTCCTTTGCTCTTGAATTTCCTAGCTACCTTCTCGGCTCCAAGTCCTCTTACGGGATTGACGTGTAAATGTACATCACTATAAAGCAAAATAAATCACCAACAATACTGTTAACAGAAACGTCTTTTAGCCGTATTTAACTTATAGTTACAAGGAGACGTTGCATCATGAAAAACGAGAAGCAGTTCAGGGAAATAAAAGTAAGAATACCGGAGGATACTTATAGCTTGCTTGAAAAAATCGTGCTCAAAGAAGGATTTTCTAGCGTATCAGATTACGTATCATTCATTATTTTAAACACTATTAAAGAACGAGTAATAAGCGAAGATATCAGCGAGAAATTGAAAAGTAAACTCGAGAGATACATACAGGATGAGTTAAATAAGCGTTTATCCGTAGTTGAAACACTCAGAAGACAAGTTATGGAAGTCTACGAGAAAATGGAGGAATTAGAGCAGAAGATCAACAGCATTGAATCAGCTCTCAAGGAAGGCAAGATAGAGGAAAAAGCAAAAGTCGAAGTTCCACGAAAAACAGCTATTGAAAGACTACGCGAAGAGAAGGTGGTGTACGAAAGTAAATTACCTAGTAGAATTCAGAGAGATCGTCTTTTCTCGTATTTCGAGAGAATGGGCGTTATTGTTATTAAGTTAAGTCGTGAAAGAATTGCTGTTGATCCGGACTTCTGGCGCGACTTCAAGTACAAGTTGTTGAATGAGTTGAATTCTAATAGAGAAGAAGATATTTTATCCGTTCTTGGAGATAAAGGTTATGAGCTTTGGAAAACCCTATACGCAGATAACATGCTGGTGTATGACCCTAAAGCTAAAAAATGGAAATTTATCCACGGAGAAATGCCATAGTGGTTGGTTACCTTGGAGACATCGCTGTGTATATATAGGTTTAAGAACTACTTGGAGTCGGTGAATATACAATCAAATGGAGCAATAGTGATCGGTAAAAGCTTTGCAATCGATGGATTTGCTGAAAAACCGATTAGAATAATAACTCATGCTCATTCTGATCATCTACATGGATTGAATGAAAGCCTGAGGTATTCTAAACACATCGTGGCAACTCCTATCACCTTGGATTTAATAGAAGCGCTTGGATACATTAACTCCGAGCTCCTACCACTATTTAAACTCAAATCAATATCCCTGAATTATCATCAAACTTACAGTATTAACGATGAGGAGGTTGAATTCTACGATGCTGACCACATACCTGGATCCGTTCAAGTACTCGTTAAAATAAAAGACAAGAAACTATCCATCGGTTACACAGGGGATTTTAAATTAACGAATAAAACGGAGATCATGAAGGATCTAGACGTTCTCGTAATTGAGGCTACTTATGGCAATCCATATCATACTAGGCCATTTAAGGAAAGCGTACCCCAAATACTCGTGGACTTGGTTATAGAAGGATTGTACAAATACAAAAAGGTATACATTTACGCTTACCATGGGAAAATACAAGAAGCGATGAGCATCATAAGAAACGGGGGAATAGATGCTCCATTTATTCTACCGGATAAAGCATATAGAGTAGTTAGAGTGCTTGAAGAAAAACATGGGTATAATTACGGCAACTATTTAAAGGAAAACAATACCTCCTTCAATAAAGAGAAATGCATTATATTCAAGCACTTCAACTCGGCGAAAGAAAGACGCCTAGATGGAAAAGGATTACACATAGTTCTAACCGGGAGACTTACTCATGAGCCATTCATGAAAGTAGATGACTACACATATGTAGTTTCGCTCAGCGACCATGCTGATTTCAGCGACCTAGTTAAATACGTTGAATACTCTAATCCAAGGCTAGTTATAATAGATGGTTCTCGTCATGGAGAAGCAGAGGCATTGAAAAATACTCTGCTTGAAAAAGGATTCTGCAGCATGGTGTTGCCGCAGTATCCTTAGTTTATTTCTATTCTCTGCAGAAACTGAAAAATTTTTGAGATGCAAAGAACAGGATTTATATTGGGTATGAAGATGAACCGCGACTCTGAGAAGTGATGTAGAAGAGCCGTTCTGACCTATACTAATCGCTAATAGATCAATTAAAATCAACACCAGTAATTCCTTCAATGCAAAAATGTGTTTTTCAACGTGAGGAAGTAACACCGAGTTGCCACGGGGACTAATCCCGCCGGGGGGACTTGAACCCCCGACCACCCGGTAACCGCCCCTCACTACAGCCGGGCGCTCTGCCGCTGAGCTACGGCGGGTGTTGTCATAAATTATTGTTATCGAAGTACCTTAAAAGTTTTGTTAATAGCGTTTTTACTATTATTCTAAATTGTGGTTTCACATGAGTAACATGAGTTTAAACATAGATGTTATTTATGAAATCGTATCAAAAGACATTGCTTACGTTGATACCATATTACGTGAGAAGGATTCCGTGAGAGAAGAAGTTATTAAATTAACGCGTGATATAATTCGATTATCCGGAGATATCGTCCACAAGGTACATCAAGGAAGATATGATGAAGCCCATAAACAACTAGTAGCAACTAGGGAATTAGTTGATAAACTTTTAACAGTAGTAGAACCCCACCCGGATTTAAAGTATTCTGGATTAACATACAATGGATTAAGCGAGTATATTGAAGCATACATGTTCTACTCTATAATAGTTGAAAAAACCATTCCATCACTAAAAACACTAAAAACACCAATTATACCATATCTACAAGGCCTAGGAGACCTCGTGGGTGAACTAAGAAGATACATTGTGAAACTATTAAATGAGTTAAAGTTGAAGGAAGCTGAGTTGCTCCTCGAAGTAATGGAGGCGATATATAACAATTTAAAAATAATAGACTACCCCGAGCCTTTAATTCCCGGCATAAGGCACAAAGTAGATGTAGCTTTTAGGCTTCTAGAAGACACCAGAGTACTTTTACTCCATACCAAGAATTCTTTAAGATGCATTGAACCCTGCTCTAGTGACCATAGCAAAAAACAGTAATGCTTTTAAAACCCATTTACTCCTAGATAAGTAATGGTGTAATGGGCCCGTCGTCTAGCCTGGTTAGGACGCCGCCCTTACAAGCCTCGCTGAGAGAGGCGGAGGCCCGGGGTTCAAATCCCCGCGGGCCCACTTACCATTACATGAATAACAAATACAGAGTTTTTAGTTACTATTTACTTATTTATATCGCAACAAAATCTCCAATCATTACTATTGATTCAACGATCCATATAAACGTCATCTTTATAAGGCTTTATTAATCATGATTAATATTGATGCATAAGATTAATTTGAAAATATTCGTGGGTGATCGAATATTGGTTGGAATAGAGAAACGTAGGGTTCAAAGAACGGGTTCATCATCATTTATAATAACTTTGCCAAAAGAATGGGTTGAAACAGTTAAGTTGAAGAGCGGTGATTACGTAATAGTGGAGAGACTCGGAGACAAATTAGTTCTAATCCCCCCGGCAGCTGAACCAACTCAGCTTAAGATAACCCTAAGAGTTCATCCCGGAGTTGATGTCATGCAAGTATTTAGAGCCATACTTGGAGCATATATCTCAGGATACAATATAATCAACGTCATATTTGAGAAATCTATACCCGAACTAGCTAAATACATTAGCGAAGTGAAAAACCTAGTTAGAGTTAAATTACCTGGAATAGAGGTTATAGAAGAAACATATAATAGTGTAACATTTAAAGTACTTCTTAACATACAGGAAATACCATTAATTAATGCTATTAGAAGACTTCACTTAATTGTAAACAGTATGCTACAAGACTCCATTAACTTAATTAAAACAAATGATTTAAGCATAGCTCATGGAATCATACAGAGAGACGATGAAGCAGATAGATTTCACCACATGATTGTAAGAGAGCTCTCAATGGCGTTACTAGATGTTAGAACACAGCACGAGCTTGGTATAACAAATGTTACTGAAACCCTAAGCTATAGAATTATAGCAAGAAACCTTGAAAGAATAGCTGATCACACGGTAAACATAAGCAAGAGAATACTTTCAGCACAGGGCTTAAGAAATGGAGGTAATGTTGTATTAGATTTCCTAATAAAAGACACTGAGTTATTTAATAAAGCAATGAACGCGTTGTATACTTACAGTAGGAGAGAAGCAGAGGATGTAATATTCGAGAGCAGGAAAATTGTAAATGAAATAGAGGATGTACTTCACAATAAAATAATAGCTGCCTCACTAGATGCCAAGGAAAAAGTATCTATCACCCTAATATTGGACAGCGTGAAGAGAATAGCTAGATACTCCAACGGAATAGCTGAAGCTGTATTAAATATAAAAATAGCTAAGACAAGTGAACTAGATATCAAGTAAAGTATTTATTCCAATAAAAACATAAT
>JAUQPA010000049.1 GCA_030550615.1 Thermoproteota archaeon | reverse complement strand
CGCCGGGGGCGGGATTTGAACCCGCGCGGGGAGCGATGCCCCCACTGGCTCTCAAGGCCAGCCCCTTAGGCCGCTCGGGCACCCCGGCTTCTCCTTTTCTATGGTTTTAGATATAGGAGAATATAACCTTTTTTGCTTGTAGCTTCCACGGTGCTGTATGTTTTCTTAGCTTCTCTGGCCAAGTATTCTCCTCCCTTCGCTATTACGAATTGAGCGAATCCTTCTCTGGCCAGGTGGTCTCTAGCTCCGAGAACTATGTCCTCGACTATTCTCATTCCAGCTGAGAGCGGTGGATTAGAATATATGGCATTGAAGAACATGTTTTTCACTGGTTCGTATCTATCGCCTTCTAAGGCGACTACTCTGTTCTCCACGTTGTTCAACTTCGCGTTCTGCCTGGTTGCTTTAACAGCTAATGGATTAATATCAGTCATGTAGACTCTGAGCCTGGGATTAAGCTTCGCAATTGTTATACCTATTGCTCCGTAACCACATCCAACATCCAGTACTACACCTTCTTCAGGTAACCTAATGTTCTCTAGTAATAGAAGGGTTCCCTCGTCAACCGAGGAACCGGAGAACAAGCTGGTATATGATATGAACTGGAGGGAAACGCCACGTATAACCAGCGGAATCAGTATTCTTTTACCAGGGGTTTTCCTATAGTAGTGCATTACTAGCTACCGGTTTCGCTTTTCGTTTTCCAGTGTTTAGGATACACTCCCCTCGGCATTACAACTCTCGTGGTTCTAGCAACGAAACCTTTATCCATTCTCGCTATTTCCTCAGCGTTTTTCAGTGCTCTACCTAGCGCAACTAATTCTCCTTTAAGAGTGTATATAGCGACTGTTTTATTAGCTTCAACGTCTCTTGTTAAAGCCGCAACACCTGGGGCAGCTAAGTTTGCTCCATGAGCAATAGCGTCAACAGCTGTATCCAGTATCAATATCTTCGGGAGGTGCACCGTTGAAACCTCCACTGGTAACACGATTCTTCTAAGGTAGGTATCATTCCCCATGTTTCTCCAAACATATAGCGCTTCACTCACCTCCTGCAGAGTAACCAGTGTTTCATCCTCCTTGAAGGGGCCGGTTCTAGTTCTCCTAAGCTCCCTCATGTGTGCTCCAACTCCAAGCATTAACCCCATGTCGTGTGCAAGCTTCCTCATGTAGGTTCCAGGGTCGCAGAGTACTCTTAGGAGAACATACTTATCACGAACATCAAGTATGCTGATTTCATATATTGTTTTAACTCTAATTGTTCTCTTAACGCTGGATCTCAGCGGCGGCCTCTGGTATATTTGTCCCTTGAAGTACTCTACTACCTCATTTATTTTTTTCCTATCAACGCTTTCATGTAGTTGAACCACCATTACGTACTCCTTTACGCTGTGTATAACGTTACCTATGACCTTAGTGCTCTCAGCTAGTCCAATAGGTAATACTCCAGTTACCTTGGGATACCCCCACCCTGCACGTTTAAGTGCAGGGTTCTAGGGTCCCCCCGTGCCCTGCTTTATCAACATTGAACATTCTTTTAATCCAGGCGACAACCTCATGGCTGGTTGGTCCAGGTGGTTTATCTAGGTTTATTACACCGAATCTTATGTGATCAACAGTTTTTCTCTCGTATGGGAGAACACCGTAGTCAAAACTAGTATCAGCCTCCCTTACGTTGATCCATTCATTAACATACCCTGATTTCTCCGTAATCTTATTTAGAAACCCCATCCCCTTCTCTCTTAAACCCATGTAAATACCCCTAGGAAATATAAAATACTTGAGGAAAATATGTTGTTGTTTTCAAGGGAAAATAGCTTTATTTTACTGGCGATAGCTTTGGTTTAACTACTTCCTTCATGTAATCCGTTAACCCAGCTTCTTCGATAGCTTTCAATACTTCTTCGTCGCCTGCTCCTCTCGGTATTTTAACTACTTTGTCTGTTGGTTCGATGTGTTTAATGTTGACTTTTCTTCTTTTTACTCCACTTAACTGCCTCGGACCCGTTATTAACACGAAGTTTTCGTCAATTAAATCCACAATTACGCATTTCCTGCCTGCTTCTCTACCCGTTGTTTTAACGCATATTCTGCCTACTTCTATAGCAGGCATAAACACCCCTCACTAAACTTATTTCCCTATAGTCTATGCTCTAAGGCTTTTTTAATTATTTCAAATGTCTCTTTAATACCGGTTCTTCGGGTATTTATAATTAAATCGAATATCGAGAGATCATCGACGTTTATTCCATAAATCTCCATGAATCTCTTCTTCTGGGCAGTTTCCCTTGTAACAGTTTCCTTGAATGCTGCTTCGATGGGTTTATTATCCCTAGAAGCTATTCTAAGTATCCTCAATGAAAGAGGAGCTGTAATGTACACGCGGAAATCAACAGCATCATTAACTATCCACGCAGCCAAGTGTCCATCTATGACTATGTTGTCTTCTTTAACCGCTTCATACGTTAATCTATCTACTTCTAAATCTATCGAAGGATCCTTTAATGCAATTAAACTAAGTTCCTCGATGCTTAAACCTCTTTTCCGAGCTATTTCCCTAAATACCTTCCCCGCGGAGAAGTACTTTAATCCATAGTGCTCAGCGAGTAGTTTAGCCTGCGTTGTTTTACCACTACCTGGAGGACCACTTATTACTATTCTAACCAAAATAAACACCGTGTATTATGAGAAAAACCTGTTTAAAAAGAAACCGTGGATCTAATTGCTTCCTTTAAACCTCTTGATAGGCATTGAGGGCAGATGTAGCCTCCGTAAGGTCTCTCAGGTCTTTTCTCTGTTTTAGCTAATTTAGCTAACTGATAGGGTCTAAGCGATGGCACGCCATGTAGCTCCCTACCGCAAATAGCGCACTTTGCTTTACTTGGTCTTCTCTTCTCGTATCTAACGAGTACTCCGCCTCCAGGGGTTCTACGTATTATTCTCCGCCAACTCCTTGTTCTATACATTGGGCGAGGCATCACTAAGCACCGGTTTAAACCCCTTATCTCTGTGTTCTATGGTTGAAGAACCTTTAAAACTTTCTATAACTCCAGAACTCTAGGATTTTTTAATTCTCAGTTCTTTCGTTACAGGGTATAATGTTACTGCGAAAGCAAGCAGCATAATGGTATAAACGTACACATATACCTTACCGTTCTCCACGCTATAGTAGCTGAAAAATGGTATAGCTACAGGTGATTCAACTACGAGAACAGCGTACTTATTTACAATAGCGATTGTAGATAGCAACATTGAGGTATATACAGCTAGAAAAACAACAATATTTATGAGCATCAACACAGTCATTTTCCTCCTGAGAGCTCTCAGGTATGGTCTATACTTCTTCAATCTTCTCACATCTCCTTTCGTGGAAATCCTACTTGGAACTCTACTAGCTTGCTCATATATTTCCTCTAGTTTCCTGTAGAAATTCGTTTTCTTAATTAACCTAAATGATAAGATGTATATCAACATGAATCCTATGACGTTAATGGTTATTAGAAACGCTATCATGCTCATTCTCCAACAAGTCTTCTGAGTAGCGGATACGCCTCAAGTGTTCTCTCATATGCTATTAAAGCATAGTATTGTTGTAGAATACCGATGGCTAGAAGCAACCCTGTTCCACTACCATATGCTCCCAGAACATCAGCGACTATAGCTATTAACGCCACGATAATCGACGATAAAATAGTCAATGGGTAAATGTACTTGGCGAGCACCTGCTCGAGGATTTTAGGATTCCTCCTAAAACCGGGGACTTCAAATCCACTATCAATTAATTGCTGGGCTTGCGTTGATGGATTTAAACCAGCAACTTCAACCCAAAGTAGTCCGAACACGACTGCGAGCACTATGACTAACACGCTATATATAACCAGGTGCATTGGATCAGATATCGCGCTCAGCAATCCCTGAGGCGATGACAAATAGTAAGCTACTCCTCCTACGACGTGCCCGTTTTCATCATATTTAACCAACATATCCACGATGTTTCTTGGCACGATGCCGCTTAGATATGTTCTCATCAATGTTGCAAAAACTATTATATTAGAGTACAGTATGCCGATGAAAAGTATTGGTATATTTGTGACGTAGAGGAATTGTAACGGCACCTTGGATTTAATGGTGTATAGTTTCGGGGAAGTTATAGGTATCTCGACGCGGATACTGCTTAGGTAAATTAAAATAACTGCTATTATAAACGTAGAAATCAACCCAACAAGATCCCTTCCACCAGACCTCACCATTATGCTGGATACATCTCCATTACTAGCAACAACGCTTATAGCATGTGGAACTAGACCAATGTATTCATTGCCTATTTTAAGAGGACTGAAGATATTCCAGAATATTGTTGTTGCAACACCTGCAAGTATAAACAATGACACTCCTGAACCAAGACCCCAACCTTTTTGTATCATTTCATCAAGCATCATTACGAACAGTGATGCTATAAATAATTGAAGTGCTACAGCTACCCTTATGTTCCACCCAGCTGCACAGTATGTTATTGGATTCCCCGCGAAAGACCAGTATCGACACGCTAAAACATACATTGCTGCTTGTATAGCGGCAAGTATTAATGCAAGTGTTTTCTGAGCTCCAGTGAATATCTTTCTTCCCTCGGGATCAGAGAGATCTAAGTTTATCAACTTAGCGCCCGCGAGAATCTGCATTATTAAACCAGCAGTTACTATCGGACCTATACCTAGTTCCATTAGTGTACCGCTGTGAGCAGCGAACACCACTTGGAGAATTAAAAACTGTGTTGGCGCAGCCTGAGGAGTTACCCCGTATAAGGGAGTATGAGACATCAGCAAGTAGATTACTAGTGCTAAAGCAGTCCACACTAATCGCTCTCCTAGGGGAACTTTCCTCGTTGGCTTAGGTGCGCTTGGAATGTATTTTGCTACTTCAGCCATTGCCTTTAATATTCCCATTTACTACACCTTGATTTATCGTGTTGTATTGATATACCGGGTTAAGCTAAGATTATCTATGGTACTAGGGATAATATATCTCAATTACATCGGTAATTAAAACATGTAAATCAAAATTATTATCGTTTCAAACTAGAAAACAGGAGTTAGATAGGTAGCAGGTGGAGAAGCTGCTTAGCCGCTAGTTAGTAAAACAATCGAGTTATTCTTTCCTCTCCTCGAGTAAAACAACGACTCCTCCAGCTTCCTCTATTTTCCTCCTAGCTGACTCCGAAATGCTTCTAGCTATTATTTTTAATGGAAGAGTTACCTCTCCTTCTCCCAGTACTTTGTCGTATCCGAGTTCAACGGTATTTAACAATATAAGGTTTCCTTCCTTAACAGCATTGTTCTTAGCAATCAAATCCTTGGCTAATTCATTTAATTCTCCAACATTAATGACTTTAATATACCTATACTTCTTTACTTGCTGTACGCTCACGAACCCGTGTTTACCGTACCAGTTCGGTGCGTATTTTATTAGCCAAGACCATTTGTGCTTATGGAATCCAACAGCTCCGAATCCTCCTCTCGACCCACTTTTCCTATGTTGACCTATTCTACCCCAGCCCATTGTTCTTGTCCTACCACGTAGTTTCCTGGACTTTTTCTCCCTACGGACTACCAATATGCATCACCCTTAGAGCATGCGTTTAATTAAATCATTAATAGCGGGCCCTCTATAGCCTGTTTCTCCGCTTTGACTAAGAGGTTTCTTAATCGTATTATTGAATCCTCCTCTAGGTGGATGCAGTCTAAAAACTGGTTTAACTATGTTTCCTATTTTATGTAACATTATCCTGCCGTTAATTATCGCGTCAGCTAATGCGGGTACACCGCCTCTTACACCCAGTTCACCCAGTTTCTCATCAATGTATTCATCCGTGAGCTTTCTACCTCCAGGTATTCTTCCCCTAGCGTAGAGTAACTGTACTAGTGTTTCTTTATTTATTTCACCCC
>JAUQPA010000048.1 GCA_030550615.1 Thermoproteota archaeon | reverse complement strand
TTATTTTATCGATAACAAGCTCCATTTTTCTCGTCATTTCAACTGATACTAAGTCCGGGTAGTATGTTTTTAGGTACTCGTATACCTCAATACCCTTCTTTGTTGGTATTAGTTTCTTCTTGTTTTTCGATTCTAATACGTATCCATGTCTTATTATGCTTGATATTATTTTAGCATATGTACTTGGTCTACCAATACCGAGCTTCTTCATTAATAAAACAACATCGCCTCCAGCGTACAATGGTGCTTTACTAGTATCAGTTACAGTAACGTCTTGGATTTTGAGAAGAGTTTTTACATGGTTCTTTAAATCCGGGTAGACTTTAACAGGCATTACTTTATTAAATCCATCCTCTAGAATATCGACAATTACATCTAGAACAGTTATTTCCTCTCCTTCTAATCTAATGGAGAACTTTGCTTTCACAGCTTTAAAAGGCTTCATTTGACTAGCTATAAATCTCTTGAATATTAGATCATATACTTTTAAATGAAGCCCAGTCAATGGAATAACAACTGGTATAATGCCTTCATCAACAGCTTGAAGCAGCTCTTCACCGTTTAGTGGGTAGACTGGTCTAATGGCTTCGTGAGCCCCTTGATCACCCCAGTGAGCTGGCTTAAAGTAATTCACTAATCCATGGTTATTCAAGTAGTCCCTCGCTATCGTAATTCCCGTATTGCTAACATATGTGCTGTCAGTTCTATGGTATGTGATTAAACCAGCTTCAAAGAGTTCCTGAGCTATTTTCATAGCGGTATCTACAGTCAAGCCTATTCGCGATGCATCAGCTAACAACTCGTCCGTGGTATAAGGAGGTTTAGGTGAAACTTCAACAACTTCTTCACTTAACTTCAATGCTTCAACTTCACGTATGTTCCTTAGTTTTTCAATTAAATCACGTTTATCTTTGCTAATTAGAAACGAGAATACTAACTCTAAGGGTTCACTTGTTTTCACCAAAACTTTTTTACACTTACTCGCCAAGTACTCCTTGTATCTCTGAATAATTAAACCGAGAACAGGTGTTTGAACTCTGCCTGCACCGAGGTATTTTAATCCATATAGTACTTGTATCTTGTTGCTGAGGGCGAACCCAACGAATCTATCAAGTATTCTTCTATACATTTCGGCTTCAACGAGCTTTCTATTTATCTCTCTCTTATTCTTAATGGCTTTCAGCAGTTCCTGAATAGTGATTTCGTGAAGCTCTATTCTCCAAATGTTCTTATTGAAAGGTTTAACTGAGATAGAGACGTCGTAGGCTATTTTTTCACCCTCTAGATCAGGGTCCGTGGCTATGTAAACTTCTTCGACTTCACTAGCTATTTTTCTCAATACATCAACAACATACCTTGAGTCACTGAATAAACTACTACCACACCTAGGGCATTTATCATTATCTACAAATTGCGTACCGCATATTCTACATTTCTTTATAGTGGTGTAAAACGGTGAAACACCGAGTTCATTTACAAGTACTCCGTATAATCCAAGCTCATTATTCGTTGTCAAATCGAAGATGTGTCCACGTGTTGAAACAATATTGAACTCCACAATTTCATCATCGATCTTCGCTGGAATAGTGTACACGTTGATTTCGCCGATTTTTCTCGCCGATGGTTTTCCAAAGAACTTGGCTATTGTCTTAGCTTTTGTCGGGGATTCCACAACTAGCAGTACTGATCTATACCTCAATTTGGAGCCGTTATTTTCCTCCCTACTAGTTTTCACACGATGTACTTCGTCTTCTAGTACAATGGTATCCACGGGTTTAAACCCTATGTCTTTACTAAATGACTTCAACCTAGCTTCTAGACCTTTAACGAGGTTTCCTAGGTATTTTCTTTCTATTACCACTGAGAATCCATGTGTCATTTTATCACCAACTAGTCTACTAGTTCTACCGGATGCCTGTATGTACGTCATGACATCTGGAATTAAGGCTAGGTACTGGTTTCCATTCTTCATTAAAGTAATTGTTCCAAGATGTAGAACCCTCTCTTGATCCAGTACCGATTTAACCAATTCAACTGCATCCAGGTATATTTTCTTAACCTCTCGGTAAATGTTGTTCAGCTTCTGTAGGTTTTCAATTGTGTTCTCAGGCAGTCTTCCAGTTAAGCACAGTCTTATGATTCTTCTCTCCGAAGGAGACAAAGTTAATGTATTCCTCCGTAACTCCATAGCAGTTTTACGTAAATGAGAATCATTTCTTCTACTCGATATTTCAAGTAAAGTTCTAGATAACATGTTTATTTTCGCAAGGAAGTTCTCGATGTTAATTGAAAACACAGGGGTTCCCAGGAAAATAGTGTACTTTATCTGCATAGGGGCATCTATTCCCCTAACGCTTGAACCATAATACGTTGAATAACCAATTAATACATCTATTTTACCGTTGGTGAATTCAGCGATTGTTTTAGGTGTAGCAACAGCTGTTTTTAATCCATATTCTTCGAGCTCACTGATCAATTTCTCTATTGTTTTCTCGTATTCACTTCTAAGCGGATGCCTCGGAGATAGGTATATTATACATCCTTTCCCGAGCTTTCTAACTAACCCCGCCACTTCTTTGAGGAGGTCTATCCCCTCGTCTACAAGAAAATAACTATCGGTAATGTTTCTTCCATAGATACTTATGCCCGATAAATCTATCTTCAATAGATCTTTAAGTATTTTTCCAGCTAATCCACGGCTTCTGCCTGTAGCCGATGCCACTATTAGTTGACTTAGCTTGCTTCCAGAGATCTCCTCCTCAATTTGTTTGTCTAACTCAACGTATTCTTTCACTAAATCCGCCATGTTTTTACCGTATACTTTCCCAACTAGGATTCTCCACAGGAGGTTTAATCTTCTCTTAGCTAATTCTATGGTTTTCTCGGAGTAGCCGAGGAGCCTAATTAAATTATACACGCTTTTCTCACTTTTAAGCAAGCTATCTACATCATCAACGATAACTATATCCACCCGGCAAGGGCGAAGCAACTCATAGTTTTTTGACAGAAAGCTATTGGTAACAACGAGTAGTTTAAAACCACATTCTTTTATCTGCTTCAATACCTGCTGTCTTCTCTTCTTGCTTTGTGTTGAATCATAGCAAATTAATTCACTTGAATTAAACTTCTCCCCAGCGTAATCCAACAACTTCTTATATGTTTGATTCAACAGGGACCGGGTTGGAGTAATGTACAGTACTCTCTTATTCCTCATAGAGGAGTAAAGCGCATAGGCTATTAACAACGTTGTTTTACCTACGCCTGTAGGTGCTACTAAAACTGTGTTTTCACCCCTAAGAATTCTACGCAACCAGTGTTTCTGCGCCCCCCATGGTTTAAAACCCGTTACTTTCTCGAAGAACTCCGAGAACTCTGCTTCACTTGATGAGATGAAATCCATGAATATGTTTAATGGCGAGTACTGCTTCACTACGCATTTGCTACAAGAACCATGTAGCTCTATATCCAAGGAGCTTGCATCACCGCCGCACACTGGGCATAGTGATTTATAGATCGGCGTAATAGCGTTCAACAGCACACCCGTTGATCGATGGGTAAAGGAAATGGTTTTTAAAAGGCAAGGGAAGGTAATACAGGTGACCGAGTGAAGAAAAGTTTTTAAATGCAACAAGATATTCTTAGACACCTGAAATAAATCAAAAACAGATAAGGTGTAGAGTAATGGCTCAACCACAAAGTGCAAACACAGTATTAGTTGGTAAGAAACCAGTAATGAACTATGTAATAGCTGTATTAACGCTAGTACACCAGGGAGTAAAAGAAATCTATGTTAAAGCTAGAGGAAGAGCAATTAGCAAGGCTGTAGATACCGTTGAAATAATAAAGAACAGGTTCCTACCAGGTAAAGTAGACGTAGAAGACATAAAAATAGGTAGTCAATCAGTAACCAATCCACAAGGTAAGGAAGCAAGAGTAAGCATTATCGAGATCAAGCTAAAAGTCAAAGAGTAGCGAAATACCGAGGAACACAAGAGAAAAATAAATATTTTTAACTATATTAAAACATCCCGAAGATACCCATGCCGCGCATTTCTTCCGGTTCATATGTAAAAGAACTGGATTTACTTGACGTAAACGAAACTATTCTTCTACTCGAGGAGCTATCCAGGCGTGGTGTTAACGAAGTTAAATTACTGTTAGAACCATGTACTATTGAAGTATTATTAAATAATAGAGTGCACACTATTGCGATGAGTTCTCCAGCACTAATTTTAGATCATGAGGCGGTGAACCCGGAGAACCTGGGTTTCTATAACGTAGTAAAAGATACGTGGGCGGAATATGTAGCGGTTAATTTACAGATTTTACTATCTTTCCTAAGAGCTTTGATTCAAGGTGAATCAACATTAATCAATGATGTAAGTATAGAGGTACGTAGCGCATGCCTCGACTGCGACTACCTATATCCGCTTGAAAGACTTCTGCTAAAATACTCCACGGTGCACCGTGCGGAGCCACTTGATTTTAACGTTCTTGAATCACTCCATAGAAATTCCTTAAAGGAAAACAAAATAATACTCGTAGCATGTATTACCGAAGACTCAGCTCACCCCTATGTATGGTTGGAGATTAATGGTGGAAGAATATCAATTAATACCTGTAGATTGAGTCATCGGAAGAACCCGGTAATGGTAGGATCACTGATTGATGCTTTTCTCTATGTATTTTCATCACATATGAATAACTAGGTGTCTTCAAGTTCAACGCCGGGTTCTCCGGGCTCTATCGATTTTCGCTTCCTGGCTTGCAGCTCTTCGGGAGTTCTCTCGAGTACGATTTCATATAGCACCGCGCCTGAACCCCCAGCTTTTGGTCTTAACAACCTTCCAAGTCTCTGTATGAATTGCCTCCTAGAACCAGTACCGGATACTATGATTCCAACATTAGCATCCGGTATATCTATCCCCTCGTCTCCCACCGTTGTTACAACTAGAATGCCTCTCGACATATTTTTAAATAAATCGAGTGATCGTTTTCTCTCTGCTTCAGGGGTTTCACCAGTTAATAGTAAACTATTCAATCGATCAGCTATTTCCTTAGCTTGTTCAACATACTGTGTGAAGATAATTACTTTACTGCCTTTTTCATACTCACGCTTAGCTATTTCAACTGCTTTATCTATTTTAGAACTAGCTTTCGCTAGAATTTGTCTCATTTCACTGTGGATCTTGAGTGCTTCAATAGCTCGTGAATTTCCTCTACGTGCTTCATCCAATACCTCTTGAAATTTCTTGCTACCCACTAGCGCCCTGTACTTCCTACGTAGTTGTTCATATAGTGATCGTTCTTGTCGATTAAGGTTAACTTTTACTGTTATAATAGTGTATGGGGCGAGGAAACCCTGTTCAACAAGCTCTGATGGCGTTTTATAATATATTATTCCGCCAAGTAATGGAAACAGCTCCTCGTGTTTACCATCTTCACGTGTTGGCGTGGCCGATAGGCCCATTCTATATTTTGCAATAGCGTGCAGGGCAATGTATCTGAATTTCTCCGCGGGCAGGTGATGTACTTCATCAACTAATAGCATTCCAAAGTAGGGTGAAATAGTGTTCATGTTTCTAAATCCGCTTTGATAAGTTGTAATAGTTATAGGTGCAAGTTTCTTTTCTTCACTGTACAGTAATCCAATCATATGTGAGGGTATATTAGTGTACTTTAAAATAAAATCACGCCATTGAAACACCTGTTCCTTCGTGTAAGCTACTATAAGAGTTCTAACAGCTGTTTCAACGATTGCTGCAATTGCAATAATGCTCTTGCCTGACCCGGTGGGAAGAGCAATTATCCCGCGATAATCGTTCTCAACCCATTTTCTTAGCGCCTCCTCTTGGTAAGGTCTAAGCGTGATATTCATTAACTCTGGTTTGAAAACAAGCGCCTTCTCTGCAAATATGTTGTTAGCGTCGATCACGGGGAGGGATTGGTTTTTGAAATAACTATATATATCATGCGCATAGTAAGGTAAAATCTCTAAAACGGCTTTTTCACCCGAGGTACCTGTATATCTGTAGCTGTATTTGCGCAGCTGCTCTTTGAACGCGTTGAATAAAGATCTCGGGAT
>JAUQPA010000008.1:32498-46212 GCA_030550615.1 Thermoproteota archaeon | reverse complement strand
TTGGCATAGATCTCTTCAAGATATATGCACCACAGGGGATAATGGCTGGTGCCGGTATAGCAGCCCTCATACAATTCATCATATTATATATGAAAGTAAGAAAAGAGGGTAAAAAAGCCTCTCAAAATACATCTGGATCAGCATTTGTCACAAGCATTTCCACAACAATTGTCACAGCCGATGTAGCTCTGAGAAGAATGGTCCTTGCACTAGTCATGTGGATTATCGGGGCATTTATAACAGGGGTTTTAACGGGGTTGAACGGCTCAATGAACCCTGTATTGTTTATTATATGGGCCTTGTACACCGGTTTCCAAGCATGGTTCACGACACTTATATGTGGTTTATCAGGTATGTATGCTGGGTGGTTTCCCGCATTCGCCACGGCGTTAGCTTCGCTGGTTATAAGCCTACTCCTCGGGTTCCCACCTCTGGCGGCTGGCATTAGTGTCGCATATGTGGCTGCCACTGGGCCCGGCATGGCCGATCTAAGCTATGACCTCAAAACTGGTTGGATACTTAGAGGCGAGGGCAAAGACCCTGATTTCGAGAGAATTGGTAGGAGGTGGCAATTCTATGCAAAGGTGTTATCCCTGGCAATCGCATTGATATTAGTCATGGTATTTTACCGCGCATATTTCGAAGCATTGAAGTTATTCCCACCAGCGTCCAGGACATTAGCGACAACAGCCAAGGCCGCTGCAGATCCCCAACTAGCTCGCTGGTTATTGATCTGGGCACCGGTAGGTTTCATACTACAGTTGATAGGTGGTCCGGAGAGACAAATAGGCATTTTGCTCGCTACGGGACTAATGATCATGAATCCGCCTGCTGGCATAGCTGTCTTGGTGACGGTGGCCGCCAGGTTTATCTTAATCAAGATCTATGGTGTCGAGAAACTCAGAGATGTATTCTATGTAGGCGGCGCTGGCGCCGTGGGAGGCTCAGCCATAGTCTCGTTCATAGTGTATACGCTGAGGGCTTACCTAGGGCTTAAATAAAGATTCAGCCATAGGTAAAAAGAAGAAAATGATAGAGTGATTTACTAGAAGAGGTAGGTTGCGTGGTTTATTTTTTCCACTCAAGTAATCCTGCTTCTTGATGAGCTACTACTGTATAATTAAAGATCGTTTGCTCCAGGTTCTTTCTCTATAGCTCCTCAGCACAGCATACAATTATGAGTCCTCGAAATAACTTAAATACATTCAAGTCAAGAAACTGTAACAGGGTACGATAATTAACCACGAATTTACAATGGGTTCAAAAATAGCTACAATTGTTGCTAATGAAGTCTTAAATGTATTATCAAAGCTTACTGAATTATTCCCTGAAAGAAAACTAAATGAAGGAAAACGTAATTATAACGCTACCTTCATTTAACTATGACTAAAAACATATTTAGCTATTTAAACACAGTAAATTTAATAAACTATTCAGGTGACATAGTTATGGATGTTTTTGTTCTTGACGTTAATGCTGCTGATCGTTACGAGTTATTAAAACTACTCGCAGAAAAACTATATGAAATGGGATATGTTAAAAGTACGTATCTCAACGCTTTAATTAAAAGAGAAAATGAATACCCAACCGGTCTTGTAGTTACTGATAACTTCCATGTTGCTATACCGCACGCTGATGTTGAACACGTTGAAAAAGAAGCCCTAGTGGTTGTTAGAACTAATCGTAGAATTACTTTTAGAAAAATGGATGATCCAAGTACTGAAGTACCCGTAGATGTGGTATTTCTACTTGTTATCAAAGAACCCAAAGGATACGTTAAATTTCTAGCAGCTCTAACCAATTTATTTACAAATGAGGAATTTGTAAAAATAATACTTAATGGTTCACCACAAGATGTGGAGAATTACCTAAGAAAGAACATACTAGTTCTACGGCAACAGTAGTAACTATTCAAAGTGTACTAAACGAGTTGGCCGCAATATTTTACCTTTTTTATCGCAAAGAACTATCTAGGTAGATTTATGCTTAGAAAATCGCGAATGATCCCGGGGAACCTTGGAGAATTGAATAAACCTGTTCCCACTATTAATTCATCAGCTCCTTTCTCAACTATTATTCTTGCATTATCAATTTTTATTCCCCCATCACAGGCTATTATAAAACTATAACCGTTTTCTCTACGTAGTTTATTTAATTGTTCAATTTTCTTAAGCATTTGATGCTTCATAACTTGTCCACCATATCCAGGTTCTACTAGCATTACTAAAACAGCATCTACTTCACCAAGTATTGTTTCTATGTTTTGAACGGGGGTCGAAGGATTTATAGCTACTCCTGCCATCATACCTTTATTTTTTATTTTTTCAATCAACCTGAGAGGATATAATGTTGATTCATAATGAAAAAACACTCTAGTAAATAACTTATCGGGTATTTCTGCAATAAACTTCTCCGGGTTTACAACCATTAAGTGTACTTCCAGATCTAAATCTATTATTTCTCTGAGCTGAATTGCAAAACTTAAACCAAATGATAATTGAGGTACAAAAACACCATCCATTATATCTAAGTGAATAAGGCTTAATCCATGTTCTTTAGCGATCCTTATTTTTTCAGGTATTTCATAGAATGGAATATTTAAGATTGAACCAGATAAAATAATGCTTTTTTTATCTGACATTTTGGTTAAACGCCTTGCGTAAATGATTTTGATTACTGTTTCCTGGATTGAAGAATACTAATTATTTTCTTCTCTAGGTCGGATTCCCCGATACCAGTTAAGAATGGCATGGCGTTTAGAACTGGAATACTTTTATCTTCAACTGGAACAAATGTTGTAGCAAGTATAAGATGAACTTTACCGAGCATTTTAACGAAATAATTTACCTCCTGTGCTTTAGCTTGATAAACTTCTCCCTTTATCTTGTATTTTTCTAGGATTTTTTTAACTTTCTCGGCTACATAAGTAGCAGTAGCAATAGCTGTTCCACAAGCCACAAGGATACGTACAGGCTCTTGAGAAGACATCGTCTCACCGCTTTATTTAGAGCTTTAAAATATAAATATACACTCAAGGGTTTTTATTTAATTATTATAAACCAACATCCTGGATTAATCCAGGCACTCTAATTCTCCGAGTACCTCGCCTACTTTGACTTCGCCTTCGTGCACAAGTATTTTAGATATTACTCCATTACATGGAGAAACGTATGTAAAGGTTGTTTTTTCACCTATCATTTCAATTAACTCCTCGTCTTTTTTCACGTTCTCACCTTCGTTCTTTTTCCAACCAACAACTATGATTTTCTCTGCAGATGGATCAAACCTTGGAGCTTTCACCATTAGTTTACCCAAGGTTTTCAACCCCTTGTATCATGAAACTAATTCTAGTATTGCCTTAATTATTTTATCTGACGTGATCATATATTCTTCCTCCAATTTTGGTGAAAATGGTATATGTACATCCGGTGGAGTTAATACTTTAACTGGTTTTTCGATTTCCGTAAAGCAACGATCATATATAACTGATGCAACATAGCTTGCAACACTCGAGTGAGGGTGTTCCTCGGATACGATTAAGACTCTACCTGTTCTTCGAGCTGATTTTACTACGGTATCTACGTCAAGTGGTTTTAGCGATTGAAGATCAATTAATTGAACTGAAATCTTACCCTGGAGCTGTTTAAGTGCCTGAACAGATTCGTACACCGTTCTACCAAAAGTTATTATTGTTACATCATCACCCTCACTGATAGTATTTGCCTTGCCGAACTCTACTTCATAGTCTTCCCCGGGGACCTCGTCGATGAATCTATAGTATATCCAAGCTGGATCAATTATTATCGTAGGTTTATTCTGCCTTAATGCATGCTTATATAATCCCTTGCAGTTATATGGTGTCGATGTTACTACAACGTTTAATCCAGGTATATTAGTAAAGAGACTTGGAAAGAACTGCGAGTGCTGTGGCCCGTGTTGTCTTCCAAGACTATACTGTGTTCTGATCACTAACGGTAGATCTTTCTCTCCTGCCGTTAAAAACTTTGCCTGAGCCATGTGATTTATTATCTGCTCCATTGCTATAGGTAGAAAATCCATGTACATTATTTCAACCAGAGGTTTTAAACCGGCCAAGGCAGCTCCTATACCGAATCCAACAAGCCCAATTTCGCTTATCGGGGAATCTATTACTCTGGCAGGACCGAATTTTTCATATAACCCCTTACTGAAGCCATGGGGTCCCCCCTTTCTCACATCTTCACCTATGTATATAATTCTACTATCTCGTTCCATTTCCTCCATTATTCCTTGTCTGCATGCGTCTATGTGTTTCATCTTCATACATAATTCACCTCACACATAGTAACTTAACTCATCTAGTGTCAATGGGGAACCTGATTTAGCTTTCTCAAAGGATTCATTGACTATTTTCCTTGCTTCTTCGAAAATAGCTTTGTAATCATCTTGTTTTAATACTCCCTCGTTCATTAATCTATTGGCGAAAGTTATTATAGGATCCTTTAACCTATAGAGATCCGCTTCGCCCAGCGGCTTGTATAGAGCTTTATCATATACTCCATGTCCTTTTAAACGATACGTGTTTGCTATTATAGCGATTGGGCCATCACCACTTCTTAATTTCTCTTCGTGAATCTTCAATGCCTTGTAGACAGCTAAGGGATCATTGCCATCCACTACATATGTTGGAATATCGTAACCCATGAATCGCTGTGCTACGACATCTTCTTCTCCAAATAAATCACTTGTTCTTGTAAACTCCGCATATACGTTATTTTCGCATAGTAATACTAATGGAACCCTGAGAAATGAAGCCATCACCGCGCCTTCAGCAAAAGCCCCCGTGTTGACTGCACCGTCCCCAAAGAACACTATTGTTAATTTTCCACTCTTATTGTATTTTTGAGCATAAGCTACACCAACGGCTATTGGAACCTGGCTTCCCACTATCGCTGAAGCGTATAGTCCACCTTTGGAAACATCTATAGGTAAATGCATAGATCCGCCTAATCCTTTTAAATTCCCCTCTTTGAAGCCAAGTAATTCAGCGAATAATTTATCAAGATCTATGCCTAGCATTATAGCGTGTCCATGGCCTCTGTGATGACTAATAACTAGATCCCCTCTCTGGAGAACATGTTTGACTCCTGCTGCTATCGCCTCCGATCCTATGTACAGATGAGCTGGTCCCATTAGTACTCCTTCTCTTAGATATAATTCCTCGACCTTTTCTTCGAAAACTCTTATCAGGATCATCGTTCTAAGCATATCGATCAATTTACTCTCGTCAAGTCCAAGTTTGCTATATTCGCCTTTAACAGGTGTACTTACATGGGAAAGAGATATTTTCATGAGATAATCCTCTTTGATATATGATGACTAAATCTATTCCTCGATTTTAAATTTTATGATTTCATCTTCCAGCTTATTCAGGAAAATGGCTGCATCCGCTCCATCTGCCACTCGATGGTCGAATGTTAATGAAAAAGTTGCTACTTTCACTGTTTTCAAGTCTTTACTCTGTGTTAGAATGAGGTCTTCCCTGATTTTCCCCACGCCAAGTATAGCTGTTTGTGGTGGATTAATAATTTGGGTAAAGTAATCAACACCGTACATTCCGAGATTTGATATTGTAAAAGTTGCCCCGACAATATCTTTTTGTTTAAGCTTAAAGCTCCTTGCTCTTGATATTAAATCAACATATTCCTTGAAGAGTGTTCGCCAATCTTTTTCATCTACTTTCCTAATAACAGGTGTCACAAGCCCTTTTTCAGTTTGAACAGCAATAGCTATGTTTACGTCATCATATACTACAAGTTTATCTTCATCTTGCAACTCTGAATTAAATACACTATCTTTCAAAACTCTTGCAAGAGGTTTAAGCAACATGAATGTAAAAGATATTTTCTCACCGAGGGTGGATTTAAGTATCTCTTTATAATGTAGTAGTGGTTCTACATTAATAGTCTTAAAAACAGTAACATGAACAGCTGATTTATATGAAGTGCTTAGTTTTCTTGACGCAATTTTACGTATTGGATCCAGCTTCTTATACATCTTTACTTTTGGAAAATATTTTTCCCTTACGTATTCTAGTACAATGTTTTCACTTATTTCACGATGACCAGTTTTTCTAATTAACTCTTCTAGATTTATTTCGTATTGATCAAGTAGATACTTAACTTCATCCTTTATTTCACTAATGTTCTCCATATTTAGCTCCCAAATATATGTATGAATATAAAATCATAACTTTAATAAAAATTTTTATAAAGACCCTCCCTAAAATATTTTATAAAGGGGAATATTCTATGAATGGGATCATAGAAGCGATATATAGTGCGTTCCAAGCATTCATGGGACTAGGGGCTTCTGTTGCTATTCCAATAGTTATCTTCTTTCTAGCAATAGCCCTACGGGTTCCACTGGGTAAAGCAGCTAGGTCCGCACTAACTATAGGTATAGGTTTCGTCGGAATATTTTTAATTATAGGATTCTTCATAAATACAATTGCTCCTGTAACAAAAGCCTTGGTAGAAATAAGCGGAATAAAACTAGAAGCAATAGATGTTGGTTGGCCAAGTGCAGCAGCTATCGCATTCGGATCAATAGTTGGAATAAGCATGATTCCAATAGTTCTTGTTGTAAACCTAATACTGTTAGCTCTTAGAGTAACTAGAACTATAGACATTGATGTATGGAATTACTGGCACATGGCGTTTGTTGCGAGCTTGGTGTACATATATACAGGTGACTATTTATTAGGAGTTCTAGCCGGTATAACTATGACTGTTGCGCTTTTAGTCATCGCCGATGAAACGGGTCCAATGATACAGGAAATGCTGGGTAGCCCCGCTATCTCGCTTCCACATGGTTTCTCAGCTCCATACGCCATACTCGCATATCCATTTGCAAAATTATTTGATAAAATACCTTTCCTTGCAAAAGTTAAAGCTGACCCCGAAACCATTAGAGCTAGGCTTGGTCTACTTGGAGAAACTCCAGTACTTGGTGCAATACTAGGATTCCTCCTCTCCGTTCTCGCAAGGCAGGATTATAAAGTAGTAGCCTCTACAACAATAGGACTAGCTGCTGTTATGTTACTATTGCCTAGAATGGTTAAAATACTCATGGAAGGCCTGGTTCCCATAGCTGACTCCGTTAGAGACTACTTCGTGAAGAGATATGCAGGTAAAAGAGAGATTTACATAGGATTAGACTCGGCCATAGCTACTGGTCACCCGGCTGTTATAGCAACGGCTTTAATTCTAATTCCAATATTCATTATTGAAATGCTTGTTCCATGGAATAGAATACTTCTTTTAGCTGACTTACCAGTAATAGTGTTCATGATGTGTATGGCTGTACCGGTGTTCAAATATGATATAGTTAAGAGCGTAATATTTGGTGCCATTATAAATCTCCTTGGATTATGGATGGGTACAAACATAATGAACATATACACGGATACCGCTAGATTCGTTGGATTCCCTATACCAGCAGGCTATGTTTATGTATCAAGTATATGCGACGGGATGAATCCATTTACCTGGCTATTGGTTAGAACAAGTGATCTAGGGTATGTGGGAGCAATGATAACAATGATAGCAATTATAATTGCATGCTGCATAGTAGGATATATGAGAGAAAAGAAACGCGCTGTTGTCACAGTAGCTCCTGTAACTACAGCTTAAAAATCTCCTTTAAAAGTGTTTTTATATTACTTTACTCCTTGATCCATCGTAGATATTATTTTTAATAGTTTCTTACACATAAAATATTAATAATAATCTTACGATAACTCATGGTGGCATTTACTCATGAGTGAAAAACCTATTGTTCTAGGCGGTTCAAATGGTGAGCATTTAGCAGTAGAATTAGCCGAGCTGGGTTCCCTTGAACTTGGTGACATTGAAGTAAGGAAATTCCCAGACGGAGAAACATACGTCAGGATTTTAGCAAACGTAGCTGATAGAAAGGTCATATACATTAATAGTTTACAGAGAAATGTTAACGAATCCTTAGTTGAAACTGTTTTAACAATTGATGCCCTCAAAGATCTAGGAGCTAAGGAAATTATCGCGGTAATTCCATATATGAGTTACGCTAGGCAAGATGCGAGATTTAATCCAGGAGAAGCAGTTAGTATACAGACTATTGCCAAGGTATTTAGTCTACTAAAAATAGATTATTTAATCACTATAGATATGCATTTACATAGGATAAGCGATCCAAATAGATTATTTAACACAAAGTTCTATAATATTACGGGCGTAAAAGAACTAGCAAAATACTTCAAAAAGAAATACGAAATCAGAAAAGAAGAAACAATAGTAGTTGGACCCGATGAGGAGGCCGAACAGTGGGCTAAAATTATGAGCAAAGAAATAGGGGATCTTGATTACTTTACACTCGAGAAAACCAGGATCTCAGCTGAGAAAGTCGTTATTGATACTCGTGGGGTAAATGTAAAAGGAAAAAGGGTAATCATAGTAGATGATATAATAAGTACAGGTGGTACAATAATAGAGGCTGTGAAGAACTTGAGGGAGCTTGGAGCTGCCGAGATCATGGTTGGAACAGTTCATCCTTTACTGATCGGGAATGCGTACAATAGACTGCTACGCTTAAAGTTAAAAGACCTTGTTGGAACAAACACTATACTGAGTCCAATAAGTAGAGTAAGCGTTGCACCAGCCATACTTGAAGCACTAGCATCTATAGGAGTAGTTTAAAGGTAACCCCGTGCAATATTAACTCAAGAACTACCCATATATTTTAAAGGAAAAGAGCGTTGAGGTGTAATTCTTTGTGAAAACATATCACGGGTTACCGGCTTCGCCGGGAATAGTAATAGCGCCGGCTAAGAGATATATTCGTACCAGTTTACTAGATCGCGTGCCCGAAGTCTGCGTAGTAAGAGATATGAGCATTGAAATTGAAACAATTAATCACGCATTGGCAAACGCAAAGAAATATTTAGATAACATGAGAAACACTTATGTCGAGAAAGATCTTGTAGATGCATTAGAACTCATAGTGGAAAATATTGTTCAAGAAGCTTTAGATCTCGTAAACGCGGAGAAAATTTGCAGTAGTCTTGCTATTAAAAAAGTATATGAGAAGTATGCGGAGCTCCTCAGATCCACTGGTAGCCAATTATTTGCAGTTAGAGAAGCTGATTTAAGAGTTGCAGTTGAAATGCTTCTAAGCGGAATTTTCACTGAAGAAGCCAACCTGCTGCCTTTAGATATATCAGGTAAAATAGTAATAAGCGAGGAACTTGGAATAACAGAGTTCTTTGAACTACTTCGACGGGGGATAAAAGGATTAATAACGAGTAGTGGTGGAGTAACCTCACACGTTGCTATTGTTGCAAGATGTAATAACATCCCCTATGTTATTACCCCATCACTAGATGCTTCTAGTTTAAAAGATGAAACATACGTTATTCTAGATGCTTTAAATGGATTAGTAATTATTGAACCAGATGAAACAACGATTAAATCCTATGAAAGTAAAGCTGAGAATTACTGGAGAACCCTAGAGCAAATAGGGAAACATGCATACGAGAAGGCTGTGACATTGGATGGATACTACGTTGATGTATTATGTAACGTTGGTAACTTGGAAGAAGCAAGATTAGCTTCAACTCTTGGATGCGACGGCATAGGGCTTTTTAGAATAGAGTTCCTCTACATGAAAACTAAGCCTCCCACTACCCCGGAGCTCCAAGAAATCTTCGAGAAAGCAGCATCCTTCTTCGAGAACAAACCAGTGGTGATTCGCGCACCGGACATTGGAGCAGATAAACCGGTACCTTATTTATCCTTACGAGAGGAAAATCCATTTATGGGATTGCGTGGGATCAGGCTTCTACTGGAATATAGAGAAGAATTGTTTAAACCATTCATTGAGGCTTTTCTAAGAGCCTATAAAAACCATCCTAACCTAAAGTTACTTTTACCCATGGTTAGCAGAGTGTCGGAAGTCTTGGAGACGATTGAATTAATTAAAGAAGTGGCTGGAAAGCTGAATATCGATATCTCGGGTTTAAACCTGGGTATCATGGTTGAAGTGCCGTCAACAGCATTACTTCTTGATAAGTTTGCTGAAACAGGTAGAATACGCTTCATTAGCTATGGAACAAATGATTTGACACAGTATGTTTTAGCTGTTGATAGAACGAATCCTAAAGTAGGAGCAATATACGATGACCTAGATCCATCTGTTCTAAGGTTATTAAATCTCTCGATGAGTACTGCTATTAGAAATAATCTTGAAGTAGAAGTATGTGGTGAATTAGCAAGTAGGCAGTTAGCAATACCAATATTACTATCATTGGGCGTGAATGCTCTTAGCGTTAATTACAGTGTGGTGGGAGTAGTTAAATACACTATACGTGGAATACACGTGGGTGAAACTAAAGAGCATTTAATACAATACGTACTAAACTCTATGAGTAGTCAAGAAGTAAAAGAAACACTGAAGAAGTACCTGTTATCCAAGGGGTTAGCTGTACTAGGATAGATTCAGTGCTTTAATAAAGAACACCTATTTGAATTGCGTAGTTCGAAGCATGCATCGTTAAATTACAAATATATCGAGTAAGCTGTTAAACTCAACGAATTTATTACTCACCTACAGTAAGTGCTTTTCCTCTAGAATTCTCTCTATTTCCTTAATCACATCACTTGTAGATCTAGAGGCATCTATTGCTACGAGTATTTTCCTATCTTTATAGTAATTTATTATGGGTTGGAAAGTATTAAGATATATCTCGTATCTCTGTTTAACTACCTTGGGGTTATCATCTTCTCTTTTCTCAAGGACGGATCCACAGTTATCACAAATATTACTGCGCCTCGGGGGTTTCCAGCGAGTATGGTATATTGCTCCGCATCTTGGACATATAAGTCTCCCAAGCGCTCTCTCCAGTATTACATCCAGTGGCGCATCGAGAAGTATAACTAAGTCGATTTTTGTAAACTCATCCAGTGCTTTTGCTTGATTGAGAGTTCTCGGAAAACCATCCAGGATAAATCCTTTTGCGCAATCTGGTTCTAATAGTCTTTTAAATACAAACGATATCACTAATTCATCGGGTACAAGTAAACCCTTTTCCACATATTGTTTAATTAGTTTTCCAAAATCGGTACCTTTAGCTACTTCATCGCGAAATAGGCTACCCGTAGAAATGTGGGGTATGCCATATTTCTCAGATAATGCTTTTGCGCAAGTGCCTTTACCAACACTCGGCGGACCTATTAGTACAAGCTTCGCCGTATTAATCCACCATTTATATTATCAGAGACTTTATATTATTATACTTCTTACAGGTTTCATAAGCACGGAAACTACGGTAAGTGAAGCACGAATAGAAGTAAACTATAATAAACAAAATGATACTCCTAAATTGAATAAGGGGTTCATGAATGTACGATGATCTGAAGAGGCAAATTGTTGATGTTTTCCGCTACATAGAGGAAAAAGGTTGGAATCACGGTAGAGCAGGCAATATAAGCATTTACATTCGTAAAGAAAACCGTGTTTTAATAACTCCAAGCGGGGTTCCGAAATCCAAGTTAAAGCCGGAAGAAATACTCGTATTAGATGCGGAGGGCAATGTTATAGAAGGAGTCGGCAAACCAACAATAGAATTGCCAATGCATTTAGCTATTTACAAAGCATATGACTACGTTAATGCAATAATACATGCTCACGGCATATATTCAACAACGCTAGCTATAGCGAGGGAGCCTCTGCCGGCGTTAATTGATGAAATGATCATATACGTGGGAGGCGACATTAGAGTAGCGGAATACGCTCCCCCCGGAACAAGCGAGTTAGCTGAAAACATTGTAAAAGCCCTTGAAGGTAGGAAAGCAGCTATAATAGCTAACCATGGTTTAATAGCGTGTGGTAGGGATCTAGAGGAGGCAACCGAAATCCTTGGCTTAGTTGAAAGAATATCTCAAGCATACATATTCGCTAAACTACTTGGAAAAGTAAACTTATTGCCAAAGGAAATAGTTGAACTCCATGGAAAGACCTTCATTAGTAGGTTAAAATGAAATTCTCTTATTTCCAAGCGTGTAAAATAATTGAATAAACAATATAACAAAACCAGGGGAAATAGTACATTATGGTTAACAATAGACTTAGACTTGCTTCCAGACGCGATGTGGAACATAGGCTTGAATTACTTACTTCTTTTTATAAAGAACAGTATGGAGAAGTGTTTTTCATTGGGGAAAAAGCATATGATCCAAGAGAACTCATACTTACCCAAGACTACCTTGAATCCGATAAATTGGCAGTTGTATTAAAAGCTGTTTTATGGGAAGGCTACAGTGTACCCATAATAGTTGTTTCAGGTAAGAACGGCGGGCGCTATGTTATCGATGGACACCACAGAGTGCTTGTTTATGCATGGCTTCGTCGAAAAGTGCTTGGTTACACATTACTAATACCAAGATATAAACCAAGAGTTGCGAAAACCCTGCTTGAAGTAAATACCGTGAATCCATTGAATACGCCAGTTGAATTATTCTGCTGGAGACACATTGTTAACACTATAAGGTTTCTCGAAAAACATCATGAAACCTTAGCTGAAGTTTGGCTCGAAACTTTACCAATAAAGCTGCTCAAACCAACCGAGCCTCCAATACATTGTTCGCCAAAACCACATGAATTATCGCTAAAATGCCCAATATTGATCTATAAGTTCAATGAAGAGTACTATGTCGTAGATGGACATCATAGAGTATGCACTAAGCTATTGGCTAATGAAGAAGAAATACCAGCAATAGTGTTTACGTTAAGCAACAAAGAGATAGGTATAGTGAAGACAGCTAGGGCAATGGGTTACGCGGAGTTTAATAAAAAATATTGCGAAGGTTAATTCCACATTGAACAAGCAAACTCACTGAAATAATGGTCTTAAATAACCTTTATCACGGTGACGAACACGTACTTCTAAAAGGGACTCACGATTCTCGGATCTAGTCGAATTAACTTTTACTACCTAGAGTTCGAATACTACTTTATAGCCGCTATATATTTTATGCATATTCTCCTTTAGTTTCTCCACTAGTTTTGATTCCCCTAGAAGACCGGTGCAGTGCCCTACGTGTGCTTCAATTAACCCCTCGTTTAACAAAAGTTCTTTTACGACTCGTTCAGCATCTTCGGGGTTTGCACTTGCTAGGTGTAATCCTCCGAGTATTATAACATCATCTACACCAGTTGTTTTCCTCGCAGACCTAGCAATGTTGGATATCCCACTGTGTGAACAGCCTGCTATAACTAATGCTTTATCCCCGAGTCTAACGGCTAAACCAGTATCATCTAGCATTGGGTCATCAATTAATTCTCCGTTCTGGATGGTTTTGAATTGTTTAACCGCGTAGCTGTTGTCGTAATATCTCTCGATTTCTCCAAGGAACCATACATTAGGTGCTAACTCAAGTGGTTTACGAGACAAAACCAGCTCGAATTCATGTATTGCTTTCTTCGTATCAGGACTTAAACCAGCGTTAAATTTGAGAAAACCTTTTGATTCAACGTAGCAGGGTTTAATTATATCGGTGTGAGCCACGATGGGTATACCTTTCAATAGGTTCACGAGGCTCGGCAATCCACCGGTATGATCATGGTGTCTATGTGAAAGAACAATTACATTAATATTAGATAAATCTACGTTAAGCAACTTGATGTTCTCAAGTAATCCGCG
>JAUQPA010000008.1:0-32398 GCA_030550615.1 Thermoproteota archaeon | reverse complement strand
TACCTTTCAATAGGTTCACGAGGCTCGGCAATCCACCGGTATGATCATGGTGTCTATGTGAAAGAACAATTACATTAATATTAGATAAATCTACGTTAAGCAACTTGATGTTCTCAAGTAATCCGCGTCCTGTTCTACCTGTATCGAATAGGAGACGATAGTTCTCGCCATTATCGTAGTGAATAGTGATCAAAGCACTAAACCCGTGTTCCCCTATGAGTTCAGTGAAACCAGCGTAATCATCAACTAATATCAACACTTCAACCTTGGAAAGAGATGGCTTGGACACTCTAGCCCCTGAACTGTATATGCAGATGTTATCTTAAATCATGTGTTGGGTAAAAATCAAGTCGATGTCTTCAGATAAATTTACTGGAATACGTCATTAAAAAGTATAATATCTTATTTCCACCATAAGCATCTAACGAGACATAATCACGTATTCTGGTGGAACACTAAATATGGTTAAACTCGTATTAGTAGCCGGATTAATACCATACGAGTCTGGTAAAACCTGGTTCACGCTGGGATCAGCTTTATCTGCACGTAATCATGGTTTAAGAGTAGAAGTATTCAAACCCGTAGCAGGACATAATTTATGGTATAGCCCAAGAGCTGTTGAAAAGACACTGAAATTAAAATTACTCGTCGGAAACGATGTAGCAATATACCATGATAACAAATTCATTGAAGACCCTGCTATTGCTAATCCAATAGCGCTTGCAACAGCGCCCCCTGATCCAACGCGTTACCTAGAGAAAATTGATGATTATTTAAGAATTCTCGAAGAAACATATTCCATAACTGTGCTCTCAAGAATTACTTCATGTCACAGTAGAACAATACGACATAGTTTATATTACGAAAACCTTGAAAAAACCTCTCCGGGTACAAGGAGATTTGTTGAGAAACTAGCGTTGGTGCTTAAAGCGGAAAAAAGTTCTTTGCCTAGCTTGCTGAATTATATGTCTTCGAGTTCTGTTGATCATGATTTAAACAAGTGCCTTGAACTCATAGAAAAAAGATGTGACATAGTCTTTGTCGAAAGCTTTAATGATGCAATCACGCCATACGCAGGTTTACTTGAAAGAACCAATTTAATTGCTGTCGTTGCACCATCCCGCGTCTTTGTCTACGAAAACTCAAGTAAACTACGTGAAGTTCTGGAGAATAATGTTAAAAAACTTGGATTAGAAGGATTCCGCGCGAAATTCATTGTTGGTGATCTAAGGCCGGATACTATCCTGAACATCGAGTTCACCCCTAAGCCCAAGGAACACAAAGTGCACAAAGAGTTCGTGAACTATATTTTGAAGAAAACATAGTCAGTACTCAATGAATTCTTCACTCATCAGCGAGTACAGCCCTCCTCATCCCTCTACAACTTTAGGGAAATAAGAGCATATTAAATTTTTAATATTGTTATTTACCGAGAAGATCTTTATAGTTGTAGTGTTTTTTAATCCTAGAAGGAGGCGTGGTTACATGCGTTTCATTCAATAATAATCAGCTGGTCTAACGCGGCGGTATATGCTTAGAAACTTCAACCATGCTGAGAATCAAGACATGTTCTAAGCAGAATTTATGATTATTTACTTATCAAACTTGATCTCGTTGTTCTAAAATATCATTCGTGAAATGATAGGTCTACTAGTAGGATTAACCCGAGAATTCAAGGTTACTTCAACTATTCACGTTATTAGGCCTAGAATCCTGGATTACGTCCTGCTCTTAGATTACATCCTTATTTTTCCTTCGTTAATCATCTAAACTACTGCTTATACTGTTGCTAGCAGAGTATAATAGTGTAGTAATGTTACTACAATTATAAGCCGTCATTGATATCTTAGTGATTGGTGATGATGTGCGCTGGACTGATAGATGACGATGGCCAGGAAAGCTGAATACATGTTTTCTTTGTTTTTCTTTATTAACATTTTTAATATAATAACCATATCTGCTATATTCACACAGAGATCAATATATAGTCATATATAGTTCATATAGTAACTATATAAAAGGTTTCGTTCCATTGCTAATCAAGGGCAATATGGAACTGTTGATTTTTCTAGGATTAGCACTTGCAGCTATGTATGCTTTTGCAATTGGAGCAAACGACATGGCAAACGTCATAGCAACCTTGGTGAGAGGTAGAGTAACAAGCTACAGAGTTGCTGTATTGATATTTACTGTAAGTGTAACTTTAGGTTCTCTTCTACAAGGATACATGGTTATGAAGACTCTAGGTAAAGGAGTTGTTAAGAACTTGGACCTATATGGAGCAGTGTCGGCTAGTCTTGCTGCTTTAACCTGGGTTCTCGTTGCCACGAAGCTTGGATTACCTGTTTCCACTTCTCAAAGCGTTACCAGCGCTGTTCTAGGCTCTGGTTTAGCAATAGCATTTACCTCCGGTACATTAGAGGGGGTAAATATCAACGTTGTGAAAACCATCATTACTAGTTGGATGATTTCACCAGTGCTTGCAATGTTTACTGCAGCTTTAGCCTATATCGTGTTGGAGAAAACCAGGCTCAATGAAGAAACAACGAAAGTTCTAGCATTGGCAATTGCTTTCTGGAATGGTTATTCGTTTGGCGCTAATGATGTTGGAAACGCTACAGGAGTATACTTAGCGTTAGCTGGGTCTCTACCATTTCTATTTAACGTTAGGGGTAGTATTCTTCTAGCTCTTTACGGAACATTATTCATTGCCCTAGGAGGTTCGATCATGGGGAAAAAGTAGTTGAAACTATGGGGTTCAAGATCACAAGGTTGGATCCCTTGGGGTCGCTTTCTTCATCGCTAGTAACAGCCACATCAGTGTGGATGTTCACCACAGTGCCTTACATGCTATTTGGTTATGGATTACCTGTTTCAACAACTTACATATCTGTTGGCGCAATAACAGGTGTAGGTATTGCAAAATATAGGAGTTTTAAAAAAGGATTAAATTTAAAACTGTTATTAACAATACTGTTATCGTGGGTTCTAACGCTCCCTACGAATATTCTTCTATCCATGTGCTTTTATTATGGTTTAATAAATGTGTTTACAGGTGCCTGATGTGTCAACGTGGAGCTGGATTTCTAGGGCAAGAGAGAAAAAAGCCCTTGAGTTATACATTGAACACGCCTCTAAGATCGTCAGTATTGTATACCATGCTTTAATAGCTATTAAAGCTTATAAAGAAGGCAACTGGGAAAAGTTCAGCGAGGAGTGGAGAAGGGTCTTCGATGAGGAAAGAGAAGCAGATGAGTTGAAGAGAAAAATACTTGCGGAATTAGCTGAAGGAGTTTTTCATCCTATTGATAGAGAAGAAGTAGTTAGGTTAGCAATTACAAGTGATGATATAGCTTCATACGCGAAAGCTTGGTGTAGAAGAATAAGCTTCATAAAAGAAAACGAGTTACCATCAACCCTCATAGATAAGCTAATTGAAATGGCTAATTACGTCTACGAAGCAGCTAAAATCATATTAGAGGCTAGTAGAGAGCTGTTGGCTGGACATAGGAGTAAAGTACTGGAGTTAGCTAATAAGATCGAGTTATATGAAGAAAAAGTGGATGATCTCCACGTTGATGCGCTACAAGAAGTATTACTTTACTGCAATTCAGCTAAGACATCTAACTGCATGCTTGCAAAAGAAATAACTGATACCGTTGAAAACGCCGCAGATAAATGCGAAGAAGTTGCCGATGTACTGAGATCAATAGCTCTTCTCAGGTAAATGGTGAACTAATTTGAAAATCTTAGTAACTGGTGGAGCAGGCTTCATTGGAGGACACTTAGCTCTACATTTAAAGAGAAAAGGATTTAACGTAATTGCTGTTGATAACCTGGAGAGATCATCGGAAGTTATGATTAAATTGATTAGAGACGCGGAGATACCTCTCCTAGTAGAAGACCTAAGAGATAGTAGTGAACTGCCGGTGGCTGATGTAATAATTCATGCAGCAGCATACATAGACGTGGCTGAATCATTCAAAAAACCATATGAATACATGGTTAACAATGTTGCTGTAACAGGTAGAATGGCGAAAAAAGCATTTGACGAAAAATCATATCTAATTTACATTAGCTCGGCTGCAGTATATGGAAACCCTGTTTACCTTCCCATTGATGAAGTTCACCCAAGAAACCCCCTTTCACCCTACGGGTTGAGCAAGCTTCTCGGTGAACAAGTAGTTGAATTTTATAGTAAGTTAGGATTACGAAGTTCTATTGTAAGATTATTCAATGTTTATGGACCATGCCAGAGTGAAGCATACGCCGGGGTAATAACGAAATTTATAAATAGAGTTAAACGAGGTGAACCACCCATAATTTTCGGAACCGGTGGACAAACAAGGGATTTCATACATGTAAGAGACGTAGCAGAGTTTATTGAAGTACTTATAATGAGAAATGAAAGAGATGTGTTTAACGTGGGCACAGGTAAAGCTACATCTATTAATGAACTCGCAGATCTTATAATAAAACTCGCCGGTGTAAATATGAAACCAATTTATGCTCCACATAGGAGGGGGGATATTGAACATAGCGTAGCAAATGTAAGTAAAGCTCTTAGTCTCGGATGGAAGCCGAGGATATGTTTGGAAGAGGGGTTACGTGAATTACTACGTGTAAATAATTGTTAATTTAATTAATAATCAAATTGGAAAACACACATTGAGACATAATAAGTCGCGGCTAAAACAACTATATCCTCATATATCATGAAATTCTTATCTAATCAATTACTCGCGAAAAGCCTTGAACCATAAACCCATCATGTTTAATAGGATACTACTCTAATTCTATCTTATGCTGAAGGTGATACTAGTCAATAAGGATGCAGAGGGGGGTTACGTGGATATATTGGGTTTACTGGGCTTAATTGTGACATCAGCTCTCATAGATTCTTTTGACCCATGCTTCTATGCTTTATTTATGCTAGTTTTCACCTCGGCAATGTTTATTAATTACACGTATGCTATTAGAGCAGGATTAACATTAATTATAGCTGTCTATATTGGTTACTTCTTACTAAGCATTTTACTGAGATACGCGATAATCAGGTTACCAATATATGTTCTCGCTTTATTTCTGCTAGTCTATGGGTCAATTACGCTTATTACAGGCATCGCGAGGAGGAATGCTAAAAATCCACTAAGCCAAGAGATCGTGTGCAGGGAAAATGAAATCCCCTGTAAAATAGCATCGTACTTGAAAATTGAGAAATTTGTAGGTAAAGGACTACTACCTGTATTTATACTGGGTATAATATCGTCTTTCACTATTCAACCGTGTTCTGCACAGCTCTTAATACTGTACATTACTATAACGAGAGAATTGGAGTTCGCTACGTGGATTTTACTAACATTGTTCTACGTAGCTGTATTCATAGCTCCTATAATATTGCTTTTCATTGCATTAGCATACGTTTCAAGATTAAAAGGTATACACATGGGTATAGTGAGACATGAGAGAGTTTTCAGAATTATTGGTTCAATTTTAATGATCTCTATGGCAGTTTACCTTCTTCTATATGCATAGCTAGTGTTTGTCGTGTAAATCACGTTTTGATTTTCAATTAATACTACTGGTGATTATTATGAAACTACGGATTAATTTACGGATTTGTAGCTAGAACAATAGTTAATACTAATACGTAAACTAGGCATTCGCGTTCCATGCTAGAGTTTTTACACTCCATTACTAATTCATCAGGGTTCTCGATTCCAAGAAATGACATAAGCTTAATTAAGTTCTCGCGTGTTTCCACGAGATGATCATACCGCTCGATGTTCCTTTTAATTTCAATACTACTAATCAGGAGGGTTTCTAAAACATCTCGGTCGAAACGCGTACTCCATAAGGGAATTATGGTTTGCATAGATAATTTACTAGCTATATTTGGAATATACGCTATTGGTTTAAGTACCTCGAGATACTCGTTAAACGTTTTCAGAAACAATGAATATGCTTCATCACTCCAAGTCTTGGAGTATTCATCAAGGTAAAGCATTATTTTCTCAACTAGGTCGTATTCGTATTTTTTAAGAATTTCGCCGTCTGCTTCATGTTGAATAATAGCATGTGTCAATTAAGCCCCTAACATAACATGGCTTAATAAAAGAATTAAAAATAACGACAGGTTATATCGCTTGTAAAGCTATACTTGTAGCCACAAGTAATGCTCCAATTAGAACCTTTAAAGAGGTTTTTTCACCAGCTATTAATCGATTGACAAATTGAGAAAGAACTGGTGCTAGTGCAGTTGCTACAACAGTAGCTGATACACCTATCGTATATATAGAGTAAACAAATAAAACCATACCTATTCCCCAACCTAATACACCGGTGAAGAACGCGGCTACCATGAAACTCTTAGTAATTTCTCTATGCTCTTTTAGAATTACGCTTGTTAGTAACGAGAAAACTGCAACCGCGCTCGTTCTAATTAAAGCTGTAGTATATGCATCAACTTGATCTCTCAAAGGTCTTATGAGAGCTGATGCTAATCCCCAGCAAATAGCTGCAACGAAACTGTAAATTAACCCTTTTTTACTAATAGCTCCTACAGAACCATTGCCTATAGTAGCTATTGCTACTCCCATGAAAGCTAATACACCACCAATGATCGTGACGTAAGTGGCTTCTTCATTAAACAAAGTAATTGAAAAAAATTGAGCAAAAAATATATATGTATAACTTAAAACTATTGCCAACGAACCCCCCAGTAATTGAATGGCACGAGTATAAGCTATATCACCTATTCCGGGACCTATTACCCCGGTTAATGTAAGCAACAGTACCTGCCAAAAACCTAAATCATTCGAGTGTATTCCACCATTAAACACCACTAACATCCACATGAATGCAACAGCCATAAGTGCTCTCATAAAAGTAAAAAACACCGGACTAGCTTTTCTCGCAAATTTATAAATGAACGCTGGATTCGTGCTCCAGATAACTGCCGCTATCACCGGGTACATTATCTCCATGTTGTTCACCGTAGTACTGAAACCACGTCTTCAATCTACATCTTATTAAACACCTTGAAACAGCTTTAATAAGTGACGCTAAATCATTAAAATCTACTTCGGGTTGTAGACAACAGGCATCCACGATGCTTGAAACTAGTTCTAAGTGATGTTTGGAGTCATCGATGTATACTATGCAGTTCAACACATGATACAACCCCTTCTCTCTTAGTTCTCGAGCAAGGTTCAATAACATCATGTCCTTGCGTGGGTGAAACTCTATTGCGTAATAATCAAATAAACTTATTAGATGCGTTGTCTTTAAGGCTTCCAATGCTACTTCTGGAATATTCCAGCTTAAAGCAACCACCAGTGCTCCTCTGGACCTAGCCCATCTTAAGAACCTAACCATGTATTCCTTAATTCTTACCGCGTTTCCATTAGCATCAAAGAACAAGTTGCCTCCCTGCGTTTTGAAAGGCGGGCGCATTGATGATATATCTTCGCAATCCCAAATCGTTTTATCAAGATCAACTAACAGCAGCCAGCTAGCTTGATTCATCACCTTCAACCTATTTAGCACAAGCATTCCTGAACATAGTTTATGTCGTTATTTATACTTTAAAAATGAGTGATATTATTCCATTATTTAATGATAGGAATTAAACTACAAAGTTGAAACAGCCTCGAGTATTAAATGGAGATTACCCTGAATGGTGTTAACTATTGAGTAACGAGGTTGCTGAAAGGATTGTTAAAGGAAGTTTCGTATTAACGCTAGGTCAACTTCTATCAATTGCTGTGGGCTTCGTGTTTAGTGTTCTAATAGCTAACCTGCTTGGACGCGATAACTATGGATTACTTTCAATCGCCCTTACCTATCCCTCCATGGTTGCAAGCCTCGTTGACCTTGGCTTAGGGGGAGTAGTATCGAGGTATACTGCTAAGCCCGGATCCAACAAGGATATCTATGCGTGGACCGGGCTGGTGTTAAGAGCATTGACGAGCGCTATAGGAGGCATCATAGTATATCTCTCCGCTGATTACTTCGCGTACTTGCTCGGAAGACCTATACTAACAGAACCCATCAGAGCACTTTCATTTTACACGATTTTTTCATCAATACTAGGCGTTCTCTCAGCTATATTTAATGGACTGGGTAAGTATGAAATCTCAGCATCAATCAATATTACTCAATATGTTGTGAGAGGCCCTCTAGCGGTTTTATTCGTATTACTAGGCCTAGGAATCCATGGAGCCGCCTTAGCTTATTCTATTGGTTACATGGTTGTTTCGATCCTATATATGGCTTTATTTATCTCAATTTTCAGAAGCCCCCGGTTTTCTTTATCTATCGCCACCAAGATGCTGGGTATTTCATGGCCTTTATTTGTTGCGTCATTAAGTGGCGTTTTCCTGAAACCCATAGTTGACACTATTCTTTCGAGAAATGTATCAAATAGCGAACTAGGTGATTACGGTGTTGCACTTAATTCTCTAATGCCCCTTGGGATACTTCTAGGCTCTATTTCGACCGCTGTGCTTACTTCACTCCCTATCTTAATTGAAAACGTAGACCAAATGAAGGAAAGCGCCAAAGATGCTGTATTCTACTCTTCAACAATTTCCATTGCGTTAGGCTTTTGTTACTTATCCGTAATTTATCCACTTACACGAATCTACGGAAGATCCTATGTAAACGCCCCAATATACGCAATAATATATGGATTAAGCTCATTGCTGCCAGTTCTTCTCGGTTCACTTGTGATAGGAAATTACTTCATCGTGTTGAAAGCCACGAAGTACAATGCGATAACCAGCCTCGCGGGATTCAGCATTACTGTTATTTTATCATACATGCTTACACCCATAATGGGCGTCGCAGGCGCTGGGCTATCGTATATAGTAGGAAATGTTGTTTCAGCAACTATAGCGTACGCTATTGCCTCAAAATCGCTTGATCTAAAGCTAAACTTCTCACGTAATATTAAAACCTTTATTCCTTCTCTAATAGCTTTTATCTCGGGATTCGCTTCCTCAACGTTAATAACAATCCATGTTAGTACAATGGCAACAGTGTATTTCATACTGGGTTTAATCGCGGCTACAATCACGGGTTTATCTATATATTCATTAGTTTACTTGGCGTTAATACCGTTTTTTACAGATAGGGAGACTATCTACAATTTATTCAACTTAGCAACTAGATTAGAATACGTAGGAGGAGTAGTTAGAGTTATTGGAAGTTATTATTTAAAGTATGTTTCGGCAAGATATTGATTATTTTGAACTAAGTATAAGTAGCCACACAGGCTAGCATTGTCCCTGGTCTTTCAAGGTTTAACAATACAGCTGTACATGAAGAAAACGAATATTGAGAAATGAACATAGCGAAATTCTAAATCATGAAACCACGATGGTGTTAATTATATTCGAGGAAAATCCCATGGATAAATTAAAGTAATACTTCGTGCTTAAAACTAATGAGTGGTTAGTACTAAGTAATCATATAATTAATTTGCCTGATTTTTTATCAAATACTAGTATTTTACTCAAGTCTATTCTGACATAGATTTCTTCGCCTGGATTAACCCGTAATGTTCCCGGCGTCTTTACTTTAACTAGATCGGATCCAACGAGTATGTTTAGAATATTCTCGGATCCAAGGGCTTCAACCACATCTACCTTTGCCTTTAATACTCCGAGTTCAAATTGAGGAGGTATTTTATGAATCTCCATGTATTCCGGTCTTACTCCAATAAATACTTCTTTTACGTTCTTCTCCAAGAGAATGCTGGCATAACTTGGAGCAACTGGTATTTTTAATGCATCATAACAGTTTATTTGGTACCTTGTAAAAACCTCTCCTTCCCCGAGTATACCTCCCTTCAGCTCCACGGGTGAAATGTACTCTATTTCTTTAGCTAATTCCTCGAATACACATGATATAATGTTCATTGGCGGAGATCCTATGAATGTTGCGACAAATATATCCATTGGTTTATTATAAAGGTCGTCCGGTGAGCCAACCTGAAGTACCTTACCCTTGTTCATGACAGCTACCCTATCCGACATGCTCATTGCTTCAACTTGATCATGAGTAACATAAATTGTCGTTATACCCAGTGTTTTCTGAAGTTTTTTCAATTCACCTCTCATGAGCACTCTTAATTTAGCATCTAAGTTACTTAAGGGCTCGTCTAGTAACCAAACTTTTGGTTTTCTAACCAGAGCTCTAGCTAAGGCAACTCTTTGTTGCTGACCACCGCTTAATTGACCTGGATACCTATCGAGAAGATCTTCTATGCCAAGGAATTTTGCTACCTCTACTACTCGTCTACGGATCTCCTCCTTGCTTAGACCATGTTGTTTTCTCCGTGCTTCTAGCGGAAATGCTATGTTCTCGAATACTGTCATGTGTGGATATAGTGCGTAGTTCTGGAACACCATTGCTATATCTCTATCCTTTGGGTGAAGATGCGTTACAACTCTGTCATCGATTATAACATCTCCTTCATCTGGAAATTCTAAGCCAGCAATTATTCTCAGAGTAGTTGTTTTACCACAACCACTTGGTCCTAGAAGAGTGAAAAATTCTCCATCTTCTATCTTTAAGTTAACGTGATCAACTGCTATTACCTTGCCAAATTTCTTCACAATATCTTTCAACTCAACTTTAGCCATGTTCCCCACTTCCTCCAATAATTACTTTAAGTTTGGGAAAAATAAAACGTGATTTTAAAAAGCAAATATTTTTTATGTATAATCATAATCAAACTTTCATCTCATCTACGAGTTTTCTTCACTAGTGCTACTATTGCTACCACTATAGCCACGAACACCACGGTTATCCCAATTATTAAACCCGTGTTTATAGAAGGTTCTGTTGCCAGCGCCGTAGATATCGGGGAAGTAGTTGTTGGAGTAGTACGCGGGGTTGTTGTTGAACTCGGTGTAGTTACTGTAGGCATTGTCGTATACGGGGTCGTAGGAATAGTTGTAGTTGAAGTCGGTGTAGGTTTAGATACAGTGATTCCAGAAACCCTGGCTAATTCCTTTTTGCTTGGATCAAAACTCTGCAGCATTCTATACTGCTCATCCTTTGTTGGAGCCAGCAAATCTAGCACGTAGGGAATAACATGATTCAATACAGCTAGAGCGTATCCTGATGGAACTCCTACTTGCCACTCCCCGCCACCCACCAGGAATGGTCGTATCTTGTTTTCACCATAACCATCGTGACTTGTAACTGCGACAACAAAGGTCCATTTCTCGATGTTTTCTACATCATAAAAGATGCTCTTGGATGCTTCAACTATTATACTGTTTGTGGCTTGATCTGCATATGCTTTGAGGAATCCATTTTGAACAACCGGCTGCTCCTTATCATAGTAATACAATGCCGTTCTCTCGCCTTTTGGAAGCGGGTCTGTCCCCCATCCTGGAGCAACTAATAACGCCATATGCCATCCATGTTCAATCACGATATTTAATCCTATTGCTTCGAGTTTTCCTGTCTCAGGCAGAGTTGTTTTGACGTACACATGTATTTGCTGGAGACTCCACCCGTTTGGCCCACCCCATGGGTTCCCTCCGAGAGTTCTAAACTGGAACTTAAAGATTAACTTATCTTGAGCATCTATTAGAGTAAACCTTACAAGGTCAAATACTCCTGGTTTAAATACCGGGTTGGTTGGATAAGTGTATCCTCCTGCTCCATCGTCATCTCCTACCGGGTCTTCCATGTCGAGTACTACATTGCCTTGAACCTCTATGGGCGGTGTTGGAATAAATAAAAGGTATGCGGAACCCAGCCTTGTGGACCATTCAATTAATTGCTCGTTCCTGTAGAGAGCTATTGCGAAATAAGCATCTCCAGGAGCGAGATCTAGGTCTACTATTTTAATTCCTACTTCTACGTAACTTGCATTAGAAGTAGTAGATGAGTACACATCAGTAATAGTCTTCATTACTATCCAGTTACCTTTCCCATCCGCTTTACTTATAGTTGCTGTTCTAGATAAGGGATCTATTAGTATTTCGCGGGCTAAGTGAATGCCTAGATCTACACGTGCATTTCTTGGGTATATGTTGTAACCTGGATTGTAAGGAGTCATATTAACGCGGGGAGTTGCAAAATATATTGCTATTTTTAAACCACTTAAGTTAACTTCTCCAATGCTAAATGCAAAGTACAAGGTGTTTGTATCTAAAGCTACAAAAGCATTCGATAAAACATCGCCTACTACTACATTTAATGCTTTACCTTGATTTAACAATTCATACCAAGTGTTCTCGATAACACCATCCATTTTTAATTCTTTATCGATAAGTGATGGTGCAATTGAATTTAATGTACCAATAGGTCTTCCATCAGGATACGCGGTTACTTTCAAATAATTAGGAGGTTCTAAGCCCGCTAGTTCATATGCTTTAATTAGATATGCTTTGAATAATGGATCAAATGGCGCGGGCGAACCTCCTCCGTCGCCACCATACCACCACCACCAATCACTTGCTTGTGCTTTGAGCAAATACTTTGCTACATCTGGGTACTTGTTGTATAATTCAATGAGATCCTCTACTCCTAGTTTTCTCATTATTTCATCTCTCGCTTTAATCATCCACATGAAGGCAACGTTCTCCTGCCTATCACCAATCCATATAGCAATCTCTCCGCCTCCCCACGAGCCCTCCGGTAATCTAGCTGTTACATTTTTCCTCGGTAGATCAGAGTATGCGTCTCCGTAACTATCGCTTGGTAGATCAGCTATGTCTTTCTGTACTAAATCCAAGTAGCTGTACTGTCTTAAAGGTAGAGATCTCGCTTCACTCGCAAACCTAGATATGAAATCCCAGGGTGTAATAGTTTCTAAAACCCCTTGTTTCTGTAGCTCGGAGAGTTTAGAGTACAATTTATTCAAGAAAACACATCCGAAATCCGGGTAATTTTCCCATGGATTTTCGCCATCTAGTGCTATTACTACGATTCTGGGTCCTCTAGCGTTGCTTCTGTATTGTAATATTCTACTAATGAAGTCGTTGACTGCCTGATCCTGGTCCCAGGTACTATACTGAAAACTAATCAAGTTGCTTAGCTCGGTTTCCCTGAAAAATACGTATATTCTTCCTTCTGGGAAATCTATGTACCATGGAACACCTAGATTATTTACATCTTTAGCATTTATACCAGCGGCTGATAATATCGTGCTATCTGTAACAGTCCAATTAATACCCGCTTTCTTAAAAGCATGTACAACATATTCGTTTACTGCCTGCTCAGCCGGCCAAATTCCCTTAGGGGTTATTCCAAAGTATTTTTTAAATAGATCAACACCTAGCCTGACGTGTGTTTCCAAGTCACTTGACAAATTAGCATCAACTAGGAGAGGTGCTAATGGGTGACTATAGGGAACAGGTATGAGCTCTATTTGGTTTCTTGAAGCTAGTTCACGGTAAGTTGCTAGTACTTTTTTCATTATTTCTCTGTGAACACCGAGTATTTTAACTAAGTCGCTAATCGAGTAGCTTGGTTTAGTTGAATTATACGCTTTAACCATTAATTCATATATATCTGGGTAGTTTTCTCTAGCAACCTCGGGGTCTATCCAAAGCAAATTGAATAATACTGCTAGATCTACCACGTTCTGATGCAGTAGATTACCCTGGGTAAATCCATCTATAATGCAGTTTTTGTATTCGTTTTCACTTTTCGATTTTAATGCACAGTCTTTCTGCAAGCTCTGCGAGAGATCTCTTAGTTCTCTGTACCTGGGTGAATTTTCCACGAATCTAGCCCAGTTTATATCGAAAAATCCACCTGGTATCTTCAGCATATCGTAAACATCGTCTCGCGAGATTGATCCATTCACTATCCTCAACGATATTATTTCTCTGATATCCATTTTGTTGTTTTCAACGTAGTCCACGATTTGCTCTAGGAGAGAACCTGAGAAAGTGAATGTTACTCTAATTGACGGGTATTTTGATAGAATGTAGGCCATCTTATAGTAGTTACCGACCGAATGCATCCTAACCCATGGTAGTATGAAGTATGTTTCATCGGGACTATAATACCAGGGTTGGTGATAATGCCAGATTATAGCCACGTATATTTTCTCCTGTTGAGCATTTACAGTGTTGACAAAAAACGATGTTATGGTGCTTAATGTAATAATTATAATGAGAATTACCGAGATTCTCTGGTAAATTTTACTCGAATATATCAAGATTATCCCCTGATTTAATTTTAAAGAAGCATTATTTATATTCTAATCTTGTCTAATTGTTTAATTCAGGTTACTAGGGTATTTCACAATGAAGTGGAAATGTACATTCTGTGGATTCGAGGAGAACTTACTTGAAAATTATCATTGGAAATGCCCAAAATGCGGTAGACCCTTATTTATAGAGTATACTGTGAAAAGCGAATTTAATTCCTCGAGAAACATTTGGCATCGCTACAGTGGCTTTGTTCCGTTTGTACCCGAGAAAACTAGGGGGGAGGGTTTAACTCCATTGGTTATCGAGAAAAACTCTAAACATGTATTGTTATTTAAGCTCGAATACCTTAACCCCGGCGGAAGCTTCAAGGATCGCGGCTCTGCTCTCGCTGTTTACTATGGCTACAAAATGGGATTTAAGAAAGCAGTAGTAGATACTAGTGGAAATACTGGTATCTCCGTGACACTATACTCGAAGCTCTATGGACTTGAACCCATTGTAATTATGCCTAAAACCGCTCCACCCGGTAAAAAGAAAGCTGTTTTGAAAATTGGTGGTAAAGTAATTGAATCCGAGGATAGATCAAGCGCATCTAGAATAGTTAGCGAATATGTTAAAGACAGAGAGGTTTATTACGTTGCCCACTTGTGGAATCCATTATATATAATAGGTCATGCAACTATAGCCTATGAAGTCTTCGAAGATTACGGTGTTCCAGATTATGTTCTTGCACCGGTAGGCTCGGGGGGCTTGTTTTTAGCGCTTGCATATGGCTTCGAAAAGCTAATGGAGCAGGGCTTGATCACAAGGATGCCAAAGCTTATAGCTGTTCAAGGGTATAGTTGTCAACCATTACACGAAGCATTATACGGTGAGCGAGCCGAAGGCGAAGATTCTAGCTTAGCGGATGGAATAATGGTTTATAATCCGCCGAGGTTAAGTGAAATAGTGGATAAAATAAAATCAAGCCATGGAGAACTAGTACTCGTTGGGAACAGCGAAATACTCACAGCACTTGAAGAGTTATGGCAAGCAGGGTTCCTGGTAGAACCAACCTCGGCAACAGTTTATGCAGCGTACAGGAAAATAAAAGATAAAATACCCAGTGGTGCAGCAGTACTGCTTCTGCTAACCGGATCCGGTCTTAAAACACTATAGAAAAATTAATAAAAGACTTGGCAGACAATACTAAATAGCCCGCGGACAAGGGTAGGCCTCGGTTCACCGAGGCAGATAACCGTGCTCCATATATAAGCACGCATCACCCCTCACGCGCAGGCAATGAACTCCGCCCCATGGGGCTGGCGGAGGCGGAGCCCTCTCTGGAGAGAGAGGGTGAACCGCCTTAGCTGGGGGAACCGGGCCAGGCCCGGAAGGGAGCAACCTAACCCCGGACGCCAGCGTTCATGGGTCACCGGAGGAAGCCGGCGTGAGATGGCTCTGGTGCGTGTTTATATATGGAGCACGGGGCTTTGTCCGCGGGCTGCTCTTTTTCATATTCTTGCACTCAACATTAACATCAGTAATAGTAGTGAAAGCCCCACGTAGTTAACTACATTGCCTATTCTTTCTCCCAGAATCTCCTTAGCTATCCTACCTCCATCGGTTATGAATAATGGTAGGGTATTGAAGAAAACTAGGCTGAAGTTAACAATGTAAAACCAATATATTATTTTAAATAATTGTATAAAAACTCCTGGATGCAGGATCTTAACCAAGGAAATAGAGGGTGCAGGTGCAAGTAGTACTCCTAGTTTATTCTCAAACGGCTGCTTCAACACCGTTATATTAATGAATCCTACTTTTGGTCTATACGTTTCAAACACTAATACTGTTGTTTTATTCATGGATAAATAATTTCTTAGATCCTCAAGCGTGGCATCGGAGCCGTTTATCTTATATACAACATCATTAATAAGAAAACCGCTTTTCTCCGCAAGGCTATTTTCTTCGACGCCAACTATAGTGAAACCCGTTGGAGACACGGTGAACTGCATTATGGCCATAGCTATGAAAAACAATAGAATATTCGCTACTAAACCTGCTGATAATACAGCTACTTTAATTTTTTTCTTCGCTTTTGCGAAGGCTTCTTCATCTATTTCAACGAACGCCACTGGTAGAATAAGAGCTAATATGAAGCCATACGATTTAACCGGTATACATGTTTTCAGAGATGTTTTTGCGTGAAACAACTCGTGTACGAAGGCCCCGACGGCCACTGCTAGGATAAAGTAAATAAGATCCTCCCCTGTGACATTCAATCCTGGTAGTAATACAACCACGCTTCTAACGTTTCTAATTAAACTCGTATAGATAATTGTTGCAAGTAGATTAATAGTTAATACAAGGGCTATAACATATCCTGCCGACATTGCGTAAACATAAACAACATGTTCTTTAATCGAAGGAGACCCCGTATATTGCTTCTTCGCCATTAACAATATACCATACTTCACTTCTATGTTAAATCCACTTTTACTAATCTTCTTCCTAAGTAAACCAACAGCTAGGTTTATGATCAACCATGCTATTAGTAAACTTAACGCATATATTAACATCTGCATTAAAATCACTTGGAATAGGGTTTCAATTAATTCCCTCAATTTATGATAATAAACCTTAGTTTAAAATAGGTTGTTAGGGTTAAATTTGCCAAGAACAAGAGTAAGAAGCATACCTGATTTCAAAGAAGTAATATACGATGAGCAACACTGGAGACTACTTGAAAATCTAAGAAAAAAAGCAATTGAAATCATGAAAATATTTACAGGTAAAGGAATTACCGCGTGGTTGCATGGTAGTGTAGCCAGAGGCGATGTCTCGGATAAAAGTGACGTAGATATAGTAATTCCACATAAGATCCAGCCCTACATTATTGAAACAATAATTGATTACGCTGGTTTAAAGCCATATGCTAGATACATTGTAGCAGCTACTCCAACTACTACTCTTAAAGCATATATAGCTTTAGACGAGGAAGAGCGTTTCACAATTAGTTTTCCACTAGTTGAATACAAGCCACGCGAAATAGAGTTCTATAAATATGGTGGAATATTAACGTATGAGGAACTCCTGGAGAACAAAAGAGTTCCCGGTGTGAATAAAAACCTTGTTTTAATTGTTCCCACGCCCCGAGGACACCTAGAGGCACCTGTTATAGGGTACGAAGACTATGTTGCAAGATTTCTAAATGTTAATGTTGAAGTCGTCCGAGAGAGAGTAGAGGTTCTTACTAGGAGAAACCACGTGGGAAGAACAGGTGTTTTCGCCAAGATAATACTTGCACCTAGTGAAAGTTTCGAGGAGGGACTTGAGCGTTTACTCAGGGAGAAACCTCTATTAAAGAGAATTCTCCCGGATCTTATATAGTTTAAACCTCAGTATTGCTACTATTCCGCCAAAGCCACCGAGTTCGAAGCCTATTTCGCTTCTCCCCGGTACAATTATTACTTCTGCCCCCCTCTGGTAGGAATACTTGAGTGATTCGTAGACTTTATTTCTTTCATCATCATCACTTGTTCTCAATAATTCATCAACTACAAGTAACTTCAATACAGCACCCACTAGAGATGCCTCATATACCTCTTCGATCCCGTATGCAACCAAGTCGTGTTCTTTCACTAGTAGCTTCTTAAACTCCTCGAGTATCCCCCTTGCTTTAATTAAGTTTAGTTCACCAACAATGTTTTTAATAACATCGCGATTTAAGACCTCACTTACTCCTTTACATCCCCCCGTGGACACGGTATCAACGTATAAAGGTACCTTCACCTTTTCCTCGAGTTCTATTTTAATACGATTCTTTAAATCACCGGGGCCAGCTATTATTACTGCTCTTACATCCTCGCCATTGGTAACATCTACTACCACTTTGACTACTTTCGAAATAAAAGTCTTTAGTAAGGATTCGTAATCGACATCGTAGTGTTTACTCGGAAGATTTAACTCCTCCTCCCAAACATGCCTTACACCTTGCTCACTTACAATTCCTACACATACTTCGTCATGATCTACTGAAACTACAAGAACGTTTTCTCTTTTACTTGTATAATCCCGCAAAAGATCTAGTTCAATACTACTCCACTGTTCTTTCACTATTGTTAAAACATCTCCCACGCTTAACGATAATGTATGGTGTTTTCCCTTTACACCGTATTTCTCCGGTCCCTCAACAACGATCCCTGATACTCTTAGTTTATTGCTGAACTGCTGAAACTCTATTTTCTTTACTTTTATCCCTAGAATCATTGGTAACCTAGATCCCTCCGAGTAATCCCCAACTTTTACCTCACGCGTGGTTTTCGCGTATACTACGTCATTTTCTCTCAAGATATTGTAGAGTACCCAGAGGTCGTCGATTGTTTCAATTTGTAACTTGATTGCACCGTGTTTAATATCTTCTTCGAGTATCTTCATTATTAAATCACTTTGAAGCGTGCCTTATTGGTAAATATTAAATTAATCCCTAAACAATACTTACTATCAGAGGATAATGTTTTATGGAGGAACTCGAGTTCTACTTGCTTGATGTAACCTATGATGTAGTTGGTAGTGAACCCCACATCATTATGTATGCTGCTACTCGTGATGGAAGAAGAATTGTTCTAAGAGATCGGTCTTTTAGACCGTATTTTTACGTAATACTTCACGATAATTCTGATGTAATGAACGTTGCTACGAAAATAAAAACGGTATCTGAAGCATCTTCGCCGATTATTAGAGTAGAACCCGTAGAGAAATATTACTATGGAAAACCAGTTAAAACATTAAAAGTAACAACCGTAATACCTGAATTCGTCAGGAAATACCGTGAAAAAATAAGATTGATCCCAGGAGTAAAAGATGTTGTTGAAGCAGATATCAGATTTAGCATGAGGTACATTTTAGACAAGGAACTAAGACCCTGTGGATGGCATATAGCAAGAGTAAACAAGCTTCCTGCTACGAAATCTTTTAGAGTAAGTGATGAATATGAAATAACAGGCGAAGTGCGTTCCCTCGAGGACTCCACGCCCCCGAAAGATCTCAGAATACTTGCACTAGATTTAGAAGTATATACAGAGCATGGTTCACCGCATGTAGAAAGGGACCCCATAATAATCATAGGTACTGCAACAAACAACGGCGAAGTAAAACAATTTATTGCTGATGATTTAAACGATAAAAAAATACTGGAAGAATTCATTAATTACGTTATTAAACTAGATCCTGATATCATACTGGGATACAATAGCAATATGTTTGATTGGCCATACCTAATTAACAGAGCCAAAATCCACGGATTAAAACTAGATATCGGTAGGAAAATAGGAACACCGCCTTCAACAAGCACCTACGGCCACGTCTCGGTACCAGGTAGATTAAATGTTGATTTATTAAACTACGCAGAGGAAATACCTGAGATTAAACTAAAGAGTTTAGATGTAGTGGCAGATTACTTGGGTGTAATGAAACGCGATGAAAGAGTATTAATAGATTACACGGAGTTCCCTAAATATTGGAAAGACCCAGATAAGAGAAAACTACTATTAAAGTACAATCTAGATGACGTTACATCAACCATGGGTCTCGGCGAGAAGTTCTTGCCGTTTGCAATGCAATTATCATATATCACGAGGCTCCCGTTAGATCAGGTGGGTGCAGCGAGCGTAGGCTATAGATTAGAATGGGTGTTAATGTATGAAGCCTACAAGAGAAATGAATTGATTCCAAACAGGGAAGAGAGAGAGGCGGAACCATATAAAGGTGCAATTGTTCTTAAACCAGTGCAGGGGATACATGAAAACATATCTGTTTTAGACTTTACGAGCATGTATCCCAGCATAATGATTAAATACAATGTTGGCCCGGATACGCTGGTGGAAGGAGAATGCATTGGAGAAGAATACAACATTGCACCAGAGGTGAATCACTGCTTTAAATCAACACCAGCGGGGTTCTTCAAAAACGTATTAACGAAGCTTATACAAATTAGAAAAACCATTAGAGATGAAATGAAAAAATACCCTCCTGAATCTTATGAATATAGATTGCTCGATGAGAGACAAAGAGCTGTTAAGATACTGGCGAATGCTACATATGGTTACATGGGCTGGGCTGGTGCAAGATGGTACTGCAGGGCTTGTGCAGAAGCGGTTACAGCATGGGGAAGATTACTAATAGGCAGAGCCATTGAACTTGCAACCAGCTTGGGCTTAAAAGTCATATACGGAGATACAGATTCTTTATTCATAACTTACATTCCAGATAAAATCAAAACGTTCATGGAGCTCGTTGAGAAAGAGCTGGGTTTTGAAATCAAAGTGGATAAAACATATAAAAGAGTTTTCTTCAGCGAAGTCAAGAAAAGATATGCTGGTTTACTGGAGGATGGCAGAATAGATATTGTTGGTTTCGAGGCTGTCAGAGGGGATTGGGCAGAAATAGCACGAGAAGTCCAGGAGAAAGTAACAGAGATATTATTAAAAGAAGGAAGCGTGGAAAAAGCAATAGAATACGTTAGATCCGTCGTGACTGATCTAATTCAGGGCAAAATACCCATCGAAAAATTGATCATATGGAAAACGTTAACTAAACCCATAGAGGAATATGACGCAGAAACCCCTCATGTAAGTGTTGCTAGAAAAATGCTCCGGCACGGGTTCAGAGTCGAAATCGGTGACAAAATAGGATTCGTAGTATTAAAAGGATCAGGCAAAATATCCGAGAGAGCTGAACCATACATGTTCGTGAAAGATCCACGCTCCATAGACTACAACTACTACATAGACCACCAGGTAATACCAGCCGCTCTTAGAATACTGGAGTACTTCGGGGTAACAGAAGCTCAGTTAAAGAAGGTATCAAGTGGTAAGAAGAGCTTATTTGAATACCTTAGTAAAAAATCATCTTAGGAATCCTAGAAGAATAGTTCATTATAAGTCAATATTGTTATGTCAACTGGTTTATACTGCACTTTCCCGATTCTAGCACCAATTATTAACTTAATGTTTTTATTTAGTGCTGTATTAATTAATCTTTGAGTTATAATACCATCCATTAGTACCGCATACGCTTTACCCGGCTCCATTGATTCTATCTCTGCTACTAGATCTCTCACGGGCAACCTTTTGATCTCACTCCAATCCGCTGAATATATAATGGATTCGAGCGTTCCCTGCATGCTCTTAGCGCTTTCGATAACATTTACTGGAATATTTATCGTTTCCGATTCAACGTATTCTTCTTGGATCTTATGCAGCTTCTTTTGAATTTGTAAAAGTACTTCCGCTTCCTTATCTCCTGCTTTAATTCGCTCCTCGAGGAATGAGAATATTTGCTGTGCGTTATTTAATACTTCCTCTATTTCCTTACCTGTTAATTCTTCTACTTCGCGATTTTGCGGTGCTCTTGCAACATAGTCTACCTTCAGAGTTCTTAATACTTCTTTGAGGATCAGATCCCCTCCGTGGTCGCCATCTACGAGCAATATAATCTTCTTTGTGTTAGCAAGATTCTTTATTGTGTCAGGTACTCTGCGAGCACCTCCCATGGCTATTACGTTGGTGTAACCGTATTTAAGTAAGTTGATTACATCTGCTCTGCCCTCAACAACTATTAGTGTATTGTTTTTATCGACATCGGGCCCTGCTGGTAGTCCCTCCGGCCCATATGAAATTGGCTCGGGTGCTTTCAGATATTCTTGTATACTTCTTACAACTTCTTTGAGATCAGGAGTTTTCTCCTTGCCCCATACTTTTAGCAACTCAACTGTTCTTTCAACTATCTTTTTGATTTTCTCTAACCTCAGATCCTGTATATCTGTTACTTTTAATTCAGCATCATATGGTCCAACTCTATCAACTGTTTCAATCATTGCTGCAAGAAGAGCTGTTTCAATTCTATCAAGATTGCTGGGAATTAGAACCTCGCCGAGTGTTCTGTTATTTTGAATCTTGGTGTTAACAATTATTCTTCCAACTCTACCCTTGTCCTGGAGAGATCTTAAATCAAACTCGCTACCCAGCAACCCCTCTGTTTGACCAAACAACGCTCCTATGATGTCGTGTTTCTCGACTATGCCATCGACTACTATTTTCGCTTTTATCAAGTATTTAGCCATAAGTGTAACACCGGTACAGGTAGATTTTTGTCAAAACACCGTAATAGCGTTAACCTCGTTGTTTAACCATTGTTAAAAACAATATATCACACTATTCTTACTCTATTTACCTTCTTGTTTTGCCAACTATACCTTCTTATTCTCTTACTGCGCCCGAATCCACATGCAGCACAGTATCCTTTGGAAACGTTAAAGCTGTGTCTACCGCATCTCCTGCATCTGATGTGTGTTTTACTTCTACCGTGTTTACCAAAACTGGTTGTTCCTTTAACCATGTGCATCACCAAGCTCTAATTTACTCCGTTATGGGTGATATTAGTATTACATTATCTCCTCGTATGACAACAGTACCTAATTTACGTGTAGCACCATCATATCTAATTTCCTCCGTATCCTCCAACACAATGTTGAGGTGTTGGTCAAAGCTCTTCAATTTACCTCTCAGCGCAATTCCTTCCCTTGTTTTTATTAATACCACGTTTCCGAGGTTTTCTTCAAGTATCTTGTGAGCAGTGTCACTCAAAATTAACACCTTTCTCCACGTGAATCCATGCCGTTAAATCTCCGGGTCTTTACTTAACTACCTTATACAGGTTTAAAATACCTTGCTTTTTAACATTTTTCACAACAAAAGTGCTTATTAGGAGTATATTTACTTTTAAGTTAAACAGCACTACAGGTAAATAAGAGTGGTTGAGTATGCCGTTCAACAAAGGCGATTTTTTGCTTATAGAATACACGGTTAAAATAAAAGATACAGGTACGATAGTGGAAACTACTGATGCCGAGCTAGCTAAAAGAGAAAACATATATGAATCCAATAGAATATACGGCCCAGTACTGATCGTGCTTGGCAAAAACTGGTTAAATACATATGTTGAAGAAGAAATCTCGAAAATGATCGAAAACGAAGAAAAAGAAATAGAAGTTACACCTGATAAAGCATATGGGGAAAGAGACCCTGGTAAAGTAAAAGTTTTCAGTATAAGGGAGTTCCAGAGAAGAGGATACAGCATTAATATCGGAGACGTGGTTGAAATAGGGGGAGCAAGAGGAGTTATTAAGCAAATAAGTGGAGGTAGAGTAGTAGTAGATTTCAATCATCCATTAGCAGGTAAAACACTAATATACAAGGTTAAAATAGTAAAGAAGCTCGAAGACTTCAATGAGAAAATCAAAGCTCTTGCAATAAGACATCTCGGTATACCTGGAGAAGAAATAAGCGTAGACTACATCGAGAACGAAAAGAAAACCTTGATTAAAATACCAGGTAAATACATGACACGCGAGAACCTAGGTTACGCTAAACTAGCACTAGCAGCTGATATTTTCGAGATGTTCAAAGAAAATATATCAACACTGGTGTATCAAGAGGAAATAAAGAAACCGCAGCAATAACTGTAGAATTAATCTAAACATCAATTGTGGTTTTTCAAATAATCCTCTACACGTAGATTTAACTGATAATCCCCGTTTCCTTAAGTACCATTCTAGCTGCGTCCTCAGATAGCCCTTTTTCACCTAGTATAGTATAGCGTTCAGGTCTTACCGCGTGGGCAATTGAAAGCGCCCTTACTAGGATATCGCCTTGCAACCCAAGTTCCTCCGCTGTTGTAGGTAGCCCGATTTTCTTCATTATTCTCTTGACTTTTTTCCATAGAGGATCACCGTATATATATAGCATAATTATGGTGCCTACCGCTACTGCTTCGCCATGTAGTACTCTGCCAGGTGCCAGCATCTCGAGAGCATGTGCAAACAAGTGTTCGCTACCGCTTGCAGGCCTGCTGGATCCCGCAATACACATTGAAACACCACTGCTGATCAACGCTTCTACAAGTATTCTAACACCCTCAACTGAACCCGTAGCTATAACTTCGTGGTACTTCAGAACGTGCTTAGCACTCAGTAAAGCTAATTGGGCAGCGTATTCTCCATAATACTCCCCTTTCAATCTATGTGCCAGAGCCCAGTCTCTCACCGATACTAATTTACCCAATAAATCCCCTAATCCAGATAGTATTAATCTACGCGGCGACTTAGATATAATCTCCGTGTCAGCAATGATAGCGTATGGTACAGTTGTTCTCATACTATATGGTTTATCTGTGCCCTTCAAACTCGAAAAAGGACTTGCTATTCCATCGTGACTCGGAGCAAGTGGTATGCTTATAGCAGGTATATTTGCTCTATGACCAGAGTACTTGGCGATGTCTATTGATTTGCCGCCGCCAACACCCAATACAACTTCAATCTTCTTATCCTGGATCTCATCAGCTACCTTATTAGCTGTTTCAAGAGTGGAGTCTCTTATTTTCCAAACCGATATTTCACCTATCTCATTAACAAGTTCTTCAACTAAGACCCCGCCGACTTTATAAGTTGTTTCACCTGTCACTAGCCCGATTTTTAATTTATTTTTTCTCGCCAAAGATTTCAAAACATTTGGTAAAGTGAAAATTGCTCCTTCACCAACAATGACTTTCTGCGGTAGAAAAATCTCATGTATATTACTCATATTTTCCACTTTCATTTGAAGCTACTATTAAGTATGTAATTGTTTCTAAAGAAATAAAAACCCTACTTTAATACCTTACTTTAGGTGTTTTCTAAATGAATAAGGAATCTAGAACAACAACGGTCGGCTTGGTAATTGGAGATCACGTCGTACTAGCAGCTGATAAAAGAGCAACAGCTGGAGCAACCATATACCATAAAAACGTGAAGAAAATAGCGAAAATAACCGATAGAGTAGCTTTAACCATATCCGGTCTTGTTGCAGATGCACAGTTCTTAATAGAAAACGCCAAGTACCTCGTAAAGGAATATGAAGCGTCAACAGGTAAATCCATGAGTATTAGAAGCTTGGCAAGCGCGTTATCTACTATTTTATCGAGCTACCTGAGAGTATACCCGTTCATAGTGCAAATACTGATAGGGGGAAACGATGACGTGGAAGGAGCTACATTGTATTACTTAGACCTATATGGAACGCTTACCCGGGAGAAGTACATGGCTACTGGAAGTGGTTCACCAGTAGCATTCGGAGTACTTGAGGAAGGCTATAAATCCAGTATGAATTTAAATGAAGCAATAGATTTAGCAGTTAAAGCTGTTACAGCTGCGTTAACCAGAGACGGGTTCTCTGGTGAAGGCGTAGATGTTTTAGTTATAGGTAAAAGTGGAGTGGTATTAGAGAAAACTATTCAATTAAAGAAAACTCTTACCTCAAGTTAATTTTATTTAGTTTCAATTAAATCAGAGTTTAAAAAGGTACATATCATAATAAATACGGTGGTTTACCAGCAATTAACGCTATCCTTAAAGGGGTTTTACGTGACTTCGGGTAGGTTAATGCTAGATAAAAGTAAATTAGCGCTGTTGAAGAGCATAATGGAAGAAGTGCCAGGGGAGCTTGAATTAGCCAACATAGAGTTTGAAGGACCCTTCATAGTATTATATATTAGAAATAGAAAAGCGTTGGTTAATTACCCCACACTCGCACAAAATATTGCGAAGAAAGTAAGGAAGAGGATATTGATTCGTGTTTCACCAGATGCCAGGTTGAGTCCCGATGAAGCTAAGAAAATCATTGTAGAGTATTCCCCGAAGGATGCTGGTATAGACTATAACGCAATATACTTCGACGAAGCAAGTGGCGAAGTCCTCGTCAAAGCAGAGAAACCAGGGTACATAGTTGGAAAAGGAAGCGTGTTTAGAAATCTCCTACTAGCTGAAACCGGGTGGAGAGTAATACCGCTGCGAACCACTCCATTTGAATCGAAAGTACTGAAAGAAATAACATCTGTTTTACTGAAACAAAACACTTATAGAGTAGAGTTCCTTCGAACTCTAGGTGAAAGAGTCCACAGGGATGTAGTATACAAGAATAACTACGTGAGAGTCACAGCACTCGGAGGCTTCAAGGAGGTCGGTAGATCCGCTATCTTAGTAGAGACTAGAGAGAGCAAAATACTATTAGATTTTGGAATAAACGTAGGTGCAATAAATGACCCCAACAAAGCCTACCCGATAATAGATGCGCTGAGAATAGATGAATTAGATGGAGTTATAGTTACTCATGCACACTTAGATCACGTTGGTTTGGTTCCACTACTATACAAATATGGATACAGGGGCCCAGTGTATACTACAAGGCCTACACGCGAGTTAATGGCTATAATGTTAAAGGACCTCGTAGAAGTTTCTAAGAAATCGGGTAGGTATTTACCCTATGGTGAAAAAGATATAGTATCAACTCTCCTACATACCATCACTGTTGATTACGAAGAAGTAACAGATGTAGCACCTGACGCTAAACTGACAATGTACAATGCAGGTCACTTGCTGGGTTCAGCCATAGTTCACCTACATATAGGAATGGGTTTATACAATATCGTATATACAGGTGACTTCAAGTACGCTGACTCAAGGCTTCTCAGCAGAGCTCACACAGAGTTTCCCAGAGTAGAAGCGTTGATCATGGAGAGTACTTATGGTGCTACTATTCAAGAACAGAGATCGCAGGCTGAGTCAAGGTTAATTGAAATAGTAAAGAGAGTAGCTGAAAGAAAAGGAGTTGTATTAATACCGGTTTTTGCAGCTGGTAGAGGACAAGAAGTTCTCTTGGTTCTAAATAATGCTATGAAACAAGGATTAATTCCGTCAATGAATATATATGTAGAGGGCTTAGTAAACGAAGTCACCGCTATACACCTAGAGTACCCAGAGTACTTGAGTAAGAAGGTACGCGATGAGATCTACAATGGTGAAAACCCATTTATAACAGATCAAGTTAGAATCCTCGAAGGCCCCATCGCCAGACCCGACATAGTTGAGGATAAGCCATCAATAATAATTGCAACAAACGGAATGCTCAACGGAGGACCCGCAGTAGAGTACTTTAAACTAATTGCGAATGACCCGCGCAATGCGATCGTCTTCGTTGGTTATCAAGCTGAGGGCACTCTCGGAAGATCAATTAAAGACGGCATGAAGGAGGTGCCTATAGTTGTTGAAAACAAAATAGAGGTTGTCAAAGTAGAGTTAGAAGTGCAGAGTATTGATGGATTCAGCGGTCATAGTGATCAGCGGGAACTAGTATCATATGTAAAGGACATTAATCCAAAACCAAAAACCATTATGTTGAATCACGGTGAACCAACAGCTATTGAAGCTCTAGCCACGTTGCTTAAGAAAACGCGGGAAATAAGACAATTCGCCCAGAGAATATATACTCCATCAAACCTTGACTCAATACATCTAACGTCATTTTAACTTTGCAGAAAAATAAGTTTACGTGAAGCGGTGTAAGAATTGACTAGGAGAGTGCTTTTTCCAGGTAGATTCCAGCCGTTTCACAAAGGACACTACTCGGCAGTGATACAACTACTTGAGGAATACGATGAAATAATAATTGGTATAGGTAGTGCTCAAGAAGGGTACACATGTAGAAATCCCTTTACTGCTGGTGAGCGCTGGGAAATGATATATCGCGTTATTAAAAACAATAATCTCGTTGGCAGAATCTGGGCTATTCCCATTCCAGACATCAATATGCCTCTCACATGGACTGCGTACGTTCTATCCCTCTCACCTAGTGTTGAAGCAGTTGCATCGGGTAATCCACAAACACTCTATCTCTTCGAATGGCTCGGGTTTAAAACAAGGAAAATAAAGCTCATGGAGCCAACAAAGTATCATGGAACACGCATAAGAAACATAATGATTTCGGGAAGCGATGAATGGAGAGAGCTAGTTCCATCCGAGGTTGTTGAATACATTGATGAAATTAAAGGTGTTGAAAGAGTACGGAGGCTGTGTCTAGATGAGCATTCTCAGTATTGATGGAAGCACTGGTGAGGGAGGCGGCCAAATACTCAGATATTCCCTAGCGATCTCAGCTTTACTTCTTAAACCAGTAGAGATCTACAACATTAGAGCTAAGAGAGAGAACCCCGGTTTGAGACCACAACATTTAACAGCCGTTAAAGCCATAGCAGAATTAACTAAGGCTGAAGTAGATGGAGCATTTGTAGGTAGTACGCGTTTATTATTTAAACCAAAGGAAAGACTCTGCGGAGACTTCGACTTCGATATAGGAACAGCTGGAAGTATTTCACTAGTAATGCAAGCCATACTACCCGTGCTATTGTTCAGCGATTGCTCATCGAAAATAACAATTAGAGGTGGAACAAATGTACCTCTTAGCCCACCAGTAGACTACATGATTCATGTGTTTTCATACAACATAAGGCACTTCGGAGTAAACATAGACCTGAAACTTCACAGAAGAGGCCACTATCCTCGCGGCGGTGGACTAGTGGAACTAAGAGTTAAACCCATTGATAAACCATTGGATCCCGTGGAGATCATATCTCGCGGTAAACCAGTAAAACTACATATTGTAAGCCACTGCGTGAAATTACCGCATCATGTTGCAAAAAGACAGGCTGATTCCGCGCTCAACGTAGTTAGAAAAATACTTCAATTAAATCCAGTAGTTGAAATTGAAACGTATCCACCAGACAGAGATCCTCATTTAGGTCCTGGGAGCGGAATACTAGTTTATATTGAAACAGAAAATAAAATCAGGTTAGGCGGAGACTCTGTGGGCGAAAGAGGTAAACCAGCTGAGAAAGTAGGCGAAGAAGCCGCACTAACTCTTATCGAAGACTATGAAACAGGAATGGCGTTTGATAGACACATGGGTGATATGCTGATACCATACATGTTCCTAGCAAAAGGATTAAGCAGGGTAGGTGTAGCTAAAATAACAATGCATTTGCTCACAGCTGTTGAAATCACCAAGATGTTTATGCCTGATGCCTCCGTGGAAATACAGGGTAAATTAAACGAACCAGGCGTGATATCAATTAAAGGTACTGGTTTTTACCCATGAATTCCTTGATTAATATATCGCGAACAATATTTAAGTTATAGCCAGTAAGAGCTGAAATAGGAATCGGTTTCACACCAGTATGCTTCTCTATTTCAACCATGGTTTCCTCCAGAAAAGCTTTATCAACTAGGTCCACTTTATTAATAAGCAACGTTACCGGCTTATCCCCCACGAGTTTTCTAACCGAGTAGTAAACATTTAATTGTTCATTTAAAGTATAATAGAAACTTGGGTATACTGCGAAAACATATAGCACGTGATCAGCTAAGTACTTAATGGCTAGTATTGCTTTGTATTCTATTATGTTTTTTCCCTCTATTGGAGAATCAAGTATTCCAGGCGAATCCAGTAAAACAATTCTTCCATAGGGTTCGACAATTAAGTGGCCCGCGATCAGGGTTTTTGTCGTGAACGGGTATGTACCTATCTCGGGTTTCGCTGAAGTTAGTTTTGATAGAATAGTTGATTTCCCCACCTGGGGTAAACCCGCGAATACTACGACGTAGTCTCCTCTAATATCCGGCATTTTGGAGACTTCTTTCAGGTACTCTTTCAGGAGAATTATTTTCTTATTGATTCTCTTATAGATAGATAAGAGTCTTCCAATGCCTCTCTTGAATGCTTTAACTGCTTCTCTGTTGTTATGGCCTATGCGGGAGTATTCTTCGATGATTTCACTATATATTAACCTAGATTGTTTAATACGTTTTCTAATACCTGATGCGAAGTATTCTATGTTTTCTCCCGTGTAGGCTTTGAATAGCTCCTTGAAGAAATCCCCCTGCGAACATATTTCACGTAGTACTTGATGTACCTGTTGGAGCTCCCTGGTCAGTACTTGGTAAGTATAGGTGAGCTTTCTCTTCATGAGGTCTCCGAACAGCTCTCCATTTCTAGCTTTTATCTTTTTTAGGTTTTCATTGATGTACTCGTAGAGTTCTTCGTAGTTTTTAACGTAGTATCTACTGATACTACTAGCAGTTGTTGATTTCAAGATTAATCCCTTGCTTGAGTTTAATCTCCGTTATAGTTATCTCGCTTATTATTTCAACATACTCTGACAAGGTTTCAACAGAGATTCTCATCTACTCAGCTGGTAGTAAACATAGTGTAAAGAATCTTTTAACCTTAATTCTAGTGTTTGAAACATTCAACACTTCAATATGCAGGTGTTACTCAGGAGTTTTTCAGCTATTGAACACAGTCTACGGTAACTTGTATCACTTATGTTGAATACGTTCACTATATCATCTTTACATGGATACTTACCTGTTTTAATTCTAACTGCAACTATGTATGCTAGAGCATACTTGCTTCTCTCGCTTCTAGCTAGAAAAGCGGGATTTATGGAAACAATGTATTCTAAGCCTTCTCGTACAATATCCCAGTATCCGTTTTCCTCGATGTTTTTGAGAGCTTTCATGGAGGCTCTTGATTTAACCGTATGTATGAATTTCCCATTCTCCAACAACTTGTCGTAATCTACTTCAAGCCATGGTTTACCTTTGACTATTCTCAAACATTTCCTATATAGTTTAATGTGATGTTTATACTTCCTTGAAATAGGATACCTATGATCCACGCGCGGTTTTCTAGTCTCGCTGGAGTTGTTGTATGTGCTATCTTTATATTCCATTATCTCTAGTGTTGTTATTTTATCATGAACTAAGCCACAGTTGCTGCAAACTACTTCCCCGTGTTCATAGTCCCAGACTAAGGATCCCCCGCATGCGCTGCATTTCACTGCTTCTTCACCATTATTTAACTCGGTTTCTTCGTTATTATAATGGTTTTTTCTTAAACCAGAGCCTGGGGGTTTACCGAAAGTGTTTAAAGTGATTTCAATAAACTATTTTACCTACTATAAACTCCATTTATGTATAGTGCATGCTTGATGGTGGTAGCAACATGAGCATAGTATTACCTGGAACAGCTGTTGGTATAAGAACAAAAGATGGAGTAGTATTAGCCAGTGAGAAAAGAGTATCCTACGATGGATTCATTCTAAGTAAGCAAGCTAGGAAAGTGTACCCTGTTACAAGTAGAAACGGCGTAGCATTTGCTGGGTTAATGGGAGATATTGGCTACTTGACAAAGCTATTAAAGTTTGAAGCAAAATACTACGAGTTACAGTTCGGTAGGGAATTAAAAACAAGGGGGCTTGCCAAAGTTCTTTCCATAATACTATATAGCTATAAGTGGTTCCCCATGTTCACGGAGGTAATAGTTGGAGGCTACGATGAAGAGGGGCCGGGATTATATATATTAGATGCCGTTGGAAGCTTAATAGAAGAAAAATACGCCGCGGTCGGATCAGGCTCACAACTAGCTCTCGGCTACATTGAGCCGAAATATAGAGAGGATTTATCATTGGAAGAAGCAGAGAAAATGGCAGTTGAAGCAATTAAAACAGTTATAGAAAGAGATGTTCTATCTGGGGATGGAGTAGACCTATTGATCTTCACAAAGCAAGGATACGTAACAAAAGAATACGTGTTTAAAACAACCCAGACCTAATCAAGTTTAAAGTAGCCCTTTTTAAACAATAACTTAATGGAACCAGGGCCCGTAGCCTAGCCAGGATAGGGCGCCGGCCTTCGGAGCCGGAGGACCCGGGTTCAAATCCCGGCGGGCCCGTGATCATTCATCTGTTTGTTTAAAGATCCCTCCAGCGTTTCCGGATCCGCGGAACCCCCGGAAACACACCCGTGGAACTCCTTCAACGTACCCGAATTTTTTCTAAAGCATAGTGATATCTCTCTAGGTTAAGACCAAGTCCATGATTCTCTATTCATATCAATAACTTGATTTAGGAGAAGAGCATCTTCAATGAACTCGAGGCTCCATATTTACAAGCTAATTCCTTTATTCCAGCTCTCCGCACTCACAATCGGTTATCCCATATTATTGCACGCTAGGTGATCGACGCAATACTTAAATACACCTATTAAAATCGCATACTAATAATACGTCCGGGCATGGGCAACGAAAAGATGGGTGAAATAAGTATGTATAAAGGCTTAACTAGTGAAGAGGCTCTTGCAAGGCTTAAGACCTACGGTCCTAACAAGGTACCCGAGAGGAAAGAGAACATAGTGGTGATTTTCTTAAAGAAATTTACGGGGTTAACGCCATATGCTATAGAAATAGCAGCATTGATCTCCCTTATCCTGGGGAAATACGTCGACTTCGCTATTATGGTTT
>JAUQPA010000047.1 GCA_030550615.1 Thermoproteota archaeon | reverse complement strand
TGAAATAATACAAAAATTGAATGATTTAACCACGGAGGATCCCTATTATGGTTTAACACCATCGGATATCGCTAGAATAGCTTTGAGATATCTCAGCGGGGAGCTGAATGAAAACGAAAAAAAGATATTGATAGATCTCACTAGGACAAATAGCATTAGGAAAACCGCAGTAAATTTATTTAAGGACTTAAATAAAAGAGCATTGGTTCGTAGAACGCTTCGTAGAACACTTAGACTTCTAATTGAGAAAAACCTGATCCATGTTAAAACCATAGATAAATTACCTAGTTATAATCACGAAAAGGGAGGAGATTAAAATGGGTTACTGGGTACTAAGATGTAGAGAGTGTGGAAGGGATTGGAAACTATTAGTTAGTTTCCCGTTGAAGAAGGAGTATAAACAACTATACCATTACTGCGAGAACTGCGGTAAAAACACCTACCACGATATTTTAGAGTATCGCGAAGAAGAATAGTGTTTATTATACAGTCTAGTAAAGTTAATTAACGATGATGAATCCCCATTGATTGAATGGTGAAGAAACCTGTCTCAGCTGAATTACTTTATTTTGCTTATAACCTACATCGTTATTGCTCTCCGTTAACAACCTTATTTTATTTTAAGCAAGTTGATGTAAAATGATACGTGTAGCAAATGGTTAACATGCCTCCTTGCTATGAACAACATGTCTTTTAAATTCTTCGTATTTTTTGCTGTAATGATCGGCGAGATCTAGGGCGGGATCAACGTAGTCTAAGAGTTCCTGTACTTTGTAAACTACATCCTTCACCTTTTTCTTTTCTCCAAGGACACTTAGTGCAAGTAATGCACAGCCTAAATGAGATGCTTCCAGGCTTCTTAAGACACCGGTTCTCTTATTTAGAAGTGTAGCCAGGGAATTGATAAGTCCCCGATACCTAGCAAGACCTCCTCCAAGCAAAATGAAATTAAAGTTTATTGAATTCTCCAGTAATGCTTCTTCGATAAGCTTTATCAGCATTAAGATTCCCTCAACGGTGCCCCATATTATATGGTCAATCGTGGTTTCAGGTTTTATTCTATGTATTGAAAAACCCGTACTCGTTGACACCATGGGCAATCTCTCTTTGTATAGTAAAGGAATAACCAAGGGAGTTTTAATTGGATCCGGAGGATCTTGGTTTAATAAGGTATCGAGTATTTTGAAATCTAAATTCAGAAGTTTAATGAGGAACTCTAATATCACGCCAGCGTTATTTATTCCGCTTCCGCTGAGCCATTGTCTGTTCGTCAAGTAGTAAGTTTGAAACCTCATGGAGGGGGAATGATCAACTATGGGTTTATCAACTACTACTCTTAACATACCGCTAGTACCTAAGTTAACTACCCCAACGTCGTATTTTCCCATACTTAATCCATAAATCATGGAACCTCCATCATACAACCCTAGGATAAACGGTGTTCCAGGTCGAAAATTAAGTTCGCGAGATGTTTTTTCGCTAATGTAGTCTATGTAATATGCTTCATTTAACTCCGGGAGTTGATCCTCTGAAATCCCAGCTATTTCGAGAATACTCGAATCCCACTTCAGAGATGAAATATTTAACATCTGATAAGTACCAGATGCCGTTGAGAGATCGGTTATTGGATAGTTGAGGAACCACGTGGAGAGTAATGCTTTAGCATCGAGAATTAAATTTCCATTGATTAAACTAGGATTTTCGTGTTTAAGCCACAGTATTTTAGGCAACGTGTAGATGTGTAAAGGTGGGCAACCAGTTCTACGGTAGATTTCGAAGGCATTGTTTTTCACCAGGTTCACATATTTATCTGATCTTTCATCAATCCACGTAATTATGTTAGTTAATGGTTCCAGTTTTCTATTAACTATTACGGTTGCAAATAAGTACGTTGAAGTAATGACGGCGTCAATAATGTATTTTCTCGACATATGTCTAATTATTTCAAATAGCTCTTGTTTTAACTAGGGAATATAAATAGTGAATTTCCATAAATACTTTTAGTAATCGTCTTCGAGAAGCCTTTTTACAATTTTCTCTATTGTTTTTCTAACCATAAACTTGTTGCTGGCTTAGTGATATTTAATCGTTTAGCTATAGTAACAGGCGGTGCCAAAGGCATAGGTCTGGAAATAGCACTAACTCTAGCCAAGCATGGTGCACACGTGGCAATCATCGATAGATCAGCGGAAGATCTAGATACCGCTGTTAAAGAAGTTGAGAAACACGGCGTCAAGGTTCTAGGTTTAGTTGCTGATGCTACAAAGAGAGATCAGGTCGAGAGAGCGGTAAGTGACGTGATCAAAGAGTTCAACGAAGTCGATATATTAGTAAATAATGTGGGCGCGTATCCCAGGAAGCCGTTTATTGAAATGACCGAGGAATTTTGGCGTGAAATGATTGATATAAATTTAACGAGCATGTTCTTATTTACTAAAGCTGTTGTGCCCTATATGATTAAAAGAATGTATGGGAGAATAATTAATATTTCATCCATAACTGGACTATATCACGGAGTTCCAGGATTAGTGTACTATGGTGCAGCTAAAGCAGGCGTAGTGGGATTCACCAAATGCCTAGCAGCGGAATTAGCACCGTATAAGATAACAGTTAACGCGATAGCTCCTGGCCCCATATTAACACCGGGAGTAAAATCCATATGGAGCCCGGAGGATATTAGAATACAGGAACTAGTAAACCCATTGAAGAGATTTGGTTTACCAAGAGATGTTGCAAACGTCGTGGTATTTCTCGCTAGTGACTACGCGGAATTCATCACAGGTCAATTAATAGTAGTGGATGGTGGATTAACCTTCGTAAATCCACGGCAGGTAGTTAAAGAAATCCTTGCGTTAAGAGAGAAGGGAGAACTGTAGTTTAACTTCTTCAGATTTTTAAATTATCTTAATCAATCCAGTCGCCGATGGATAGTTTCTCCGGGATATATTTATCAGCTAGGAACTTCAATCCTTTGCTCGCCATAGCCTCTATTTCCAGCTTGCTCAGTGTATTGAAGAATATGCATAGTTCACGGGTCCACTCCGGTGTTGAAAACCATGGGTAACCAGTTAGACCTTCTTTTTTCTTGATCTTGTTTTTAACGTCTTTGTCCTCGATGCAGACATCGGCTACTTTATAACCAACTAATTCAACTGCTCTTTCAAGGTCTTTGGTTTTAGCTTTGATAACGAAGTTCGATCTCTCGGATTCGCTGAGATACGGGTTCTTGGGTTTTAACTCGCTTACGCCAGGAGCAATCTCTTCAAGGGTTTTCCTAGCATCTTTGTCTTTAATTATCTTCCTGAACACGGAATCCCCGAAGATATCGGTCATCATGACGCCAATGAATTTCGCTGAGGGAGTAGCTAACCTCTCGCTTTCATATGATAAAGTAATACTTCCCGTTTTAAAAACGCTGTAGATGTAGTATCCGTATGGATCACTATCAGCTAGTATATAAACAGGTAACTTGTATTCGTCGCTTAATCTCCTAACAAATCTTCGTGTTGCACGATCAGGCTGGCCAGCGCTTGTCACGAGTATTGCTTTGTATTTCCTCCAGAAACCATATCTGTGTAGTTGCTGGAAAACTGCATCTTTCTCAACAACAAGTATGTACTCGGCGTCTACATCAACAAACTCTATTAGATCCGGAGTTGGCTCAATAGCGTATGCACCATGACCCATCTTACTTAGGTCTATGGTGTCATCACCGCTTCTAATAACCAGGTTTCCAACGACTTTACCCTTCTCTTTGCTTAAGATAAGTAGGTCTTCTCGTAGAACCGAAAGATATACTTCTAGATCCCTTATAACACCATCGGATTCTCTTTGCTCCTCCCATGTATTTTCGCTAACGTGTTTACCATCAATTGTTTTATAGCTTATGGAGTGTTTACCTCTATAGTACAAATCACGAATTGTTGGATACTCGTTGTTTCTCAGTGCATCGAATATTATTGATGCCATTAGTAGTGTTTGCATAAATTTCTTCGCTTCATTGACGTCGGTGAAGGAACGATGTTGGATCTCGGGTCCTAGGAGAAGCATCTTTTTTCTCAAGTCATAGATCGTGTTTGCAAGCGTTCTCTTCGGTATTACCAAAATTGGTTTCTCGCCTCTACTGATCTGTTCTACTAGGCTTCTCATGGAGTTTTTTATTATATCCAATGCCTTGTTTCTAGCAGCTAGATCTATTTGCGAAGGCATCGGAGTTCCACCTAAGCTTCTGCTTCAATGGATTTCACAATTCCATGTATTAAGTCAAGTGAAACTCCAGTTTTCTTAGCTACAATAGTAGTTAATTTACTGATAATCTCCTTTCTCAACGTATTTAACTCGTTTTCATCAGCTAAGATAACTGCTAGGCTTCTTGCTACTTCGGGTATATATTTCGCAACTGCTTCGGCTTTGCGCCTGGCTTCTTCTTCTTTTACTTTCTTTGATAGATATTGTTTGAGCCCCCTCGTGACCTCCATTATTCCTAGTTTTATCTCCTTACGTAGTTCAGGTATATCAGCAATGCTTTCTTTCCCAACTCCTTTGAAAGGTATTTTTGTGCTACAGACATGTACTAGTATCACGAGGGGGGAAGGAAAGCTGATCATGTAATTATCCCAGCTGATATCTTCTTTAACAACTTCTGTGATAACATCTGTTGCTTCATCGTATAATAATGGTATTTTATTAGCGTATCTTAGAACAATAGGTTTATCCTCGCCTATAGGAGTATTACCTCCATAAGCTATACCTACTTCAACTACGAATGGATGACCACTATATGCACTAGGTCTTCTAGATACAGCATCTACATACTCAGGATTAAATGCCCTCCTTAAGCCAGCTTTAATAATTTCCTCTCCTAGTGGTGAAAGTGCGCGTGAAGAAGGTGGCTTGTATTTATCGTATGTTTTCATCGCGTTTATTAATGATAAAAGCTCGTTGTCTGAAAGTTCACTTGGCTTCCTCTCGGGATTTATTCCAGCAACTTGAAGTATTTGCTTTGCAGTAACTTCACCCATGCTCTGGAAGCTGTGTATTAGTAGCTCCTCTATGGTTTTAAAATCAGTGTTTTTAACAAGACTATTCAAGAACTCGAGGTCTGTTCCCTGAGGATGCGGCCTGGTTTCAACGGGAGGTCTTGGCATAGTGTTAACTATACGTGGGTAATATACAATTTCGTTTTCAGGAGTTAACATAACTATGTTAGCGTAAGGTAGAACTATAGCTGTTCTATGTAAGTATTCGAGTACCCTGCTTTTGGCTCTACTCCAATCTCCTTCAATCGTAACAGAAACTATAGTTCCATGCCAATCACGTGTTTTTCTCCAACTACCAGCTTCTATAACTACGGGTTCGTTTTTATTAACGTCTATTCTTAGCTTGAAGTAATATATTCTCTTATAACCTGATTTACTAGTAATTACTTCAACCGGTCTACCAGTAGTCATCTGAGCATATAATACAACCATTTTTACTCCGAGCCCATACATTCCTCTCGATTGTCTTAGTACATACTTACTACTAAATAGTACTTTGCCAAATGCGTTTGGCACGATGTTTGGAGGTATTCCTATTCCATTATCTTCAACTGTTACTTGGTAGAAATCCTGTGTTTCATCAGCTTTCCTAATGGTAATTTTTACATCCGGCGGAATACCATGAACATCCGTGGCATCTAGGGCGTTTTCAACGAGTTCCCTTATTGTTTGATAAATGGCTCTAGCTGGGTTTGCGAAACCAGCTATTTCTCTGTATTTATAGAAGAACTCCGCGGGGCTAACAGCTCGATAAACTTCTTTTAACTCGCTCATCGGCGTTCACCGTGTTGCATAATTATATCATTAATAAAAGCATTATAAGTTCCAGGAATACTATCGGTTAACTCTACCTAGTTCTCCTTTTATACTTTACTCGTTGAATCGCTATTAAACTCGTCTTTAGTAAAATGGGGTGTGTATGAAAGGAGTCTCGGGAATAGTTGCAACAGCTATACTTCTAGCTCTTACAATAGCAGGAGGAGTATTAATATATACATATGTTACAAGATATCTCAATACTGTTTCAGATAACGGTAAACTAGTAGTTGAAAACGCGTATTACTTGAATTCCATTAAAAGACTAACAATGGAGCTGAGAAACATTGGTACCAGGGATATAACAGTTAACAACATTGAAGTAGTAACAACAACGGGGAAAAACTACTTACTCAGCAATTCTAATACGACGCAGTTACCTACCACAATACTTCCAGGAGAGCTAAAAAGCATTGAAATAACGTGGAATATTACTGAACTACCTCGGTACATTGTAGTGAAATACAACGATATCTCCACGGAGCCTGTAA
>JAUQPA010000046.1 GCA_030550615.1 Thermoproteota archaeon | reverse complement strand
TCCATTGAAACAGTTGCGGCGAGGCAAATGGAAGCTGCATTATCTATTGGTTTAAGCAAGTGGAGTACCTATACATCAGTTGTTTTTCCTCAGGCATTGAGGCTATCTCTTCCAGGTTTGATAAATGAGTATACTATTATACTCAAGGATTCTAGTTTAGCGTATGCTATAGGCGTGGTTGAAGCTTTTACTCAAGCTGTTCACATAGCTCAAGCTAGGCTCGAGTACTTTTCTCCTTTAATAGCTGTTGCATTAATTTACCTGCTAATATGTTTTTCATTATCGCAGATCATAAACTATATTTATTTAAAACTAAGGGTGCTCGGGTATGGACAATGAAAAACTACTGATTATTAGAGATTTACATAAATATTACGGTAAGCATCACGTATTGAAAGGAGTGAACCTCGAGGTTAATGAAGGAGAAACACTAGTCATAATAGGTCCGTCGGGGTCTGGTAAGTCAACGCTACTTAGGTGTATTAACCTCCTTGTTAAACCAGATAAAGGAAAAATAATATTTGATAACGAAGAAATCACAGGTAAAAACATAGATGTCAGAAAAGTGCGGGAGAAAATAGGCTTCGTGTTTCAGCACTTTAACTTATTTCTACACTTAACCGCGATTGAAAACGTAATGTTGGGTTTAGTGAAAGTAAAGAAGTATCCAAGGGAAAAAGCAAGAAGAATAGCGGAGGAAGCATTATTATCTGTTGGAATAACCGAGGACCTCTGGAGTAAGTACCCTGCTCAACTCAGCGGTGGTCAGCAACAAAGAGTAGCCATAGCTAGAGCTATAGCGATGGATCCCAAGTTGCTGTTATTTGATGAACCCACGTCTGCATTAGATCCGGAGTTGATAGGTGAAGTTCTTAAAGTTATGGAGAAATTGGCTAATGAAGGTAGAACAATGATCGTTGTCACTCATGAAATAGGATTTGCACTAAAAACAGCTGATAGAGTGGTGTTTTTTGATGATGGAAGAGTAGTGGAAGAAGGTGAACCAGAGCAAGTGATTTTAAACCCTAGAACGGAGAGAGCTAGGAGATTTCTGCTGAGTATAAGAGAACTCTATAGGCTTGAGTAACTATGGACTTCGTTGAGGAAATACTGTATTTAACATCTAACTATGGAACAGATTTATTAAACGCGATGTTATTAACAATTGAAATAACGTTCATAGGATTCTCTATCGGTCTATTACTGGGATTACCAATATCCCTGGGGAGAGTATATGGTCCTCTACCTCTCAAAGTAATCCTTGCAACGTACATCGAGTTTATTCGTGGAACACCAATGATTGTACAACTCTTCTTTATATATTATGCTTTGCCAATAATGGGAATAACGTTAGATGCATTCACGGCAAGTATTATTGCTATAGGGCTAAATTCGGCTGCTTATCAAGCTGAGTACTTTAGAATGGCGTTTGGAGCTATTCAACGTGAACAATGGGAAGCTGCATTATCCATTGGTTTAAGTAGATCAACGGTGCTCACAAGTGTTGTTTTACCGCAGGGTATGAGGATAGCAATACCTGCTCTCACGAACGAAATTATATACCTATTGAAATATAGTTCAATTGCTTACTTCGTTACTGTTCCAGAGTTAGTATATGTTAGTAAAATAATAGGTGCAAGAACACTTTTACATATTCAAATATATACTGTTACCGCAGTTTTCTACATATCAATGTCAATTATTTTAACTAAGTTTGCTAAGATAATAGAGGAAAAAACAGCTATACCCGGACTAGTACTAAAGGGAAGAACATGATTAGATGAACTACTGTATTTAAAAATGCGTTGGAGAGAATACATAGGTAGTATACATTGATTCCCTAGCCTAATTTTGTGTATTTCTTGCTTATTCATGGTTTTAATTTTTAACATTTCTTAGTGCTTTCTGTTACATGCATTAAGCATTATCTCGTATGCATTTCTCAATTTCTTAAACCAATCAACAACATTTTCCAGGATCTCTATTTCATTACTTTCTTCTACGCCAAGGAACGTTCTTAGCTTTATATATGTGAGCATGATAATACTACTAGTGATCAAGATGAATGTTGCCCCATTATTGCTGCGAAGTACATTACTTAAGATCCACGGTGATATTAAAATCGAAAAACTAGTTGTAAGGGAGGATACACTTGTTTCAAATAAATCTTTGTTCAATTGTTTAACTCTAAGCTCGTTCAACTCATACTCCATAATTCTAATAACTTCTACAACTTCCATGTATTTCGAGTAAATTAAACTACATAGGTCGTGGTGATTTTCATCATTATTACAAGAACTTGTATCTGGTAACACTATTGAACCACCGATACTTTATTGGCTAATTATTGTTTTAAAAATGGCTAGTTGAATTATAAGTGAAAGATGCCCGGGGAATTGATAACAATACGTTACCATAGTTTATTTTATTCACAGATGAAACATCTGCCACGATCTCCATGACCTATTGTGATAGTTTCTCGAATTCTCCTAGGAAAATAGCTGAAAACCCTTTCTTGAACACTATATTTACGATAGATGTTCTAGGTTTTCAGCACACGACTTTGCTTATTAAAATACGGTAAGAGCTAACTTGTGCACTTTCCGTACTCCGTGGAAATGATTTTCTGAACATGATTTAGTGTGCGCTCTATTAATTTTTCAACGTTTTTAGTAACGTACTCGGGGCTGAGGATAGCTAATAACTCGTTCTCCGAAAAGTATTTTGAAAGCTCTGGATCCTGCAGTATGGCTTTAACAAGATCTTCTCTGAGATAAACGGCCTTAGATATCTCCTTAATTTTCACGTATGCTTCATGCCGTGCCCAACCTTTTTCAACCAGCTTTGTGACTAAAATTTCGCTATAGACAGCACCTTTTGTTAAATCAATATTTATTCTTGCTTTATCTTTATCAATTTTAATTACGGAGAGCATTTTACTCGTGTCTTCAAGCATTTGATCTAAGGTGAGAACAGCGTGTGGTATAAGTATTCTTTCACTTGAACTATTCGTTAAGTCTCTTTCATGCATTAACGCTATGTTCTCTAAGGCCGCGGTAACGAAGCTTCTGGCTATTTTGGCGAGCCCTGATATTCTCTCAGCAATAACCGGGTTTCTCTTGTGTGGCATGGCACTACTTCCAACGCGTTCAACTGCTTCGTATACTTCACTTATTTCGGTTCTTGAAAGCTCTCTTATCTCTAAGGCAAGCCTGTCAAGTTGCGATGCAAGTATTGCAAGCACAGATATGAATTCCGCGAAACCATCTCTCGGAGCTACCTGTGTGGTTATTGGGTGTGGTTCGAGACATAGTTCTTTTCCAACGATGTCTTCAATTAGAAAACCTTTATCCCCCCAGGAAGCCATTGTGCCAACGGAGCCGCTCATTTTAAGTCTTATGAGTCTTTTCTCTAGTTCAACTAATCTTTCATAGCTGCGAGCAAGTTCATATGCGTAGTTAGCGAATTTAAAACCAAATGTTATGGGCAATGCGTGTTGACCATGTGTTCTACCAATTACGTATGTGTGAACATGTTCTTTCGCGAGTTCTAGTAATTTCTCAATAATACCTCTGAGTTTTCTCCTTAGAATATTTATTGCGTCACGTAGTATAAGAGCCCAGGTAGTATCAACGATATCATAGCTTGTTGCACCTAAATGCACGTATTTCCCGCATTCTCCACATTTTTCTCCAAGAATAAATGCTAGTGAAGCAATGTCGTGACCCATTACAGCTTCTCTCCTATAGATATCCATTGGATCGATCTTGTTTGCGCATTCCTCGATCTCGGAGAAACAATAAGGAGGAGCTAATCCAACGCTTCCAAGTGCTTTGAGAAGAGCTATTTCGACTTTGATATATGTTCTCACCATGTTTTCAACTGTAAACAGGCTCCTTACCTCTCGTGAACCATATCTCCAATCAAAAACACATACGTTGTTACTCATAATTAGCACCTATAGTGTACTTATAATACCTCTTGCTGCTAATACACCAGTTGCAGCTGCAATATTAATACCTCGTGATAACCCAGCCCCGTCTCCAGCTACGAAAATGCCGCGAACAGTTGTCTCGAAGTTATGAGTTATAGAAGCCTTCACACTGTAGTACTTTATCTCTGGAGCATATAGAAGAGTTTGAGGAGATGCAATGCCTGGGTATACGATGTCCAGCCTATTTAACGCCTCCAATATGTTCTCCATGACACGGTGAGGTAGAGCAAGGCTAATGTCACCTGGCGTAACATCTCTGAGCGTTGGTGTTATAACGCTTCTCATTATGCGATCCCATGTACTTCTCCTCCCTTTCTCTAGGTCGCCTAGTCTTTGAATAATTGGTCTCCCTATTCCAAGCTTAGTTGCCATAACTGCTATGGATTTACCTAATTCAAGAACATCCGTATACGGCATAGTTAACTTGAGAGTTACAAGTAAGGCAAAATTCGTGTTTTTGGATTTCGTATCTTTATATGTTTCACCATTTACTCCCACTGTTCCATCATCATAGAATTCTTTTAATACAAAGCCTTGTGGATTCGTGCAAAACGTTCTAACCATGTCATCGTAGGATTTAGTGTACATTACTATTTTGGGGTCGTAGTTCACGCTTGTAACGTGCTCTGTTACATAGTACGGTACTTCAACTCTTACTCCTATATCAAGAGGTCCTGGTTCAACAGCTATACCTAGCTTGTCAGCTATGTTTTTGAACCAATGTGCTCCTCCGCGACCTGGGGCAAGTAGTATTCTACGCGCGTAGTACTCGCCTCGGTTGGTTTCAACTCTAAAAAATCCTTGATCTATACTTATGTCATGAACATTTGTAAAGGTATAGATCTTAACCTCGCGCTCCTCCAGGAACCTCACAATATTATCCACTATCTTGATCACGTTCTCTGTACCCAGCACTCTTTGAGGCGTAGGTATGAATTTGGCTCCTGCTTTAGCCGCTAGTTTCTCAATGGATTTGACCTTCTTTGGATCAGGCTCCATAAGCGTTTCATTTGGTGCTCCAAACTCAACAATTAACTTATCAACATATTTAACGATTTCCTCCGCTTTCTCCCAGCTACCTATTAACTTATCTAGATCTCCCCCTACATCAGGTCTCAAGTTAATTATACCGCTACTGAACGTACCAGCTCCTCCTACACCGTACAATATGTGGCATATTTTACAGGCACCGCACCCTACTACATCTCTATCATATATTGGTCGCAATGCGCCGAGAGCTAAAGGACAACGCCTCTCGTTTACCCTGCCTCCTTTATCGAATAAGGCTATTCTTAATTTTCCATTAGTTAATCTAACAAGTTCAATTGCGGCAAATAATCCAGCCGGCCCGCCTCCCACTATAGCTACATCGAATTCCTTCAAAGCTCAACACCTAGATCAAGTGTTCTATCAATAATCTCATCTACTTCTTCACCTGTTCCAATCAGAGTCACAGGTGTCTTTATGTAAGATTCCACATCCTCTATCCACTTCTTGACATGTGATGGTAGATTACTCCATGTTTTGACACCTTTAGCCTCCGGGAACAACGCATCTAGCTTAGTTATAGCTACTTGAGTAGCTGAGTTTAACATTATAGATCTTTTTGCGAGCTCGAAGTTGAATGGTGCAACTCTTCTCGGCCTGCCAGTAACTGTACCCATCTCTACCCATCCGCGTTTAACTGCCTCATCGCGGCTTAATTCACCTTCCAATGGTCCTTCACCAACTCTCGTAACATATGCTTTGAAAACTACAATTACTTCGTCAACTCTTTTAGGCCCGATTCCAACCTCGGATAGTAAAGCTGATGCTGTAGTGTCCCTGCTAGTTACGTAAGGATACGTCCCATGATACAACGAGAGAAAGGTACCCTGAGTACCTTCAATTAATACTTTCTCGCCTAGATCCAGGGCATTATTAATCAGCAATGGTACATCGCAGAGGTATCTAGCTAGTTCACTGAAATCTCTCGCTAACTTAAGTCTTCTGAGGACTCTATCCGACATTGCTGCACCAACGCCTTGGAATGTTGACCCAATAGATGCTAAAATAGAATCTTGTTTTTCGCGGTTAACATGTATTTCTTCTATAATACCGGTATTATAATCTAGACATACCCTATTCTCCACCCCTAATTCTTTAACTTCATTGAAGAAAACATCTAGCCTAATTAAAGCCCCGGGTGGAATGAGTAGTTTTGTTTTCTCATTAACGAACGCGGCGGGAATTGTTCTTAGTTTAAATTTTTTTCCGTGAAAAACAACGGTGTGACCCGCGTTAATAGCCCCAGTTCTTGCCGCGTAGTTGTATTGTTTCATAAGAGAGACGTATGCTGATATTTTACCTTTACCCTCATCCCCGAAGAAGCCACCAACGATTAGCGTCAGCATTAGGTTAGATCACCAGTTTTACTTTATTCCACAATAGTATAGATTAACGTG
>JAUQPA010000045.1 GCA_030550615.1 Thermoproteota archaeon | reverse complement strand
ATGTTGTTCTATACGCCGCTCTAGTATCCGAAGAAGTAACAAAAGACCCCATAGATAACGCTATAAGACAGAAAGCCAGGGAGATGAATATTGATGTAAGTATAGCTAAAATCCTGGAGTTTAAGCCGTTCACGCCGGAAACAAAGAGAAGTGAAGCAATTATTCAGTTAGGGAATAGGAAACTAAGGGTTATGAAAGGAGCGCCACAAGTACTTCTTCAACTAGCAAGTAACAGTGATAAAGAAAGTATTGAAAAAGCAGTAGAAGCGCTTGGCGATGAAGGTCTTAGGCCATTAGCAGTTGCACTAGGAACTCAACAAAATGATGTTAAGATTATTGGTTTACTGGGACTATACGATAAACCCCGTGAAGACTCTCAGCACTTTATAAAAATCATGAAGGATCTAGGTGTAAATCCAAAGATGATTACGGGGGATAACATACACGTAGCTAAGGCTATAGCGAGAAAGGTTGGTATTGGTGATAAAGCTGTAAGCTTAAGAGAGGTCTCGAAAGATCAGCTGAGTGGGATTATTGAAGATATCGATGTTTTCGCAGAAGTAACTCCTGAAGACAAGTACGATATTGTAGAAGCCTTGCAGAGGAAAGGGCATGTAGTTGGCATGACGGGAGATGGTGTTAATGATGCGCCCGCACTTAAGAAAGCTGAACTTGGTATAGCTGTTAGCGGGGCTACAGATGTAGCTAAATCAGTGGCTTCAGCAGTGCTTTTATATCCTGGATTGAGAGTAATTGTCGATATAATAAGCCTCGGGAGAAGTGCTTATAGGAAGATAGTTGTTTGGACTATAAACAAGGTTGTTAAGACATTCAGCATAGTGTACTTCGTAGCATTATCAACACTGATTCTCGGGCTTCCAATACTGACACCTACTCATATGATACTAATGTTGTTTCTCTACGACTTTCTAACGTTATCTATAAGCGTTGACGTAGTAAAACCAAGTAAAAAACCGGAGAAATGGAACATAAGAAAACTAACAATGATATCAACTATTCTTGGTATCGTAAAGCTCGTGGAGCTATTTATAGCACTATACGTAGCAAAACTCGTTAATTTACCATATCCGCAAATGCAGAGCTTCATCTTCTACATACTTCTCCTCACCGGGCTTTTGAACATATTGAACTTCAGGGAGACAGGGCCATTTTGGGGTTCAAGACCAGGCGAGTACATGTTGTTAGCTATAACAGTAGACAGCGTAGTGGCAACGATCCTCGTATGGAAAGGGATAATAATACCGGCGTTACCTTTAAATACCATGGCATTAGCGTTAACGTATGTTATAGCTACATTTCTGGTTACAGATGTAGCTAAAATCGCTGTATTCAAAGCCTTTAACTATACATGAAGTTTTTCATAACGCATACTATTTGCACAATCTCTCGAGACTCTTTTTATATTAATTTATATTAGTATTGATTACCTAAGGTAGAATAAATGAATGCGGCACCAATAGTTCTTCGCTACCGGGGCAACCACGTGAAAACATTGTTGTAGAGGAAATAGCTTTAAATTTCAATATGTAGAAATACCCTTAATTCCAAGTACTTCTCTATTGTTTGAATTCCGCAGATCTCCGTAATTGACGGGGAAGATGTTAGTATCGATTGATATAAATTCGCATGAAGAAGATCTCAAAGGCTGTTTCAAATGATTAGCGCTAAGAGAAATTTTAGTGGAATTCTCAGCGTTGTCTATAGTGAAGGATTTAGTCACAATGATTGCCCTGTATGCCGGCTTATTTTAAACAGTGAATTCAGATACGCTGAAAATCTGCTTTACGAAGGTATGCTAGATCCGAGGATTAGAGACATATTCATTGAAAGCCTTGGGCTCTGTACCTATCATGCATGATTATTATTTGATACAGCCGAGAGATTATATGGTAAGCTCGGTGTTTCCATCCCGTATATGGATGCCCTTAAAGATTATATAAGTAAACTTGAAAATATCGCAAAAAGCAGTGAAGATCCCTCAAGTAGTTTTTCACGTGCAAATACGTTGAGGACGCGGGGAGCAGATATATTAAACTTTAACGCATTTAGTGCGGATGACTCCAGAAGATCTCCCTCTATATTCTGCCCGAAACACCTGAGATCAATTCTCGAAGGTAGAGAAGAAAACGAGAGAAAATTAATCCTAGAGATCCACGGTGAAAAATTAAGTAAATGCATAGCTAAATACAGCTATGACAACGAAGAGCCAATTACACCAGAGGAGGCTGAAGCAGTGGAATAGGCTGTAAACTCGTTGAAAGGCTTGAAAACATGTGTAAATGTAGCATTGAGAAAACATTTAAGTGAGGGGGATCGACCACGAGAAGAATAAAGCTTATGTTATCCAAGGCTTATGGAAGGATCCATGAAGTTGTATTTAGTTCTCGTACATAGATTAAAGGAGGTTCTTAGCGCTTATTAAACCGGAGCTATAGATAGCGCAACTCCCTAAAATATTTACCTTTAACATATTTTACTTGGCTTCTTCGCAGCTTGCTACGTATACTCAGAGCACTCTACATCGTTTAGGATGTAAACTACCGTAGATCGTCAGCTTTGAGATAACTATTGTGAACACGTAGATCTAAATGATGGTAGAAGAAACAGTAAAGTTTATATACTGTAATGTCTTAATAACACTATTGAAAGTGCACCAATAATATAATTGAGGTGCACCTATGGTTAATGCTGAATTATTAAAATTAGCTGAAAGGTTCCACGGTCACATATGTCCATTTCTAGTGCTGGGTTTAAGAGCATCCGAGATAGCGTTTGAAAAACTTGGTTTAATTAAACCCGGTGTATATGAGACCATCAGCGAGGATATAGTGGCAATTGTTGAAGCAAATAACTGCTTTGCTGACGGAGTTCAAATAGCAACTGGCTGCACCCTTGGAAACAACTCGCTTGTATACATTGACCTTGGTAAAAACGCTGTTACCATACTGAAGAGATATAGCGGAAAAGGTATAAGAGTTTACATTGACGCCGAGAGATTAGACAAGTATATTCCACGTGAAGCGCGGGAATTATTCCACAAGGTTGTGATCGAGAGAAGGGGTAGTAGGGAGGAAGCTGAGAAATTAAATGAAATCTGGAGAGAGATAGGGTTAAAAATGGCTACTTTACCCGAAGAGGAATTTAAAATTACAGAAGTAGAAGTAACGGAGGAAATCGAACGTGCTCCAATATTTGAAAGTATTAGGTGTAGCAGGTGTGGCGAACTTGCAATGTCTACTAGAGTAGTTTACATTGAAGGCAAACCATATTGTTTAACATGTGCCGGCATGGGAACTAACGCGGTGATTGGTAGGGGGATAGTAACAGGTGTCAGAACACCATATAGAATAAGCAAGGTGGAAAAATGAAGAAGAAGTACTTGGCTTTAATACCAGTTGTGCTTGTATCGGTATTAATCGCGTTTTTTGCAACAATACAAGTAACGAGAGAAAACTACACGCCCACCGCTACGAGTAAACCGGGGGAAACAATAAAACCGGAGTATATAGAAGTAACAGATGTTTTAAATAGATTAGTCAGGGTACAGAAATACCCTAGTAAAATAGTTGCAATCGGTCCAGGTGCCCTTAGGTTAGTCATATACCTTGATGCTTTAAACTTGCTCGCAGGAGTAGAAGAAGTAGAAGTAACGTGGAATCCTCTGGGCAGAGATTACGCGATGGCGTATGGAGATTACTTGAAGAAACTTCCAATCATAGGTCCAGGTGGACCTAGAAGTACACCTGACCCGGAAAAAATAAGAAGTGTTGAACCAGACCTAGTCATAATGAGTTCTATTTACGCTCAACTCTACGATCCAGATAGATTATCCAGAGAAGTAAATGCTCCCGTGATCGTAGTTGATTATGGCGAGGCGGGATATCTTGATGTCAACGGCGTTAAAAGTGCTCTCATCCTCCTGGGCAAGGTACTAAATAGAGAGGAAAGAGCTCGAGAACTCTGCACTTACATTGATTCCATTGTCGATGACCTCGCTAATCGAACGAGGAACATTGCTAATAAACCAAGTGTTTATGTAGGTGCAGTATCATATAAGGGTAGTCAACCATTTACTTCATCACAAGTAAGGTTTCCGCCTCTTGTATTATTGAATACTTCATCAATCGTCGATAATGCATCCTCTAAGGCAGGATTTATCTCAGTTGACTTCGAATATATTCTCAGTGCGCAACCACTCTACATATTCATAGATCTCAATAACCTTAACGTAGTTCTAGACGAGTTTAATAAAGATAAAGCTAAGTTCTGTGCTTTAACAGCATTCAAAGAACAGAGAATATATTCAATACTTCCATTCAACTACTATTACACTAATGTTGCAACAGCTCTTGCAGACGCGTATTACATGGGCAAAGTACTGTATCCCGATCAATTCATTGATGTAGATCCGATACGTAAAGCAGATGAAATATTCAAGGTATTCCTGGGTAAAGAACTGTATCATTTATTTCTCGAAGGATACCGTGTAGGCTTCGATAACTTATCGAATATGTTTACTTGTAGTACCGGTGTCTAAGCGTGAGCGAGGAGTATTCGTTGAATATTTTTAAGCGAAGATCATTTATTATCATTGTACTAACGTTGGGTCTTTTATTCCTAATTCCAGTTGCATCATCAATTGGATTAAGGAACGTGACTTTTCTAGATGCTTTAAAAATACTACTCGGAGTGAACAGCACTGAAGTAGATTCCATTACTCTCTGGCTTAGACTTAGGCGGGTACTAGTAGGAGTCATAGTTGGTGGTTTACTTGGGGGATCAGGAGTCATAGCCCAAGCTGTATATAGAAACCCCCTTGCCTCTCCTTTCACGCTTGGCATATCTCAAGCAGCTGCTCTAGGTGTTGCTGTTGCTTTATTATTCGGTTACGCTGGGAGATTTTATCCATTTTTCTACAATATATCAAGACCTTACTTGTTACCCGTTATGGCTTTTGTTTTTGCTCTACTTCAATCAATGCTTGTTTTATCCCTAGCTTATAAAGCCGGTTTATCGCCCCATGCTCTTGTTTTATCATCTATTGCTCTCTCGTTTCTATATCAATCTATTTTAGCATTACTACAGTACCTTGTTTTAAATGAACTGCAGGTTGCAACAATTGTATTTTGGACATTCGGGGATTTAAGTAGGCCTGGCGATATGGAGCTGTTGATCTTAGCCATTGGTTTCATTCCAATGCTGATTGCATACATGTTCATTCACATTGATCTAGACCTTGTTTCCCTTGGAGATGATTTATCGTTAGCTTCAGGAATAAATCCGAGAAGATTTAGATTAGTCGCCATGATTATAGCTTCTCTTGGAACATCTTTAGCTACATCATTCGTAGGAGTTTTAGCTTTCCTCTGTTTACTTGCACCTCATATAGCTAGGGGAGTTGTGGGCGCAAGCCATAAATATTTATTGCCTGCATCCATTCTAATCGGATCAATATTAACAGTACTAGCTGACACTCTCTCCAGAAACATCTTGTACCCATTAACGCTACCCGTCGGTATAACTTTGTCTTTCATGGGTGCACCCCTATTAATATATATGCTTATACGGGGAATTAGCTATGGTGGTTATAAAAGTAGCTGACATCAATGTCTACTATGATAGCTATGAAGCATTAAGCAATGTTACATTAAGTGTTAACCCAGGGGAAATAATTTCGGTTATTGGGCCAAACGGTAGTGGTAAAACCACTCTTCTAAAAACTATAAATGGAATAATTAAACCATTGAAGGGTTCCGTGTACATTGATGGCAGGAATATCTACGAGTATACTAGGCGAGAAATAGCTAAAATTATTGGATATGTTCCTCAAAGAGAAAACGTGCTGGGATATGTAACAGTACTGGATTTTGTATTAACTGGTAGAAGACCCAACGTTAGATACACGTATGGAAAAACCGATGTTGAGAAAGCATATGAAGCGCTGAGAGTAGTTAACTGCGAGAACCTGGTGCTGAGAAGGCTAGATCAACTCAGCGGAGGAGAATTACAGAGGGTTTTGGTGGCTAGAGCTATTGTATCTGAACCGCAGGTGTTGCTATTAGATGAACCAACTTCTAGTTTAGATCCCAAGTACCAAGTTGAAATACTAGAGCTAGTGAAGAAGCTTTCAAGAAGCAGGGGCATATCTGTAATTATGTCCCTTCACGATTTAACACATGCTTATCGATACTCCGACAAGGTTATCGCGCTTAAAAAAGGAAAGGTGGTAACCATGGGTCCGCCCAAAGAGGTAATTACAGAGGAAACTATACTTAAGGTGTTTGACGTTAAAGCAAGAGTGATCAGAGAACTAGAAGCTGTAATAATTGAAAACACTATTTGAAACTATGCTTTGTTCTGATCAACGCTATTTAGCCCCTGAATCCCCCGCAACTTGGATAAGAAACGAGACTTCTTAACTATGTTTAAAGGTATTTCAACAACGTCTCCTTTATATTCAACAAAGTGTTTTCTGGTAGCCTCAGACTTCCTGACCTCCTCCCCGCCCTAAAGGGGAAGGCTTTCGAAATTGTAACCAACCACAGCG
>JAUQPA010000007.1 GCA_030550615.1 Thermoproteota archaeon | reverse complement strand
CTATGTATCCCAACTCTGCAGCTCTAAATGGATTAGCAAAGATCTCTCTGTATTCTCTTAGTTTCTCTTTGTAAAATGCTTCGGGATCGGGTGCCTTCTCGATCTCTCTTCTATACAGTATCCTAACGGCTCCTTCGGGACCCATAACAGCTATTTCGGCTGTAGGCCAAGCGTAATTTATGTCGCTTCCAAGCGATAAACTACCCATTGCGATGTAAGCTCCACCGTAAGCCTTACGCATAATTACCGTTATTTTTGGAACAGATGCTTCGGCGTAGGCATGTAGAACTTTAGCACCATGTTTTATTATGCCGCCGTGCTCTTGGTCAACACCAGGCATGAATCCAGGTGTATCAACAAATGTTACTATCGGTATATTGAAGGAGTCGCAGAATCTAACGAATCTAGCTATTTTATTACTTGCATCAATATCTATAACCCCTGCATTTACAGCGGGTTGATTAGCAACTATACCAACGGTGTATCCACCTATTCTACCGAAACCAACAACAGCTGATCTCGCCCAGTTTGAGTGAACCTCGAGAAATTCACCGTTATCTAATACGGAGGTTATTACTTGTTTTACGTCGAAAGGTTTCATTGGGTCTGTGGGAACAATTTCATATAATTCCTCTAACCTACGATCAACTGGATCGTTCGTTGGAACGTAAGGCGGATCCTCCGTGCTGTTACTTGGTAGATAAGATAACAGCTTTCGTACTATCGTAAATGCTTCTTCTTCGTTTTCAGCAACAAAATGCGCTACGCCGCTGATTGATCCATGAATGTCTGCGCCGCCTAGTTGATCGAAAGTAACATCTACTCCAGTGGCGGCTTTCACTACCTCGGGGCCGGTAATGAACATGTAAGCTCCTTTAACGATAATAACAAAATCCATGAGAGCTGGACTATAGGCTGCAGCACCTGCACATGGTCCGAGGATAATTGCTATTTGAGGTATAACTCCGCTTGCTTTTACATTTGCGTAGAAAATTCTACCGCAGCCATGGAGCGCTGAAACACCTTCTTGTATTCTAGCACCTCCTGAATCATATAAACCTATAACGGGTACACCTGCTTGCATAGCTTGCTCTATTGTTCTAGCGATTTTTTCACCATGAGCTTCTCCAATGCTTCCTCCTAGTACTGTGAAATCTTGAGCATACACGTATACTATCCTACCGTCTACTTTGCCGTATCCCACAATTACGCCGTCGCCGAAAAATTTTTGTTTATCTAAGCCGAAATAAGTTGATCTATGGATCTTCATCCATTGAAACTCAACAAATGACCCTGGATCAACGAGCTTCTCTAATCTCTCTCTAACCCATAATTTACCCTTCTGCTTCTGTTGCTCGATTTTTTCCTTTCCGCCTCCGATAATAGATAGTTCCTTGTATTCATTTACTTTTTTTAATAATTCATCATGCGAGCTCATTATTTAACCCTTTTGAAAACAGCTACGGCCGCAATTGTACTTATTCCACCAATATTGTGGATTAGAGCGGTCTCGGGATCACTTGCTTTATAACCCGGAAAATCTCCTCTAATCTGCATTACGGCTTCAGCTGCTTGATATATACCAGTTGCTCCAACAGGATGCCCACGTGCTTTTAATCCTCCGCTGAAGTTTATCTCTGGTTTATCGCCTTTCTGGAACTTACCTTCGCGATATAATTTTGGTGCAAGACCTTTAGGTGCGAAACCAAGGTCTTCGATTGATACATACCCTGTTATGTGAAATGCATCGTGCAGTTCAACATAATCAATATTCTTTATTTCTAATCCCGCTTTCCTAATAGCTTCTCTCGACGCTTTTACTGTTGAATCCATTGTTAGCAGGTCGTTGCGTGATGTTAGATCAACACTATCAGTAGCTAAGGAAACGCTTGCTAATTCCACAAGAACTTCCTTTCCGCTATTCTTGGCGATTTCCCTTGCTCTCTCCTCGCCTCTAACAAGTAGAACAACCGCTGCTCCATCTCCAATAGGCGCGCTATGATACAACCTAATTGGGTCAGCGACGAGCGGGCTGGACACTATCTGCTCCAATGTTACTTTTCCTCGAAGTTGAGCATATGGATTATAACTAGCGTATTCATGCATTTTCAAAGGCCAATAGGATAAATCTTCATCGCTGTATCCAAACAAGTTCATGTATAATCTTGCTATCATAGCGTTTAATCCAGTGAATGTTGCTCCATAGAATACTTCATAATCAGCATCAGCTGCTTGCGCGAGCGCTCTTGTTACAGTGTTTGTTGTTGCTTCTGTTAATTTCTCGACTCCTCCAGCTGCAACAACATCGAGTTCGCCTGATTTCACCAGCGAATATGCTGCATATAGAGCTGCGCCGCCGCTACCGCAGGCGGCTTCAACTTTAAAAGCAGGTACTCCTCGAAAACCAGAATGATCAGCAAGTAATGCTCCTAAACTATCTTGCCCCATTAATACACTCGAAGTCATATTACCTACTACTATACCCTGAGGCTTCACGCCGCCCGCGTCGTTAATAGCGTTCCATAGAGCTTCAGCAAATAAGTCTTTAGCGTGTTTTTCATAAAACCTGCCGATTTTCGTTAATCCAACGCCTACTACAAAGACCCGATCCAATGCAAGCACCTTAATCGTTCACTATTAAGGTATAAAAGATTGAGGTATAAAAACGTAGTTCAACTACATAACAACTAATAGTAGTTGATGAAAATTCGTTGCTTAACGGTGAACAATGTGTCAATGCAGACTATTAGAAAACTAGTTGATAACATCGAAAGTATGGAAATAAAAAGCATCGTGGAGGACTTCCTTAGAAATCCATCTCTTGGTATCACAGATGTTCAACCATTGATAAACATAGAGGATTCGCCTGCAGCACCCAGAAAGCATCATTTCTACACGGGCGGTCTACTTGTTCACACATATTCTGTTGCTAGAATAGCCCTAACTCTATCCGAGGTATTCAATGAAGTGTATGGATTAAAAGTTAATAGAGACATAGTTATTGCAACAGCAATACTACATGATATTTACAAGTACTATCAATACGCACCGGATAACGTGAATGGGGGATACAAGCTCAGGGAAGATTGGTACCTTAGCCACGACTATGCTATCGTGGCGGAATTATCCCGGAGAAATCCACATGATAAACTAATACGTGCACTAAGTGAAGTACATGGACAAGCACCCTTTTCAACAATAGAAGGACTAATAGTTCACTTAGCTGATAGCATTGATGCTAGATTAGGCGAGATATTACAGAACATGTTAATATCAAAGCTACGAGAGTACGAGAAAAACTGTGCAATTTACAAAGTTCTAGATGTACTCATTAAAAAACACGGGGTTAATCGAATAATTTCATTAACTCTAGAAAACTCAGATGAGTTAAAGAAATTATTTGAACAGGAGTGTAAATCAATGACACAATGAATCCTGAGGTAGTTTAATTGAAATACCTACATGTTGATCTTGTAACAACAAGCGTGAAGAAGTTTTTCTTTCATTCTAATTGAAAATTTGTTTTTGAATGATCGTATTATGATAATACGAGGTGATAAAATGAGTATATGTTTAAAACCAATAGGCTACGTTAGAACACAATATAGTGATGACGAAGTTAGAAAATCAATCAACGGAGTAGAGGGATATATTGAAGTACTGGAAGAATATAGAGAAGGCCTCCTGGGGCTGGAGGAATACTCTCACATTATAGTTATTGCTTATTTGCATAAAACCCCCGAATACGCGAGAAAAACTCTTATTGTAAAACCCAGGAAGCTATTATTGCTTGGATTTAGTTTACAAGAGTTGCCTGAAGTAGGTGTTTTTGCATGCGATTCTCCTCATAGACCCAACCCTGTTGCTATAACAATACTGGAGATAACTAATTTAAAAGAAAATAAGATTTATGTTAAAGGATTAGACTTGTTCAATGGAACACCTGTACTGGACATCAAGCCCTATACTCCAATGAGATGCATAGATAGGGATAAACTTAGAATCCCTAAGTGGATTACTAATCTACAAGAAAGAATGATGTCAATAATGAAAGAAAAAGAGAAGTTATTTTAAAGTTCTAGATAAGTAATTCAAGTAGAGTGAAAAGCGCTAAAAATAAAGCTGTAATCGCTGTAATTGCTGTCATTACTAAATCTGAAATCTTCCTGTTCCTCACTCTCCTAGCTGTTAGTATAATTAAACCAGCATATGAATGCAGTAAGAATAAGTAAACAAATAGAATTCTAAGCAGCCTGTCTAGATGTAGTATCCTAGGTCTACTAAATATTACAAGTGGAGTTAACATTTGATACCCTGTTATAATGTAAATTAGAGTTAACAAGAACAAAGGAAAAGATGTTATCTCTACAATTATTAATGAGTAACGAATGAACTTGTTGTTCATATAGATCACCTGTTCGCCTCTATATAATTCCAAATATCGTTGAAGTCGTAAACCGAGCGTTCCTTAGGAACACCTATTGGAATAATATACATTGGTACTTCATTTACTTCTACCCCAATAATTGATTTGACTTGATCATCGTGAAAAGCTCCAACTACGACTGTTCCGTAACCCAGTGCAGTGGCCATCAAGTAGACGTTCTGCCCAAGGTGACCAACTTCCATAGGAACATACCGTAGGTAACCTCTTTCGCCGTAAATCCTGGTTGTTCTTTCGTATATCGCGAAAACCACGATGCTAACCGGTGCTTTTTCAACCCATGGCTGATCGAGAGCTGCCCTCGCCAGTTCCTTTCTATAATCTCCTTCTTTGAGCAATACAAGTGAGTGTCTACGAAAATCATATTTATATATACCTGGTTTAACGTAGATTTCGCTGCTCACTATGAGTCCTTTACTACCTATGACAACATATACTTCCAAAGGATAAGTTCCACCAGCGCTAGGAACCGCTCTAAGCCCATAACGAGTCTCTGTTACACCATAGGCCGACCAGAGAATAAGTGCAAGATGCTCTAGTTTCACTGGGTCCTCGGTATATTCTCTTATACTCCGTCTCAGAAGAATAGCTTCCTCAACCGTCATATTGCTTAAGCTTCTAGGTAGAGGTAGAAATATCTCTTTGTCTGTTGAAAGAAAACCTGCGTATTCAGTTGTGTCCGGAGCTATCGTTGTACGCTTGTAATAAAACCAAGCATTTATATCTATGGAGAAAACATAGATTAAAACTAAAAGAGCACAGATAATCGATATAACAATGTGAATGTTCTTCAAAATTTCCCTAATTTTAACGTAATTAATTGTCTTTTTATTTTTCACTCCGCCACCACCGTATCATATAACTTTCAGCCATGCATTGATTGACGAGATCTCTATACGAGGGATCACGTGTTAGATTCAAGTACGCAGTTGAAACATTGCTGCTGAGTAGAATAATTTCACCAATGTATTTGATGATCCATTGAATAATTGATTCAATACCGCAAGTCCAGTTTATTAGATCATTAGCGGTTAATATTAGTAATTCAAGAGGAGTGGGTGCAAAGGCATCAACAGCCAATACTTTTTCTATGTTAATGTTACTCCTCAGTAAAGTAACGTAGTCCACGAATCTGTCAATTACCAATATCCCACTCCAATTTTTCAACTTAGGTTCAAGTTTACGAGGAATCCTTGATAACCATTCCGAAATATCCAATTTTCCATACACTTTATATTTAAATACAAGTAGCGCTATCTCCAGGCTATTGTTAATTTGATTAATCAAATCTTCTCGAGTAAGGTAACATTCAGCGAAGACCGCGTTCTCCCAGATAAGATCCAGTAAAGGTTCCCAGATTTCCATGAAGCTTGCAGGTAAATTAGCTGGCTGCAACCCTAAACAAAGATCTCTCGGTAGTGGAACATATGTTCTATAGCTAGTTGATCTGAGGAATCTAGCTAATTTTTCATATCCAAACCTTGTAAACGGAGTTAAAACCAACCATCTCAAGGCCTCACCTTTTTACACAGGAGGCTAACTCTCCATGATAAATGAAGATAAAATGGTATTACAGTAAATACTGAGATAAGCTCAGGTAACGCAGCTCCTCTGGGGATTCTCAAAGCAAAATGCATGTACCATGCAAGAATGTTTAATCCAAGAAGAAAGATAAATGTATAGATTAAAGCGCGATTCCCCAGCTTCAATACGTAGAACAGCATGGATAGCAACAACAGCGTGAAAAATAAGAAGGAAACAATAAAATGCAGTAGTCCATATATTTCGTTAAATACACTTACAAGTATCAGAAAATACCCAGTCAAAGCTACGAGAAAACCAATTAATCTACTGTAACTCGCAATGTACTTTGCTCCAAAAATAGACATCATTAAACCTCCCGTTGACAGACCCAAGTTAAATATAGGGGATACATCACTCAACACCGCGTGTCCAAGGTCGCTTAGTGCGTTTTCATATATGTCAAACCAACACGATAGGTAAGCAGATATAGCAATCGAGGATAATGGAGTAGCGATAGATAACAGGCTTAAAATAAGACCTGTTTCTAGACGATAACTGCTCATTATTGTTTTCCCTTACCTAGTCAATTTTTATTTCTCTTATTTTAATCAATGTTCTTAATTTACCTAAAATATTATTTAATTTTTCTTCTAGCTCGTTGGCTGAGGACGCGTGTATCACGACTGTTAATTTAACAGGTGTTGTGGCATGTGTCTTAAAATATACATCTCTATGTGTTTCACGTATTTCCTTTATCAAATTGTCTACTTCTCTCTCCTTCTGGTGATCCGTGATAATGGTAATTCTAGTAGAGTAGCATTTTGTCATGGATAAAAGTATGGGTTTAACCTGCTCCTCGAACATAGTTTTCATTTCCGATGGAACACCAGGTAGGACTATTATCTTTTTACCATGAATTTCTAGATATACTCCAGGCGAAATTCCCACGGAGTTGAATAAAGGTTTTCCATTCTCAGGTATGAAGGCCGCTTTCAAGTATGGATCAATATTTCCAGTTACTCTCCTCTTGATCATATCTACTGCTTCTTGATTTAAACTAAGTTTTAATCCTAGTGCTCTAGCTATTGCATCTAATGTTATATCGTCCTTGGTAAACCCTAAGCCACCGGTCGTTATAATTATATCCGAGAATCCCAGCATTGCATTCACCGCCCAACCTATGTCTTCGTAATCATCTGGAACCACCATAATTCTCGTTACTTCAAATCCCAGTTCAGTGAGAGATCTTGCTAACCAATGGGAGTTGGTGTCTTGAATTATTCCTTTCAATATCTCTGAGCCTATAGCAATAATGGCAACTCTATAGCATTGCATGATTTTCACCTAGTACCTTTCACCTTCTTTAGCATGTATTTTCCATATTGCTTTAACGCGTTCTTCACCTTTAATAGACTCTATGAATTCCACTACTCTCCTGGGCACCATATGCTTCCAGTCAACTCCTTCAGCCATAGCCTTTCTAATTATTGTTCCGCTTACACCCGGCAAGACCGGGGTGTTTTCGACTTCAATACCGTAGTTTTTGAATAATAATTTAACGAATTCGTTATTGGAATATACGATATTAACTCTTGGTGTGTACGATAAAACATGCCTAGGCCATTCAAAATTATTCGGGATGTTATCTACTGGTATTATATAGCATTTACTATATAATTCCTCTAAGGCTAGTTTTATCATCTCGATTCTTTCTCCCGCGGTAAACGGGTTATCCATAGTGTAATTATATTGTGCAGCAGCAACTACGATTACCAATTCATCGTGCGACTCCAGAATGTGTTTCACTGCATACATATGGCCATTGTGAAAAGGCTGAAATCTACCAATAAATAAAGCCCTGCTCACCAATTATGATCCCATGTATAAATTTATTTAACTTATAAATATCATTGATCAATCAATGGTTTTTATCTGTGATTTGAACTAATTGATTTAAAAATAAACCGAATAATGACGAAAAAGCCATGATTGCTCTTTAACCGGAACTTGCATACCTATCGCTCCTCGCCTGCTTCTTCAGCTGATATAAACCCAATTGTTTTATCGTGGAGATCTGTCGCGAGGATATCTAGGATAGAAATTAAGGTTAGCTCTTCTTCGACACTTAAACTATCCTTATTTAAAAGGAGTAAAGCAAGTTCAAATAATTTCTTCACCAATTGTTCATTCGATTTAGGATCAGCAAGGGCTTCGAGATACTTAGTGATTATTTCATTATATAACGTGTCGAGTTGATCATATAATTCAAACATATCATCTCGAGTGAGTTCAAAGTACTTAGATAGTTTTTCAATAACAATACTTCTATCGTAGCTCATAATACCTCACCATGCACTCTTTTATTTTTCCCATATAGTTACCCCTAAATCCACTAGTTCGTTTCTTATTTTATCCACTACATCTACATCGGGTATTTCAATGAAAATCTCAACTAAAGCGTGTCCTACTGGGACCTTTAAGTTAAATCGATCATGTCTAATGTCAATTATGTTGCATCTATATTTATGAAGAACTTTAAGCACTTTAAGTAGTTCTCCATGAACATCCCTTAGCACTACTCTAATATTTGTGATCCTATTATCGTGCGCTAATCCTTTTATTAGGATTTTGTAAAGTGTTGCAAGATCAATGTTGCCGCCACTTATAACCAATGCAATTGTTTTGTTCTGGTAGTTCAAATTCCCATCTAGCAAAGCAGCTGCAGGTAATGCTCCAGCACCTTCAACGATAATCTTAGCTCTCTCCATGAGGACATATATTGCACGAGCAATGGATTCCTCATCCACGGTAATTACGTCATCAACTACTTCGTTCATTATTTCATATGTTAGATCACCAACGCTTTTTGTAACAACACCATCCGCAATGGAAATTTTTGGTTCTATTGTTGACATCACACCAGCTTTCCTGGAAGCAAAATACTTAGCTGCATTAGAAGGTTCTACCCCTATAACCTTGACTCCGGGTTTTAGTTTCTTTAGTGCAACACCTACTCCTGATATTAATCCACCTCCACCTATTGGGACTATTACGGCATCTACATTACTTAGTTGCTCAATTATTTCAAGGCCAATAGTGCCTTGCCCAGCTATGATATCGATATCATTAAATGGGTGAATAAAAATTGCTCCTGTTTCATTAACTATTTCCATTGCTTTTCTATATGCATCATCATAGATACTTCCATGCAATATGACTTTTGCTCCATAGCTCTTGGTTGAGTTTATTTTGAATGGTGGAGCTGTTTCAGGCATAACTACTGTAGCATCTACTCCTAGTATTGACGCTGCATATGCAACTCCTTGTGCATGATTTCCACTAGATGCTGTAACAACGCCTTTATTTCTGGCAATCTCGAGATTCTTGTATATTTTATAATATGCGCCTCTAACCTTAAATGATCCTGTTACCTGAAGGTTTTCCAGCTTTAGATATACATAATTACGTGTTATCTTGGAAATGAATGCATTGTGGATCAACGGTGTTCTAATTACTGCTTTATATAGAATACTTGAAGCATCTAGAATCGTGCTCCACGCTTTCTCTATAATTGGGTTTAGAAGCAACACTGCCACCCATTAATAAAATAGACGCAACGAGAACTAATTAATAAATTGTCCACGGTGAGGTGTTTCAATATCTTTTAATCCACGTTCTTTTGAGAATCTCATTGTAGAGATCAATGGTTTTTCGAGCCGAAGAACCCCAGTCAAATTCCTCAGCTCTTTTAATGCATGACGCCCTAATAGCTAAGGCTTCGCGAGCTCCCTCATATCCTTTTTCCATAAGTTCTACTAAGTGCATTGTTGAATCAACTAGATCATCTATGTTTCCCGGCGTGAACAAAACCCCGACACCGTTTTGAGCCTCTCTTCTAACATCTAGCACAATATCCGCCAACCCTCCTACTTTCGAGGCTGACACCGGAGTTCCCGTTGCCATGGATTCAAGCGCGACCAATCCGAATGGTTCATTTCTACTGGGGATTAGAGTAGCGTTTGAAGCATAGTAGAACAGAACAGCGTGATCTCTACTGAGCATTCCTGGAAAAACTCTGAGATTATCTGGGAACGACAACACTGCTTCGATCCACGCTTTAACAGCCTCCAGATCCCATGTTGTAGGTGAGAAAGCAACAACTAGTTTCACTCTTGGTTCCATGAAGACTATTTTATCAAGTGCTTTTAACACATAGTCAAATCCCTTCTGGGAACTCAGTCTACCAATCATGAAAATCAATGGTCCACTAGATTTGAATGTAGAATTGTACTCCAAATCATATTTCGCAATTAAGCTTTTGACATATTTTTCAACGTCTTGTTCGATATATGAAACTCCAATGAACTTAATAGTGTTCGTTAGTAGCTTATCTCTAAACATTAATCTATTAACATGGTTCCCGGGTTCAACCAAGCCAAATTTACTCTTCAGTAATTTTACAACTTCATCCCAGGTTAATGGAGATGCATTATACACATAGTCCATTTTTGATAACTTATCTGGTCCCATTAATCTAACGAGGTTTTTGACGTAATTACGGCTCACAGTAACGATTTTGTCAACAGTTAACGCAGCCAATCTCTCGATGATTCCACCGGATGCATAATAATAGTGTTTTAACTCAGCGATGCCGTGATCTCCTCTTACGTATGTTTCTTCACACAACAAGGCTATTCTGCATAATTCATCTAGAGAAACAGCGTTTCTCGTACCTAAATGCACATGCAGTACAAATCTACTGTTTAGATCTTTCTTAACGGAAAGAGCATTTAATGCCAACAAAACAGGAATACTGTGCCAATCATGACCATGGAATATGAACTCTGCTTTCTCACCAGTTAGTTTCTCTTTGAAATACTCATATATGACCCGGGCGAACATCAATGATTTTTCCATTAATTTGCCAGGAGGATATACCGATGGCTCATCTAGTACTCCTCCTCCGACAACGTAGTGAATTGGCTTTAGATTACTCAACTTGCTTACACAGTAGTTCACATCATTAATGCTAACTTCGAACACCGGCTCTCTACAAGTATCGATAACCGAGTGGCTAGGAGTAAATAGTTCGATATTTAAACCAAGTTTCTCCATTGCTTCCCCTAGCCTGGGTGGAACCTCGGCTAAACCACCAACTTTCTTTACGTATGTTGATTCAAATGTAAACATTATTGCTCTCATCGAGCTCCGCCATTTCGCTAAACATCAATGGTGTGTTCTACTTCCAGTTCAAAATCCTCTCCACGTTTGAGTTCTACGTCTCTCACGAACATCACAGCTAAGCCTTGGGGAATAGTTTTTAATCCTTTCTCTGTCCGCGCGTAACTAGATAAAGTAGCAATCCATACTCCAATACTTTGATCTGTCCTCAAAATTATGTCTGGATATACTTCCGAACGTAGAATTATCGTATTGGCTTCTCCCGAGAACCATTGGTCTATTGAGTAGGTTTTTCCGTTTACCAAGTAATATGGTTTCCGCTCTTGATCTCTGTCTACTTTCCAAGCTAAGTGGTATTCGAAGCCAATTTTTCCTTTAACAATAGAATCATCCAGGTTTCTTACAACATAGTGAATAGAATACCCCTTGTTCTTAAGTTCTACTCTTTTTTCAACGAAAACTGATGCTGATTTAGAACCATGGTAGTAAACATTACCTATTGTTCTTAGGTAGAAAACACGTGGATCTTCGGTTAGAACGGTGTTGTACTTATGTAAGGCAAGATCACTCATGTCCTTGAAAGGAGTATTGTTGATCCAGTCATGAATAGATGTTTCGATACCCCATATGTGAACTCGCCAGCTTGTCCTCCTATACCAATCCGGGTTGAAGCTTGTGCCTTCTAGGTAGGGTTCTCTATATCTCGTCATGGTATCTTGAATATTGTGCTCCAACCCCGGTTTCTTGATATCATATTCGAAGAGGGTTCCTCCATCCCATGGACTCACATATAAGTTTAACTCCGGTGTTTCAATGATTAGCTCTTCTCTGCCATTATAATCGAAATCGGCTAGTATTCTCTTTATGCTATTTGATTCGAAATAATTTATTGCATCTTCTGCTATTTTTTCGGATCTAATCAAGCTTTCATAAATGGCTTGACGTAGGTGAGCGAGATATATTCCACCGAATAAGCCATGCCAGTACGCATCGTTGCAATACGCCATGTAGTAATCAAGTGGTATTTCCTTTAGTTTTCCCTGGGCTTTCACAAGCTTACTTTTGACCCATAGTGCTTTTTTATGCATATTATTGCTTTCAACGTATTTGACAAGGAAATTCCTAAAGAATCCACCGCTCCATTCAAGCATTTTATCATAGCTTCCAGTATCTAAGTAGATATATCCTTTCGCATCATGCTCTCTCAAGTACTCAGAAGGATGAACCATAAGAATGCGTTTTTCAAAACGCAGCTTACTTAGGAATTCCACGAGCCACCTTCTACTGCTGTCTCTATCCCACCATTCGCCGAATTTTTCAGCATCACTCCCCCATAGTAGTAGTGCATCCGCGTCGCTTGCATACTGAGCCATGTAATCTATTACTTTATCCGGGTGTTCCCATGGAAGTATATAACGAAGTTTCTCATCTATAAATAGGACCTTCACTGAGTAACCGCTCTCCTCGGTAATCCATGCATACTTGGTTTTTTCATGTGAAAAACCAGTTTTCCTAAGAGTTGAATCGTCTATTACCACGTATTCTAATCCAGCTTTGGCTAGTACCTCCGGCAACCAAGGTTCCCAGACACGTTCAGGTAACCAGAATCCTTTTGGTTTGAAGCCAGCTAGAGATTCAAATAACTCAATATAACGCGTGATATGTGATAACCGTAGGTCGCTGGGAACCAAGGGTAAGACAGCCTCGCTAATTGTGCCAGCCATGAATTCTATGGTTCCTATATCCCCTAACTTGAGCATTTCTTCGAGCCAATCGGAGTGCGTGTTCTTGAGGTAGATTAATAATGGCCCACTGATGTGCACAGTGAACTTTAGGTCGCTAAATTGCTTGAAAACCTCGAGCAGCATTCTGTAGCTGTTTTCGAATATTCTTTCATTTATGTACTTTAATTGCCCATGCGGTTGATGGAAATGCAGTATGAATACGAAGTTTGATGGCATATTAATCAACTCGGGTTTTTCAATAAGTAACGAGCATACTAATAATTTTTTTCAGCTTCTCTAACTTACTTTCAATGGCTTCAGCCTCTGTTCTTATCTTCATAATCTCATCTGCCACTTGATCCAGGAAGAAAACGTTTCTAATCCAATTCTCGAAATCTCCTCTGTTCAAATGAAATAATATGGATTCTAAAGGTGCTTTCTCGAGCGATAATAGGAATTCCGGAATAGATCTCGCTGATATACCAGTAAATTCCCCCGTTGGCAAGTAGAAATAGAAGGCTTTGTTCCACGGCAATTCTAGTTTAGATAGTATTTTATTTGGATTTCGCCTGATCTCCTCTGCAATAATCGAAATTAGCAAACCCAAGCTCTCCATGAGTAACCCATGCGCGATCGCGGCGTTTTTATATGGTGAAAAATATGCATGAACCTCACCTATGCTACCAAATTTCGTGGCCATGTAATAGTAATGATCACTTATAGTCAATTTTTTCCAAAGCTTAATTATATCTATGTTATCAACTGCTTTTACATAGGGTCTTAGCTCGGAAATTATTTTGAACGCTTCCCATTGGAGCTCGTTCCCTAGCCATGCAGATATATCTCTCTCATCAGCCCAGCTAATTGTAGACCATGATGGCACATCATAAATATCCCGCGGAGGATACCTGCTTATAGCTTCACGTGGAGTTGTGAAATCTAAATTACCGTGTCTTGATATTTCCCTAGGTAGCCATCTGAGGAACTCGTAGATACCGGTTTCGGGCCAATGATGTTCACCGAAGGTTTCATAATCGATTGCAATGAACACCAGGTCGCCGGGAGTAGAGGCTAACCACGAAGCGTATTTATCTGCGGTTAATGGGTATTGATCCCATCTCTTATCACTGAATCTAAATCCAATATCGTCACTTAACCTATAGTTCCTTGTTAATACTCTGATATCACAGTCTCGTGCCTTATATACGTAGTTTGGACTACGCCAACCGAGAACCCAATCAACGCCTTCCGTTAACATAGCTTTGTAACCTAGGCTGTTGAGGAAGCAAGCAATATCATTGTTGTATGTAAACTCAGTATTCTCTATTGAGACGGGTTCGTAATCGAATAATTCTTTCACTATTTTCTTATGTTCAAGGATTTGTTCACGTAGCTCGTCAAATCCGTAATTAGGCATAAATGCAACAATGCTGTGGTAGTATGTTTGCTCCGCTAGTTCAACCATGCCTGTATCAACGGCTTTCCTAAATACATCAATAATATCTCTTCTCCATTTAAGAGCCTGCTCTAGTAATACTCCACTAATACTATATGTAACCTTGAATGGTTTACTAGTGTTTTTAAACATTTCAATATTTTCAATAATGATTTTCGTTGCAGGTATATAGCATCTATCAGCTACTCTATTAAGCACGTATTTGTTTAATTCATTATCGAATATTGCTTCCTCAACGTCGTTTATGTCGATTCTACCTCTGAAAGCTTTTTCCAGTAGTTTGCTGTGTAATGCTTTATTTAATCTATATGGTTGGTGAACTTCGAAAAAGAAAATTATGCTTGGCAAACGCACACCCTGTTCATGATAATATCTAGTTTTCAAATAAATATTCATAGGTCCGGGAAAAGAAGGTATTTCCTAGCTTCCAAGAGCCCTGTAATAGGGATTGAGATCCACAGAGGTCTGTAGAGAGATTCGTAGAAAAATTCATATAATGCTCTCTCCACGATCCATTGGTATAAGTGTAACCACAACCTACGTATGACCATATTCTCATCCACCCCCAATATACTTGATTTATGAACGGTGGCTAGGTAGCTATATGTCATTGCAATCACGTGTCTAATTCTCCAATTAAACGTAGGATCATTCTTCATCATCAGAATAGATGCCCGGTGTCTTGATAAATTAAATTTATTCATTAATGATGCATGTGACAAGTAATGGTAGCTTCTTATCATGGATGCTATATCTCTGAGTAAAGGTTCTTTTGCAAGTCTCTCCTCGCGGTTTCTTCCCGGCTCGCCTTCGAAATCCGTGATTACAAAATCTATTTTTCCATCGCCTACGTATATCATTTGGGCAAGGTGAAGATCTTGGTGCGTCCTAGCTTTATATAAGTTATATCCATATTTCTCCATGTAAGCAATAGCATCGTGAACTGTGGTTTCCGCCTGTTCAGCCATGTTCCTCCAGTATTCAAGCTCTTCTCTCTCCGCATTTTCAAATGAAGTAAGCAAATTATCTATTCTTCCAAGACCTTCACTATACATTCTCTCCATGCGGGTAATCCACATTGACACGTCTTTATCAGATACGGTCTCTACGCCGAAGAAGTCATCAACGGAACCGGTGTTTAATGCTATATGCATCTCTCCTATAATCACGCCTATTTTTGAAGCTAAACCAATTTCATGTGATTCTTTTCTCCCCTCTAAATGCTCCTGCAGAGAAGTGAAGAATGGAGCTCCTCCATCTCCAATTCCCTTAATATAATTCATTAGTATACCTGATACGTATTTGTCGTAATACAGTAACCCGTGAACTTGCGGAATGTATTTATATTTCCTTTTCGTCAACCTTTCAAGCATTTTTGCCTCGATGTTTATGTCCGGTAGTAGACGGTAACTCTTTAAAACCAGGGCTCCTACGGTGGATTCATAGCTTGCTATAGTGTTCGTGGACTCTAATGTTAAAGGTTGCGATTTCAGTACTTTGATGTCGTCTATCGAGGTCTGTAAATTCACATACTTCGAGTTCCTAAGTTTAACGAATTCTAAGAGGTAATCGGTAGTGTACTCTGCTTCAATATAACACTCGGATTTTAAACAGAAACCTCTATTTGCTAACTCACCTGGAATACTATTGACTCTCATTAATGGGAGCTGGAACAGTAGTTCGCCAGCTTTGATCAATAGAAAAACGAGTTTCTTTGTTTCTTCCACCGACGCTATTTCTACCTCAACCGGGGAACCTTTCCAAGGCCACCATCTAGCTTTAGCGAGATAGTCTTTGAGTGCTTCAGTAAAGGTTTGTTCGTGAACCATAATATCACCACTTTAAATTCGAAACGGATCTCAACCTGCTAACAATACCTTCTCTCTATCCAAGGTTTTTAGTGAAATAAACATTATGGAGACAGATAGTGAAATTAATACAAGCACACTTATTAGTAGTGTCATGAAATCCCCGTAGACATAGCTCTGAATAACCAGTATGCTATGTGTATATGGAACTAGTAGAAGCGGCCTAAGAACGGTAATTGGTAGTTTATAGAAATCAATTACCCATCCTGAGACGAAGAATGCTAAGCCAATAATAGAAAATAAACTTGCAATATTACTTGCTGCTTTAATGCCCTTTGTTCGAGTTATAAATGGTAGTGAAATAGACACCGTAACCAATATCGTGAGAAATGCTGTGAACGCGTGAACTAATATTAAACCAGCATCTAGGACGGTTGCAAACAATCCTCCAAGTGCTGTTACTAATATTCCATAATAGAACAGTAACCCAATGATGTCGGCGAGAGATGCTATCAGGCCGATGAGGGAGGATGATATTAATTTAGCGACTAGGAGGTCCCATAAACCAGCTGGGGAGGCCAACAGCATTTCGATGGTTTTTCTCTCTCTTTCCCCCACTATGCCGTCTACAATGAAAGTTGATGCAGGTGTTACTATGAAAGAAAAACTCAGGATAAGTAATCGAGCAATAAATGGTTTTACGATGTCTTCAGGTTTAGCGGGTTCGCCGGATGGAGCAATATATATTGGTACTCTTACTTGAATAGGGTTTCTAACGGATTCTACGTTTATGTTAACTAATCCAGCTCTGCTTGCTAAATCCTTGATTTTAAGCTCTGAGATCACTTGTGAAATAGATGATATAATGGCTCTTGCATCTTGCTCAGCTCGATTAACTCTATCCTCGGAAACTCCAGTGCGCTTTATGATATCAACGTAGGCTACTTTATCTAAACTCGTTAAATTCGATGTAAAATCCATGGGAATTCGAATAATCAAATCAAACGTTAAATTCCTTAAGACGTTATTTAAATCACTTGTAATTTCAACACTATATCCTTTCGATACGAGATTACTATATAGATTATCTATAAACCACTTGTTTAGTTCGCTTTCAGTATCTTGGTTTACTAGGGCGATGTTAATTGGCTGGTAATATAATAGGACTGCTGTTAGTACCCCAATCGCAGGCAACGATATTAACGGTAATAGTATTGTTGAAAGCAGGAGTTTCTTATCTCTTTTAATTTCTTTAATTTCCTTCCATAGCAAGGCTTTCAGTATACTTGCGGATTTCATGATACTTCACCTGTAACTGTTTCAAATACTTCTTCCAGGTTTCTCGCCGAGTATTTTCTCAGGAGTTCTTCAACCGTGCCCTCGGCAACTATTTTTCCCTTGAATATAAGTCCGACTCTGTCGCATACTTCTTCTATTTCAAGCATATTATGGCTACTAATGATAACTGATGCGCCTGTTTCCTTAACGTATTTCTTAATTGCTCTTCTGATCTTCAAGCTTGTATGTACATCTAATCCCGCTGTGGGTTCGTCGAGCAAAGCTACCTTGGGTTTCCTCATGAGGACTAGTGCTAGCAGTAACCTTCTCTTCATTCCTTTGCTATATCCCCTGGTTAAATCATATATTCTGTTGTCAAGAGCGGCTAGCTCAACTCCATATTTAATATCCTCGGTATTCAAGTTGTATAATTTAGCGTAGAGGTGCAAGTGTTCGAAACCGGAGAGCAAGTCGTAGGTGTCCGCTTCTTCTGGTAGATACCCAATATATCTCCTTGTTTCATCAAAATAAACATATGGATTCAAACCCAGAACTCTGACTTCACCCCGTGTAGGTTTAATAAGTCCACATATTATCCGCAAAAGCGTTGTTTTGCCAGACCCGTTGGGTCCAACAATACCGTAAATCTCACCTTCATTTATACTAAGCGATATTCCTTTCAAAGCCTCGATTTTACCATAGTTCTTATGCACGTTTCTCAATTCAATTATCGTTTTCATCTGGTAATACCCAGTTAAATAAGGTAGAGATTTAAGGTTATATTCGGTAACACCACTATAATAATAAACTAGGTCAGGGTGTTTTATTGATAGAGTTCAACATCAGAGAGAAAATAAAGCTGTTCCTGGAGAGGTATGGTGAAAAAGGATTAATTATTCTAAAAGCAGCTTATGATATATCGCAGGATCCAAATATAGATCATCGCTTGGGAGATTTTAGCTACAAGCACCTTGCGCTAAAATTAGCTTCATTAGGTTTTAGCTATAATCCAATAAACATGCTACGAATACTAGAGAAAGATTACGGCATAATTGAGAAATCGTATTCTTCCTCGAACCAATCATGGTGGAGGTTTATAGATATCGAAGCAGTGAGAAGCGCGCTCGGCGAGTATTATGGTGCCTCGATAGAGGATCCACGCGTAAGACTCCTCCTAATCAAGTATAAAAGCATAGAACCATGGTCTACGTTGGAAATGCTTAGACGTCTGGCGTTCAAAGAGAACCTAACTAACAGTGATAAGGAGAACTTTAAAAACTTCGTGTTTAACAATCTTGATAAAATAGTTGAGCTCTTAAATAACATGGAGAAATACGAGGAAGTATTCGCAGGGGAAATAAATGTCCTAAGAGAAATACTTAATTTGGCTGATTTAGTATCTAGTAAAATTGAAAAACCCAGAAGTAGAATTAGTAGCTATAATATTGGTGCTTTAGTTGATGTTAATACACGAAATAATTTCTACAAGAATACTTCCGTCCGTGAGAGGGATCTTAGCTCATAAACTAAGTGAAAAAGGTGTTAGTCAAAGAAAAGTTTCGTTGTATCTAGGAGTAACACAGCCGATGATAAGTAAGATCTTGAAAAAACCCTTGAACGAGTACTACGATGAACTCGAGAAAATAGGTTTACCGAGGGATCTAGTGGATCATTACATTAATATTCTGCTTGAAACATGTATCTCCAATAACTACGATAGATTCATCCTGACTTCTTTTACCGCGTTAAATCAAATGGCTTTGAGAGCTCTCTGCTATACGAGAAACTATTTAATAAACATCTGTGCATCAGGTGAACTAAGAGACCCCGAGATAGAGTACTATAAAAGCGTTCTTTCAAGACTACTAGGTATACGTGGATTGGATAGGGTAATACCCGAGGTTGGATCAAACCTGGTATATGCACCAAAGCAACCGGTTCATCTAGGAGACGTTATTGGTTTAACGGGCAGAATAGTAAAAGTACAGGGAGGAGTAACATACTATGGTGAACCAGTATATGGAGGAAGTAGACACGTAGCCAGAGTTCTGATGCTTGTCTCCAAGTACAATCCTAGAATTAGATTCTGTTTCAATATCATATGCAATAGACAAATTAAAGCTACCGTAGTGAAAATAGATCCAAGAGTAGTTACCACCGGACCCCATTTAAGCGAAGAGGAATTCTGGGAAAAAATAGAAGAAGCAGCTAAAGAACAACCCGTCTTCATATGCGATCAAGGGGGCTTAGGTCTAGAACCAAATACCTACATTTTCACAGAAGATTTCGAACAACTCGAATATTACCTAAAGAAGATAGTATCGATTTAGTGCTTTGTATAGGCTTCCGATTTTGTAGTAATTCAACACTTAGTGAGTAAACAGAATTATTATCCTTAAATAGCTCCATTCTTGATCCATCCATTACTCATGGAGGTCGAAATATGTGTTGTAACTTATTAACTTAATTCTATAAGCAACAATTTGGTAAAATAGAAGGGAAGAATTAAAATGATTGAGGCAGGCTATCCCATAGCTGTTTTTATTGTAGTTTCTCATCACTTTTTAACTATAGAAGAAATTACTAGAAATGTAGGCTACTTTGCATGCGGGGGTATAAATATTCAAATTATTTGTCACGAGAGGCTTTTTAGAAAACTTAAAAGATAACCAGTCAGGTTTAAGTGAATTTGAACATTCGAATAGTAGTTTTTTAAACAAAGATATTCTCCTAACGGACTATCTTTATTATAATGAATTCTTGAATAAGATTACTTTGGTCTATGATGAAGTTAAAATAAAAGCCACACATAGTTGGAGATACCCTCAATTTCGTGCTGGTGAAATCAATTAGGTTTACACTGAAATTATGAAAATAAACACAAAGTGTCCTTGAAAACATCTATGAACTGAAAAGAGACTTAGTAGAAGATCACGATAGAAAACCGGGTGGAAAACTACGTCCTATACTTCCTCGGAAGCTTCACCGGATCGCTTTTCGGCGTCGACGTATAGCGAGTCCAGCGGTTTTTCGTGTCTTCACTCCATAGATTTCAAGCTGTGTAATAAGCTTTTTCACAGCATGTTCTTCTTTTTCGTTCCAACGATCGCGTTGAATCATCAAGCCTATCGAGCGGGACATCTTTGAGAGCTCTTTGATATCCTCGCGGTTTCCACGAAAACTCCTATCACACTCCAAGCTGAGTTTTTAAGTCTAATCACTATATTGGACGCGAGCTTGTTCCACAATATAGAGTAGAAGAATCACGTCACAGCTGACATCGAACTGCAACTTCAGCTTGGAGATGAATTAAGAGCATAGCATTTAACAATCCCTGCAGAGCCCCCAGCTACTCTAGTTCCTCAAGCATAGCTCTCCTGGCCTTGTGGACGAAGTAGGCAAGTAGAATCCCCGTCATCAATGTTAGAATGGAAACCCCTGTTATCATTTCCTCTGACCCTTGAGTCAAAGCTAGGAGGAGTATAGCCACTATCTCCAAGATGAGGGACCAGGTGAGTATAAATATTATGCCCCTATATGTCTCTGTCGACAACTCTATTTCTTCACCTTAAATCTTAATATCAAGGCACCGGTGATCAACACGGCTAAGGCTGAGAGAATTCCGAGGACCCCAATGGGAAGTCCTCTGGGTTGGTGAGAAGGCAGAATGTTTATCTCTGATAAAGGCGTAATCATCGTGGTAGAGACAGCTTGGGAAAGTGGTATGGTCTCAGTAATCTTTTCAATTGTTGCCTGCATGGTCTCGGTGACCCATATGGAAGGACATGCTTCAATAGGACATATCTCCACTTCATCGAAATAAACCACCGTCTTCTCATCCAGGCCGGGATTTACGTGAATCCAGAGAGTTAGCTGAACTACATTGCCTCCAATAGCTGAATGAGAGTAGTTTATTCTAACCAGCTCAGGAACATTGTTTAACGAGAAGACCTGCGAGTAATAAGGACGACGCGGTATGGATGGAAGCGATGCCTCGAGCGTCACGTTTAATCTCTGAGTGCTCCAAGCCTTCACTCTTACCTCGTAGTCTACACCCTGCCTCAACCACACTAACTGAGATATACCTATGAGAGCTTCGCTCTCCAGCCCCGGCTTAATAGTCAGCGCTAAGACGCCATTCGAAGCAGTAACGTCCTCTAGAACCGAGATGTTGCCCTCTAGAAACCAGTCGTCGGGGTTCAGCAAGGGATTATTGTCTTTGTTGAAAGGATTATTGAAGCCCCCGTTCACGATCTTCTCTATGGAGACGCTGGGCCAGCCCCTGGTTCTCACTAAGATCTCGTTGTCTGAGTCATCAGTTTGACTGAGCAACGGATCAGGTTCTAGTACTTTATATACCTTGATGTAATCTACATACATTCTTGCTGGGAAAGGTGTAGTATCGTCCGGTTTCCCGGGCCAGTAGCCTCCTACCGCAATGTTCAGGAGGAGATGGAAGGGCTTGTCGAACACCCAGGTACAACCCTTGCGTTGAAACTCCCTCTTAGTCACTATGTGGAATAATTGCCCGTCAACGAACCACGCTATGTAGTCTTCAGTCCACTCCAGCGCGAAAACGTGATAGTCCTGGGAGAAGTTGAATCCCCTGGGCAACCTATACAGTGAGGTTACTCCTCGCCCCCCATAGCAGTATGGAGCGTGGACTGTCCCATGTACTACATCCGGCTCGCTCCCTATAAGCTCCACAATGTCTATTTCCCCACAGGAGGGCCATGCTCGAACGTTTAAAAGGCTCCACTCTTTGCCTAGCATCCATATGGCAGGCCATATTCCCTTGCCTGATGGAAGTTTAGCCCTAACTTCAATCCTTGCCGGCGGGGTTATGGCTAGTTTCCCGATGGTATCAATCCTTGCCGACGTGTACTCATAAGTCTTCCCTGTCTCAGGATCCGTGAAAGGTTCTTTCCTTGCCTCGATCACCAGGTTGCCGTTCTCAATGAAGACGTTCTCTCTACGATAATACTGGAGCTCTGCGTTCCCCCAGCCGCATAAGTCTGGACATCCGTCACCGATGTTGAAGTTCCACACGTTTTCATCTATTTGATCAGTGTTGAAGTCCTCAAACCAGGTTAGTACAAACCGGTTGACCGGGAACGTAGCATGAGTGCTTATGTGGTTGCTAAATAAGGCTAATACTCCGGAAAAAGTCATTGTCACAAATATGATCGCATAAACTTGGGAAATATTCATCTCGCATATACCTCGTTAAGACCACTTCTTATATAGTGTTGGAACACTCTTCAACAACTCCTTAGTGTACTCGTGCTCGGGGTTTAAGATCACTTTATCCGGAGAACCTTCCTCCACGATCTTCCCCTTGTACATTACGAGGATTCTGTCAGATATCGCGTAAGCTAAGCCAAGGTCATGTGTTATGAAGACTATAGTTGTACCAAGGTTCTTGCGTAGGATATCGAATAGTTCGAGGATCTTTCCCCTTGTTGACACGTCCAACATGGAGACGGGTTCATCAGCCAAAAGTAGCTTTGGCTTTATGATCCAAGCCCTCGAGATCAAGATCCTTTGAAGTTGCCCGCCCGACAACTGGTGGGGGTATTTGCCAAGGGTTTCATCCGGACGCAATCCCACTACTTCGAGGGCTTCCCTAATAACCCTATCTCCTTCTGGAGAGTCAGGGTCAATACCGATCAACATAAGTGCCTGGTGAAGCACTCGATCTATTTTGTAGAAGGGGTTGAAGCTGGCGTAAGGGTTTTGAAACACTGCGTGAACATTTTTCCAATACCACTTAAAGTCCTCAAGCGTCTTGAGATCCTTCCACACGTTTCTTCCCTGGAAGAATATATCACCCGACGTGGGTTCCAGAAGCCTTAGTATCATCTTAGCCAGCGTCGTCTTGCCCGAGCCACTCTGTCCAACGAGCGAAACTATTTCGCCCTCGCTGAGAATTATTGACACATCGTCCACGGCCTTAACCACTATCCTTTTAAAAAATCCTGTTTCGAAAACCTTGGTAAGACTTTTCGTCTCCAACAAAATTCTCATGTACATCTCACCTCTTCACGTATAACCAGCATGCTACTTCTCTCCCTTCACCGATCTTAATCAGTGGTGGTTCCTCCTTCTTACACTTCTCCATCACGAAGCTACATCTATCCGCGAACCTGCATCCCTGAGGTGGATTTATGAGCTGGGGTGGTTGCCCTGGAATATATTTCACCCCCCGCTTTCTCACTTCCGGTTCCAATGATGTTATAGATTCTATCAGTCCCTTGGTGTATGGATGAAGCGGGTTGAAGATTATATCCTCCGTGGGAGCAGACTCGACGATTTTGCCAGCGTACATTACGGCTATCCTGGATGCGATCTGCCTGACAATAGCTATGTCGTGGGTTATGAACACCATCGAGTCGACTATGTTTTTCACCATTAGGTCAGCAAGGGTTTTGAGAACGATTCGCTGTGTCAGCACGTCCAGGGCTGAAGTAGGCTCGTCGACTATGAGTACCTCGGGGTTCAAAAGGGTTGCCACTGCTATGACTGTTCTCTGAGCCATTCCGCCGCTAAGTTCGAAGGGATAGCGGTCGGCAATGTAGTCCGGAAGCCCAAGCTCTTCAAGCCTCTTCTCTAATCTCTCTACAACATCCTCGAGCTTCGCGTTGGGATCGTGGCTTCTCACAAGGTCGTACGCGATTCTTTTTATCTTTAAAGTAGGCATCAAAGCAGACATGGCTTCCTGGGGCACGATGGAAATGTTCTTCCCCCACACGAAGTTTTTGAGAAGCCTCCTGCTCATTTTGTGTAGGCGGATGACCTCGCCGTCTCTCCGCGTAAGCTGGACTTCGCCCTTTATGAACTCGAGCGGTGGGTTTATGTTCATCATCATTACCTTTGACAGCGTGGTTTTCCCGCATCCTGATTCGCCGACAAGCCCTAGGACCTCGCCCTTCTTAACTGAAAGAGAGACGTCGTCGACAGCTCTCACGTATACTTCTTTATTGACGATCAACTGTCTATAGTATGCTGAAACGTTCTTGAGGGTCAACCTGTCCATTTCACATCCTCCTCAGCCTTGGGTTGAACACTTCGTCTATCGCGGTAGCTATCAAGAGGAGTGATGCTGAGAGGAGGATGAGTATTGCACCGGGAATAAGAAATGTCCACCATTGACCGAAGAGGAAGGCTTGAGTTATAGCTGCGAAGTAGAGGAGTTTGCCCAGAGTTACGATGCTGATCGAAGTCAGTCCTAAAATGCTTAAACCAACCTCGCCATTGATCCCCACGTTCATATAGTTAACGAACGAGATGAGTATGAAGGTTGCAAGGTGGGGAAGGAGATCTTGAAAGGCGATTTTAATCGATGAAAATCCTGCCATTCTTGACAAGTATATGAACTCCCTTTCCCGGAGCGAGAGGATTTGGGCTCTCACGGCTCTCGCGAAACCTGTCCACGTAGTGATTGAAAGGACTGCTGCGACGAGCTCAAGCCCGGATCTCTCGACTCCTACGTAGGTGAGGATGAGTATTGCCAGCAGGACGTTCGGTATGATCATCACGACGTTGGTGAAGGACATTAAAACTTCGTCAACTATCCCGCCTCTAATCCCAGCTACCAAGCCTACTGTCAACCCGATTAAGATCGTGAATGTTCCTGTGAGGACGCCCACGTATAACGAGTTTCTTATTCCATACACGACTAAGGCAAATACATCTTTACCGAATCTGTCAGTTCCGAAGGGATGCTCCTCAGATGGAGGCAAAGATGGCGGGTTGTTGGTATCGAATGGATCCACCGGGTACAGAAGTGGTCCCATGAACGCCAGTATTAGCTCGAAGAAGATTATTCCGAAACCTATGATAAACCTCTTGTTGTTGAATAAAAGATATAAGAGTTCGATAAGCTTCATGCTTCTCACTTCAAGCCGTTCTGTAACCAAGCCTGATCCTAGGGTCTATCAGTACGTATATGAAGTCGACGATCAAGTTAGCTAATAGTATTGTTGCAATCAAAATCATGAAAACACCCTGTATTAACGGGTAATCCCTTGTCCCAAGAGCTCTAGCGAGGAGAATCCCCATCCCCGGGTAGTTGAAGAGTTGCTCCGTAATGATCTGTCCCGCGAGGACGAAACCTAATTGTATCCCCAATCCCGTGACCTGGGGAAGCATCGAGTTCCTCAGCACGTATTTAAACAGTACTTTATCCCTGACACCTATAGAGTCACTAAACTGGATGTAGGGGGAACCAAGTTCCATGCTAGCTAAAACCCTCATGCTGATGATCCATCCACCTATTGCCGGTATAAGAAGTGAGAGAAATGGAAGTATGTAGTGTCTAAGCATGCTTGCCACGAACTCTATTGTGAGCGATGGCTTTAGAGTGGGGTCGTATGCAGAGCCAGGTGGAAGGATTCTCAGGGAGATGGCGAACACGTATATTAGCGTCATCGCAAGCCAGTAGTAGGGGATTTGAGAGAAGATTATGCCAACCAGTATTGACGCCTTCTCCATGGCGCTCCCTCTCTTATACCCAGCTATTGCTCCAATGTAGTTTCCAATGAACCATGAGACGATGTTAGCGGGAACAAGTAACACAAGGGTCCAGGGAAGATGTCTTGCAATTAACGCTCTAACACTTTCCCCGTAGGAAGACGCTGAGATCCCAAGGTCGCCGCTGAAGCTTCTCATAATGAAGTTTAAAAATTGGACATGCCAAGGCTTGTCGAGTTCGAATGCCCGCACAAGGGCTTGCTCATATTGGCTTAAAAGCTCCGGAGAGGTTGCCCCCGTGCTCAGGCCAGCTATTAGTTGTTGAACGGGATTCCCAGGGACTGCCCGGGGAAGTATAAACATGATGATGAGGGCTACGAAGTATGTGATGATGAGGAAAAAAACCTTCATTATGATGTATTTAATAAGGGGGCGCATTTCTCCTTACCTACCCTCGTTTTTTAACCAATATTCTCACTCCGACTATGATTCCGATGGTGACGACTGCTATAGCGATCATCATGAATAGGAATAGGGTCGATGCAGCAGGCGCTCTTTGAACCCCCTGACCCGGGGAAATCTCGGTGATCATTTCGGTGGAAGTATTCTCGGTAATAGTGCTTGGAGAGGTTTCAGTCGGTATTTCAAACTCTGCACCAGTAATGTTGGCAAGCATTTGGAGAAGGTAGAGATTCGGGATCAGAATACCACCTTCTCTTATTGACCTAGCCCATGTTAGAGCAGGCGGAGTCTGTCCCCTGGGAGCTAAGCCGAACAAAACCCATAGGGGTAGTGAGTATTCCTTATAGGGCGCAACTTCAGTCCACCAGGGGTTGGACTCGCTCGGCCACCCCGTCCAGTAGAGAGTTGAGTACTCGTACCATTGGACTGTATAGACGAGGGGTATTGCTGGAATCTCCCTGTATATTATTTCCTGTATAAGGGAGAAATACTTCATTCTTTCTTCAAAGGAGAAGGCTTTAGATGATTCATCGATTAATTCAATTATCTCGGTATTGTTATACCATCCCCAGTTACCGGCTGGCGGGGTGATCCTCGGGTCTAACAAGTACCTGTAAGTATCCCATGGATGTGAGAAAGTGGGGGCAGATGTCCAGCCTAGGAGAGCTGTGTACGTGCCCGAACTGAGATACCCCCAGTACGCGCCATAGTCTATTGGAGAGGCCTGAGCATTTATTCCGATTTCCCTCAAATCTCCAGCTATTAGGTCAGCTGCTATCATCCAATCAGTCCAGCCTGACGGAACCATGATGGTTATGTTGAATGATTGCCCATTGGGGAGTTCCCTGTAACCGTCTCCATTAAGGTCGATGTACCCCGCTTGATCTAAGAGCATTTTTGCATACGTTTTATTGGTTCTCACCTTGGCATCCGGAGTACCCCAGTACTTTTGAGCAAGCTCTTTGTCTATCCACACACTAAATTGAGGATAAATTTCAAAGATAAACGACATCGAAGCCTGTCTAGTGTATCCGTACCAGGCTTTCTCGATGATCTCGTCGTAATCGATTGCATATGCTATAGCCTTCCTCAAGGCTGGGTCGCGTAGATACTCAACTCGATTATTGATATATAGTACTAGAATCTGATTTGGACGGAAATATGGTGGTCTAGAATAGTACGTTCCCACCCCATAGCTGGTAAGCTGCCAGACATACGGTATGAATATACCGCTCCAGTCAACACTACCCTGCATGAGATCCGCTATCACCTGCTCGTTGCTCAAGTAAATTCTGTGGATCAAGTACCTTGGGGACGGAAGTCCGAATATTGCTTTACCCCACCAGTTATCTATCCTAACATAAACTACTCTGAGCTCGTCGAAATAGTACAGCCTATAGGGTCCAGAGACTACTTGCGGAAGGTTTATTACGTCGCTACAGGCATCCCCGCAATTCCTCCAACTGATTATATTGTCGCCTATTTGAGAGTAAACATATTCGTAAATATGCTTCGGAATAGGCGCGAGCTGGAGGCTGTAGAATAGGAACATGATGTAGTTTCGGGTTTGATTGTTAATATAGAATTCAACCTCCTTGTCACTCACCGCCTTGACTCCCTTTACGTACATTTGGGATCCCGCTGCTGGACCGGTGCCAAGGAGCATCGACAAGTTATAGGTGTATTCTACATCATACGCTGTTATGGGTTTACCATCACTCCACCTTGCTTCACTCCTAATACGAACCCTTAGTGTATAGGGGTCTATCATTTCGAAGCTCTCGCCGATCACAGGAATCCACATGTCGATCCCGGGAACGTATTGGAACAAGGGCAGGTAGAGGAAGCCGCCAAAGCTATATGTTCCCCATGTCTGAGAAGGCGACATAGGATTCCAGGTAGAGGGGGGTGTCCACTGAGCACCTGTAACGAACACTGTTTCCTCGCGCCTAAACTCTTGAGCATTAGCGATGTTCTCAGTTATTGATGTTGGTAAAGAGGTAAGAGTGATCAAGAGTACCATAAGAAGTACTATTAAATTCTTGGTGAAGTGCGCATCAATCACCAATTTCGTCACCAAGGGAGAGTTTTCGTGTTGATATTAAGCCATGTAAGGTTTAAAAACGTTTATTAAAGTCGGGAAGATGTTTTTACATGGCTCACTATAGATATTATAAAGTTTGTTTAAATTTCCTAGTCTAATTTATATTTATTTGGTAATAAGCTATGCCCACGGCTCGACAACCCTCTACAAGCAGGGTTATCATAGCAGTCATTACTCTAATCGCGATAGCAACTGTATTCAACGCCTGGTTATACTATAATTTCTATACCACTGGGGGAACTCATGTCCGTGAAACTAAGACTATAACTATGACTATATCCGTAACTATATTTGAGACTATCACTAAGACTTCTAATGTGACTTGGACCTCGGTGTTCTTCGTGGGTTACCCTGATTACTATTCGAGGTATGGAGGCTGGCTCGGACTCAGGAGCAGAGCAACAGGTTTCTTCCGCGTTGAGGAAATAAATGGAACATACTGGTTCATTGATCCCGAGGGATATGTTTTCATATCGAAGGGGGTTAACCACGTTGACTACATGGGTGACTACTCTCCGGCGCTAGGGTATTCCCCATACTATGTGAATGTGTTAAAGAGATATGGGAGTATCGATAAATGGGTTGAAGTCACTGTTTCAAGGCTTTTAAGATGGGGGTTCAACACTGTGGGTGCCTGGTCCTCCAGGGAGTTGTTCAAATATCTTCCCTACACAATCAACCTAAATATCCTCGGAGACTACGGGTTCGACTGGCAAACCGGAAGAATGCCGGATATTTTCTCAGACTCTTTCGCTGAATATGCTAACACTAAAGCGTTCTTCATGTGCGCCCCCTTGTCCAATGACTCTCTCCTACTAGGATACTTTCTCGACAACGAGCTGAGATGGGGCCCCGACTGGAGGTCTCCTAACCACTTGCTAGACGACTTCATCAAAATGCCCTCGACTTCTCCTGGAAAGAGAGTAGCTGTCGAAGTGATAAGGGAAGCTTACAAGGGAGACTTGATACGGCTGAACAACGAGATGGGCGCATCCTTTACCAGCTTTGATGAACTGCTCAACTACACTGGCCCGCTGCCAACTACTCCGACGATGTACCAAGCCAGAGTTGAATTCGTCAGGAGGTATGCCGAAAGATACTTCAGCGTTGCGACGCAGGCAGTTAAGAAGTATGATCCCAACCACTTGATCCTCGGAGTGAGGGTAGCAGGAGTTCCCAAAACGGAATATGAGAGGGAGGTTTTCAAGATAATGGCAAAGTATGTCGATGTTATCAGCGTCAACATATACAATTACGCATCTCCTCCTACGCTTGCCTTAACAGAGCTGTTCCAGCTAACGGGAAAACCAATCATGGTCACAGAGTTCTCGTACAGAGCCATGGACTCCGGGCTACCCAATACAAAGGGGGCTGGTCTAACGGTTAACACTCAATCCGGGAGGGCTAACTTAACATATAACTTTGTATCCGGGTTGATCAAACTACCATACGTCATCGGATACCACTGGTTCCAGTACTTCGACCAGCCGAAAGAAGGTAGGTTCGATGGGGAAAACAGCAACTACGGATTAGTGAAAATAGATGATGAACCGTACCAGGAGATGGTGGAAATGTTCGCAAGGCTTAACATGAGGGTTGAAAAAATACATTTAGGGATTGAAACGCCTTAGCTAAGTTTTTTTCCTAGTCATAAACCATCCTACAATGAAACCTATTACCAGCAACACTATCCCGACGACGCCCGTCATGGTATAATCCGTCTGGTACTCGGTAGTCGCTACCGTGGTGGTCGTTACCAATGACTGAGTTTTCGTCTTTGTCTCAGTAATCGTCTCGGTTTCGTATATGAGGTTTGTAACAGTCCTTGTCGTAGTCACAGATTCGGTTATCGTGACAGCGATAATCTTAGGGCTCAGCTCAGGCTGTATTAATCTCGCATCGTGGAGTATCCAACCGAATTCGAAGCTCGTCCCATTGCTACCTGAGTATGATGCCACAACGATGTTACTCCACACGAGATCGCTGGCTGGTACTTGGAAGTACGTGGTCATCTGTTCAAATACTACTTCTACAAATGGTTTAACATTAAGTATTACTGTATTATTGACTAAATCCGCGTTCTTCAACAAGAAGACCATTGCCGCCCACCCGCCTCCGCTGAGGGCTCGCTGTACTTCAAACTGACCTATAAGTAATTGGCCATCTACGATTAACGGGACAAAGATCGTTTTCACAATGGTTTTATCGCCGGCCCATCCTCCGAAATCATCGTGGAATGCAATATATACTTCTGCCAGCGGGCTGCCTGCCGGGTTTTCAAACCATAGTAGCAATCCGTATCTTACTAGGGTGTTCTCTGCTCTAACGAGCTCGTAGCTAACCTTGATGTACAGCTCCTCGTAGTCACGTATAAACTTGTTCACACTCATGGGAAGCGAGAACCAGGAATAACCTCCCGCAACGGGCAAAGTAGCAAATTGAGGTGGCGCCCTACCTACTATTACTACGCCAGGAGTTGCCCAGCCAACTCCTCCCCATTGAGTGGTCACATTCTCCAGCTTAACGTAGAACGCAAACTCATCTGTTGAATTAATAAATCTGAAATAATTCTCGCCCACACCATCTACAATATTCCAGAAGTTTGGCTCGATCCAAAGCGTTGTTCCATCATCTCTTGTAACCATGATACCGGGCCACGTACACTCCTGCCGCGTTACACCATTCTCGTCCACGTAGGGGGGCGACCAGAATCCTCCCGGAACCCATTTAAGAAGGACATCACCACCTTTGGGACTTGATGCAATATCCTTTATCTGATAGAGTGTGAGTGAGTTGGCAACTGATGTGTAGAATACGAGAGTTATTAACACGATTATTACAAATTTTAACTTACTCACAGTTATATCCCCCCTTATATATTTTAAATAACCTGGTCAGGTTAATAAACATAATATTAGATATAAATATTGGATATATAATATGGATCATAGATCTATTAAAACGACCATTAAGGTGAAAATAATTGAAATTGCCAAAAGACTTCATGATTGGGAGTTCCCTATCACCATTTCAATTCGAACAGGGTTTCCCAGGTTCCGAAGACCCAAACAATGACTGGTGGATATGGGTTCACGATCCCGAGAACATATCAGCTGGAATAGTAAGCGGTGATCTTCCGGAAGAGGGTCCCGGGTACTGGGTTCTCTTTAAGCAAGACCACGACCTAGCAGAATCGCTCGGTATGAACACACTGCGATTAGGTGTCGAGTGGAGCAGGATCTTTCCAAAACCAACTTTTGAAATAGAAGTCATTGTGGACCGCGATGAAGAAGGCAACATTACTTCAATCGATGTAGACGAAAAAGCCCTTGAGAAGCTTGACAGGCTTGCGCATAGTCAAGCTGTAGAGCACTACAGGAGAATATTTACAGACTGGGTTGAAAGAGGTGGGAGACTAATCATCAATGCATACCACTGGCCCCTGCCCATTTGGCTACACGATCCAGTTAAAGTGAGAAAGCTGGGACCCGATAGGGCACCATCGGGGTGGCTCGACGAGAAAACAGTTGTGGAGTTTGTGAAATACTCTGCATACTTGGCGTGGAAGTTCAGCGACCTGGCTGACATGTGGAGCACCATGAACGAGCCCAACGTTATATACGAGCAGGGATACATGTTTGTCAAGGGAGGTTTTCCACCCGGCTACTTGAGTTTCGAAGCAGCCGAGAAGGCTAAGAGGAACCTAATACACGCGCATGCCAGAGCCTACGACAATATAAAAAAGTATGCTAGAAAACCTGTTGGACTAATCTACGCCTTCCCATGGTTTGAGGAATTGGGGAAGGAAAGTGGGTTTCTCGAAGCAATAAAATCTGGGGGAGTTTATGAGTTCATAGACATGGTTGTGAAGGGATATTCTGCTAGAAACCCGGTATTGAGAAAGGACTTAGAAAAACATGTAGACTGGATAGGCGTAAACTATTATAGCCGGGTGGTCTTCCAACTTGCCGGAAAGAATCCTGTAGCTCAGCAGGGCTATGGTTTCCTGTGTACTCCACAGGGAATAAGCAGGGCTGGAAGACCGTGCAGCGACTTCGGCTGGGAGGTTTACCCAGAAGGCCTATATTTCCTGTTGAAGGAGATCCATAAACGTTACGAAGACTTGGACATCATCGTCACCGAGAACGGTGTCTCGGATAAGATGGATAGAATTAGATCATCGTTCCTTGTAAGCCATGTCCACGCTGTTATCAAAGCACTCGGCGAGGGGGTGCCGGTCAAGGGATACCTCCATTGGAGTTTAATCGATAACTACGAGTGGGCTCAGGGGTTCAGACAGAGATTCGGGCTAGTGGAGGTTGATTTTAAGAGTAAGAAGAGATACCTGCGGCCCAGCGCACTAGTTTTCAGGGAGATCGCTAATTACAAAGGGATTCCCGAGGAGCTTTCACATTTAAGCATGCTTAGTTAACGTTTTTTTTCTAACTAACCATATAGAGATTAGAACTAGGGCCACTGCACCTCCTGCGAGAACCGGGATGAACAGTGATTTCTGCCCAGCTTTTTCAGTGAACTGGAATGTTGTAATCGTTGTCTCTTCTCCATACATTATAGTAGTCGTTACAATTGAGGTCTTAGTCTCCTCGAGGGGGATCATCTTCTTCTGGATGCTTATGAATTCTGAGGGTGGGGTGTACACGTATACTTTGGATTGATCCATGCCAAGCATTATGGCAAAAGCCCTAGATCTCATAGTGACATTGAGAATATTGATCAAGCTTCTCTGGAGATACCCTATTGAAATCTCTCCTCTGTTAAGGGCGTCTTTAACCTGTGAAAGCACCGAGGAATATCCCTCCGGGTAATAAGGCATGAGGACATCATTTCCCGCATAGTAAGCCCGGTAGTTGTAGCTTCCTGAACCCCAGTCTGTCATCACGAAACCTTTGAATCCCCACTCGTACCTCAGAATCCCTTGTATCAGATTCGGGTCATTACCAGTGTATATACCGTTAACCTTGTTATAAGACGTCATCACCGCCCAGGGATCGGCCGTCTTCACGATGATCTCGAAAGGCCTCAGGTAAATTTCTCTCAACGCCCGCTCGGATATTATAGAGTCTACATTAAACCTGTTGAATTCCTGCTCGTTCCCTACAAAGTGCTTGACTACTGCTCCAACCCCGTGGTTGCTTTGAACTCCTCTCACAACTGCAGCACCGATAACCCCGGTTAGAACAGGGTCTTCGGAATAGTACTCGGCATTCCTTCCTCCTAACGGGTTTCTGTGAATATTGACTCCAGGTCCAAGCCACAGAATTATACCGTTTTCCAACATTTCTCTCCCTATCTGTAGACCATATACGAACGCGAGCTCGACGTCCCAAGTAGATGCTAGAAGAGGTGCTATCGGGTATGCGACTCCTCCAGGATTCGGCGTAGGCCCGTCTCTCAACCCGTTTGGACCATCGGCATGGGTGAGTTCAGGTATTTCGTAAAAGGGGTTTCCTCTCAAGCCTATTGTGAGATTGACCATTTCCTCGATCGATAGTTGTGCTACTAGTTCGGTAAGCGTACTCCTTCCAAGCCATACATCCCTAAGCGTTATGAATTTTGAAATGTTCGAGGGTGGAATCACAGGTGGGGAGTTTATTGCTTGGGTAGGGAGCGTCTTATAAGTGGTTTCAATAACTCCTGGGTCGATGATAAGCCTAGGGACCCCTGTATAATTGCTCTGCGCTGTAGTCGCCACGCTGCCCAGTGTCTTATTTAATCTGGTGAACGATGGCGCATGCATCCTGTTAAGGACTTTCTCGACCACTACGAGATGGTTAAGAGTGAGGATTGCTGCTGGGCGCGTATCTCTAGAGGATGTTCCAACCATGATAACGTAATCGCCGGGGTCCAAGATCCATGCTTCCTCTGACTCATCATACGATTTCAACTCCCTAACGTCGAAGGACATAATGATCTTCTGTGCTTCCCCGGGTTTCAATACATCCGTTTTAGCGAATGCTACCAGTTCCTTCAAGGGTTTTTCAACCCTTCCATCGGGCTTGCTGACGTAAACTTGCACAACTTCTCTGCCTGGCTTTTCTCCTACATTCTTAACCACGACCTCGATCCTAACAATGGTTTTTTCAAGGGTTATGTTTCCCACGGTTATGTTAAACCTAGTATACGATAATCCGTATCCAAATGGGTAGGCAACCGTCACGTTGAAAGTATAGAAAAACCTGTATCCAACGTAAACATCCTCCCAATATATTGCAGTGAACTTTCCGAAATAACTAGTGGAGGGATAGTCATCTAAGCTCCACGCCCACGTGTCAACTGTCTTCCCGCTAGGCGACGTTAGTCCAAGCATTAACGCTGCAACAGCATTTCCTCCCTGTTCTCCCGGATATCCAACCCACAAGATCGCGCCGATGCGAGGGTTATCCCAGCTCACGTCGACCGGACCCGGTGTGTTGAGAACTATTATTGTCTTTTTAAAATACCTCGACACCAAATCTATTAGATCGAGCTCGCTTTGACTCAAGTAGTAGCCGCCTTCGCTCATATCCTTGCCCTCAGTGGTGGATCTCCCAATCACTACTACTGCTACCTCGTTTCTGCGGGAGAAATAATACATCTCATCCTCTGTAAAAGAGACATCCCTTCCTCCCGCGGACAAGTACTTCTTTACTATCTCCTGGTCAACACTGAAGCCCGCGTTAATCAATCCCTCAAGCAAAGTTACAACCCTTTCTTCGGGGAGTTTAACGAAAGACGAGCCTCCACAATGATAGTTCCACGACCAGTGTTGAGCAGAGCCGAAGACAGCCACTCGTTCCCCTATATTCAGCGGCAGGGTATTATTGTTCTTGAGCAGGACAATCCCATCTGTCGCGATAAGGTATGCGAGCTTCACTCCATCCCTGAACACTTCGGGAAGGTTTGAAGGAATAGTTTTCTCCACGAAGGATGGTATTGGGCGGGCATTCAAGTACTCTCTAACGATGCTTGAAGCCCAGCTGTAGCTATGATAAGAGTGTTCGCTCTTCAAGACCATTGGAAAGATGGTGTTTAACCCTATGCTTATAGAGATTGTCAATGCTAAGAAAAAGGTGAAATGTTTTCCCAACGTTAACTTGGAAAACATGGATCAGCAACCCCAGGTCTGACCATATTAGTTCGTTTGTTGCCAAGGATTTTAAAGTTTCAAACGGAAAACATTACATGTAGACATTCAATACTCTCTGGATTCCATCCTCGAGTATGGAAAATTAACCTTATCTACTACTCAAGCGCTTTTCTCGATAGATTGTTGAGCTTCCTCTGTTACCATGTTCCTTATCTCAACAGAAATGAAGAGCTCATCGAAGTTCAGCCTTAAAACGCCCATCCAAGCATCTTCTGCATTTTAGAATGCAGCTAACTACAATAAGCTTTGAGGTTTTTCCTACTACCAAGGGGCTCTTCAGAAATCGTCTTTGTCTGAAACACATAGCTGTGGATAAATAAGGACAAAAAGTCTACTTTTTCTCCCTCACCTAAGATTATTTACTAGTTCGAAAATAGTCAGTTTTCATTGAAATATAATAGCATATCTAGAAGATAGCTAGAGATCCGAGTACTGACTTTAGTGATGTGTTTTACTAGACAACCCAGTCATACTTAATCAATTGAAGTCACTTCTTGCATTTACAGTTACGCTATCATTCGAAGATCACAACTACGTCTTAGACACGCCTCCACATAGTATATGAGAAATTATTCTTGGAGATTCAAGCAACTAGCATCATTAATAAAAGAATAATACATTAACTCTGGAAACTTAATAACCATGGAGTTCAATTCTTATGTAAATTTACATTATTTGATTTCATCACTTTATCTTTGTTTTCCTGAATCATGCTCGATTTTTAATTGGGCTTGGGGTAATTAGGTGCTTCCTAATTTATTGTTCCTTTCTAATTCTTACTCTGAGTCCTAATACAACTATATCCCTATTGAATAAGAACACCGCTATTGCCATGAACACTATGCAGGTTGATATAGTTGAAAGCAATGATACCGCTATGTACGTTGTTTCTCCTGATATCAAAGATAATATGTAAACAACAGGTAGTGGTAGTACTATAATACCGGATATAATTGATGTAACAACATTTACTTGGAATCCAATGAACGTAAACACGAGTGCTAAACCTATGTAGAGGAACATAACCGGTGTGATTAATAAACCAGCTGTTCTCTCGTCTGATGCTAGGGATCCAAGTATAATCCCTAGAGATCCGCTTTCAATTAAACCGAGAACCAATGTGATAGCAATTGAGACGACGAAGTTAAATGCTACATCTACTCCAAGTTGATTTGAGAGCTGCTCAATCAAGCTATTCAATCCATCACTATTTATGGATTGAATACTGGTTGGCAGAGATCCCATTGCCAATGTGAACATGCTAGCTAAGAAGACAATGGAGTAAATTATCGTAGCTACAGATGCTCCTATGATCTTCGCTATAACTATGCTGCTTCTTTTTATAGGTTGAGCAAGCAGCATTTCAAATGCTTTCTCAAGTTTTTCATAGGCAACTAATTGAGCCGCGTAACCTGCATTAGTTCCAACCAGTATTCCTACGAATAAAGGCAACATTGTTATTAAAGTTAGAAAACCCATTAGGAGAGTTGCATCAACTTGTTTTCCATAGAACAGCGCTGATCCACGTATGTATACTGCGATTTCTCTCTGCACCTCGTATCCATAAACTCTACTCACTACGTATGGTAGGATATGTTCAATAAGTGTTCCAAGCTGACTTAATATACCTGATTTAGCCTGAATAATCGTTGTTGACGGTGAATCGATTTTAATCATGCTCGCTAAATATACTGTTGTTGAATTACTAGTGATGTTTGCTGTGAAACCATGTGGAATTAGAACACCTATGCCGGTGTTCTCCACTGCTTCTATTAAAGAAGAATAGGTTCTCAAACGTCCATCTAGCGTTTCGTTAATTGCTTTAACTAGTTCACGTGTGAGTAAAGAATCATCTTCTACAACTAATCCTATGTTGGATTGAAGAATTATCTGCTGGGTTTCCTCCACGCTTCTCCGCATTATGCTGCCCATGGCGGCGTAAAAAGCGAAGAGTATTACCATTGATATTATGAAGCCGGGATTCTTGAGAAATGCTTTTATCTCTCTTTTAATTAATTGAGATAAAATCATGAATTACACCCTTGTTTTCAACTTTACAAATGCCTCCTCGAGGTTTTCGGCATTCAGAGATTCTTTTATTTCCCTTGGACTACCTTCTCCTATGAGTTTTCCTCTGTATATTATACCAACTCTATGGGCTAGGTACTCGACTTCTAGCATGTTATGACTACTTAGTAACACGGTTATTCCGTGTTCTCTATTGTACTTTTTAATTAGCTCCCTCACGAATAGAGCTTTTTCAACATCTAATCCGGCAGTGGGTTCATCCAGTATAAGTAGTTTCGGTTTACTTGCCAAAACCACACTCAATGCAAGCGTTCTTTTCATTCCCTTACTATATGTTCTAACCGGGCGCTTGAGATCTCTACCTAAACCACTTATACTTATAGCTTCCTCTACTGCTTTCTCTAAATCAGGCTCCTTATACCTCATTGAAAGCATGAACTTCACAAAGTCTTCGCCGGATAGGTCTCTATATGCACCAGCTTCCTCGGGTAGGTAATTTATGAAGGATCTCACTTTTAGAGGATCTTTAACAACGTTAACTCCATATACTTCAACTATGCCTCTCGTTGGTTTAATTAGTGTTGCAATTATTCTGAGTGTTGTAGTTTTTCCACTGCCATTTGGACCTATTAGTGCGTATATTTCACCTTGGTTAACTGAGAAAGTTAATCCATTTAACGCTACTGAGCTTTTTCCATAGATCTTGTACAAGTCTTTTACCACTACAGCGTATGACACTTGCTCGATCACCATGTATTCTGTTCACTTTGTAGCTTCTCGACTTTGTAGTAATTTTAGTGATGAACTATTATAAATATTTAATAGCAATAAGTATGAACCAGGTGATGTTATGAAGTATAAGTTGATATATTTAGTAATAGATGGAATGTCAGATAGCTTCAGTGACGATGTAACAACTCTAGAATTAGCTGAAAAACCCGGGCTAGATGAATTAGCGAGAAAAGGTGTATGCGGATTAATGTACACTGTTGGTAAAGGCGTTGCACCTGAAAGCGATGAAGCAGTTATTTCTATACTTGGATATGATCCTCGCGAGGTATACACTGGAAGAGGACCCCTAGAAGCACTTGGAGCTGGTTTAGATATTAGGGAAGGATATGAAGTTGCTTTTAGAGCTAATTTCGCGACAATAGATCCGTTGAGTCGTAGGATAATTGACAGAAGAGTTGGCAGGAACCTATCCACATTTGAAGCTAGAGAATTAGCTAGGGCGTTAAACAACCTAGATCTCGGCGTTCATGACGGATATGCAAAAGTTGCTGCAACCATAGGGCATAGAGCAGTTGTCATTATAGGTAGTAGAAGTAGAAAATTATCCCCCGTGGTTAGTAATAATGATCCCGCATACGTTAGAAAAGGTTTAACAAGCATTGCTGTTGATAATCCCAAACCATATGTTGAAAACATTGTTCCACTCGATGATAGCGAAGAATCTAAAATAACAGCGGAACTAGCAAATGTATTCTTCGAGAAAGCATTGAACATACTGGTTAATCACCCAGTAAACAAAGAGAGAACGAAGAACAAATTACTTCCTGCAAACGCCCTGCTCCTCAGGGATGCTGGTGGAAGCTTGCCAAAAGCTACTCCACTCGGAGTTAAATACAACTGTAAGTTCGCAATTTTAGCTGAAATGCCGGTTGAAATTGGAATTGGAAGAGCTTTTGGAGCCGATGTAATTACCATGGATCCGCCCACGGGGGATCCGAAATCAGATTATGAAAAACGATTAGAAGCAACGTTGAAAGCTCTCGAAGAACATGATATAGTGTATGTTCATTTAAAGGGTCCAGATGAACCGGGGCATGATGGAAAACTGGAGTTGAAGAAACAGAGAATCGAAGAAATAGATAAGTATTATGTTCAAAGCCTGCTTGACTACCTTGATAAATACGCATTGATAATTACAGCTGATCACGCTACTCCACCCTCCAGGAAATCCCACACGGATGACCCTGTTCCAGTAGCTTTCTATGTACCGGGGATAACTCCTGATAATGTCGATAAATTCACTGAGAGAGAATGCGCTAAGGGTTCCTTAGGGATATTTAGTCATGGATGGCAGCTACTACCATACCTCATATCGAAATACATGTAGAGTTTTTTCTTGGTGTCTATTTGCAAATAATTATTCCACTACATGTATCAGGTATATGGATTCCATACTACTCAAGTAGCCCGGTTGAATCAGGTAGTATGGGAATAGGTTTGAACTTAGCTCTCTATATGAAAGCTGCTGTTAATCGAGGTCTATGCAGAGTTGTACTTAATGAACGCGAGGTATTTGGAGATCTAGCCAGAAAAATATGCATGGATGCCGGTGTAAGTGCGGAGACAAGAATTCTTTCCCCGGTGGATCTCGGCCTAGGATTTGGTGTATCGGCTGGTGTTCTGATCGCAGCCTCGCTTGGATCATACCTATTGGCCGGCAGATCATCGCTGAAAGCTTTGCAAAAAGCACATAGTCTAGAAGTAGAGAATAGAACAGGCTTAGGAGACGTGATAGCAGAGTACACAGGGGGATTAGCAGTGCGAATAAAACCAGGGGCCCCGGGCATCGGGTATGCTTATAGAATTATACCGAAAGAGCAAGTGAATCTATTAGTAACAACCTTAGGTCCAACCGAATCTACTCCATTGATGTTAAGTAGAATGAATAATGAAATCTTAGAACTAGGTGGAAAACTACTCAGAGAGATCATTGAAACAGAGGATATTTCAATGTTCTTTGAGTACTCGAAAACGTTTACACGTAAATTGTTCAATTACAGCTACGTGGATGACTTATTGAGAAATACTAGAGGGGTAATCAACTACTATTTAAAAAAATCAGCTTTAGTAATATGGGTTGAAAAGGAATTTGCCGGCGAGGTATCCGAGTATTTAAAGACTAGAAAGTTAAAAACCTATTCAACAACTATATCGCAAATTGGTGTTACGGTTGCATATTCCACTAAATCACCCCAGAAGAACTAGTTTGCTTATAAGAGAAAAACTTGTTGAAGGATTTAGAAGAAAACTGGTAGTAGAAGAAGGTTTAATAGCGCATGGACGAGGAGAATGCTTCGACTACCTAATTGGAGAGAAAACTCAGCCTTTTGCTGAAAAAGCAATAGAGGCGGCTGCCGCCGCGCTTCTATTAGCTAAGTACCCCGTTATTTCTGTAAATGGGAATACAGCTGCATTAGTTCCAAGTGAAGTAGTTGAATTAGCTAGGATTACGAATGCTAAGATCGAGGTGAACCTTTTCTATAGAACGCGCGAGAGGGAAGAAGCTATCGCTAAATGGCTTCGAGAGCATGGGGCAAGCGAAGTTCTCGGAGCAGGAGATGATGCTTCTGCAACCATACCCGAGTTATTCAGTGAAAGAAGACGCGTTAGTCCACGAGGGATACTAATAGCTGACGTTGTACTAGTACCTTTAGAAGATGGTGATAGAACTGAGGCGTTACGTAAAATGGGGAAAACAGTGATCGCCATAGATCTGAACCCGTTATCCAGAACAGCTAGAGCGGCTAGTATTACAATAGTAGATAACGTTGTTCGGGCAATACCCTACATGATTGAAAAAACTAAGGAAATGAAAACAAAACCACGAGAAGCCCTTGAAAAAATACTTCGCGAATACGACAACAATGCTGTTTTACAAGAGGCAATTAAACATATATTGAGACGCCTCGAAGAGCTTTCTACATCAAAATTAACACTCGAATTAACTGATATTTCTAAATAATTCGGGGCAGATACGGCATCTAGCTGGATTAATTGATTTATCCATTGAATAGTGTATTCCACAAGCATACTTCTTAGATAAGGCGTATAGTGTTAATTTTATCACCTCGTGATAAACGTGTTCTCCACACAACCCCTCTTTTACGATCCTCTCAGCTAAATTCTCGATTTTTGACGCTAAGTCCGAGACTGTAGTTAAGTCATGTAAGCCACGTTCTTTTCTTGCGTACCTAGTGATGAGGGATGGTGATATTCCTAGACATTTCGCAACTATTGATCTTGACACTCCACGTCTTAGAAGCGATTCTACCAGGCTTCTTTTAATAGATGGCTCTACGTGTTTTGAAGCTAGTTCGAAAACGCTTTTCAAATCTTACAACACCATTATCTTCTTTCTAATCTCCTCGGGGTTCTTTACAACATCGGTTAAATCTTCAACTATTTCGAGTACACCCAGTAATTTTCCTTCTTTGTTTTTCACCGGCGCAATAGTTACTCTTATAACTCTATCGCCCAGCATTGTCCAGAACTCTCTGTATTCAAATTTACCTTGTTTGATTGCCTCAACGTTAAGCATCACGTATTTCTCGAGTCTTGGAGGATGACAGTAAGGTATTCTTCTGCCGATGATTGTCTTTGTTCTCACGAAGCCTTCTGTGAGTTCGCTCTCGGTATAGAATCTTACCCTGTCATTTATGTCTGCGTAAGTTAATTCGAGGGGGAGATGTTTGAAGATACCTTCGATCTCCTCGGGATTTAGAAAACCAGTACTGAACTCAATGTCTCCTTCGCGTTTAACGCTGTAATCATCTACGTTAGTTACCTGGCTTAATAATTGCTTGAATTCGCCAGGTAGCTTCTCGATTTGCTCTTTATCGATTAAAGGCCTCCATTCATATGGATAAATCGGTTTTGCATCGGTTTTCCACTCCGTTTGATCTATTTCGACAATGTAACCAATTTCATTAGCTATCTCGGATATCACTACCCATGCTCCTTCGGGGAGTAATACATATACTGCTGGGTACAGTATTTTGTTCTCTCTGAATACTAGTTCACTTATATCACGCGAAAGCTCAATAACCTTCTTTGCGAACTCATGAAGTTTTCCTATATCATTTATCATGGGATCTTTCTGAATATCTATTATTAAAGATCTTAGCTTCACGAGAATATCGTCTTCACGACCCCACATAACCCGCGGTATGGCAATAACACCCATTCGTTCGAGATATGGGAAGATCAACATTTGTACTTTCCTATAGTGAATTCTTATCTTCTTCAATTCCATTAATGTTTGTGTAATTTCCTTAACTAATTGTGTTACTTTTTCCTCGCTTGATGTATTTAATAACGTATATGCATATAATCCGAGAACTTCAGCTTTTTTCAATATCCATTCATTTTCTCTAATTAATAAATCTAATGGATGACCTTTCCTGAGCCCTTGTAGTTCTCTTCCTTGTAATGATTCACGGAAGAGCGCGACGTGTAGATCGCATAAACCTAGTATTTCTTGAACCTGTACTCCTTCCTTGAGGAGTTCTTGTTCAGCCATAAGTATTTCGATTGGAGTTATTTTGCTTAATTCATCTTTATATTTCTCTTTTATTTGAGATAAGCTTGTTCCTCTATGTATTTCTTTTAATATGTTTTTAATGAACTCTATTCTATTATGGTTTAAAGTATTTGCCACGTGTCAACACCAATTTCGGTTATTTATTAAACCCCTTTTATATTTTACCTGTGTCAACAGCATTTATATTCCAAGAGAACATTGGTTTAAACAAGGGTTATTGATGCTTAGGCTGAAAATTGAAAATACATGTATAGAAATAAGGACCCGTGAACCGAAGGAATTATTTGAATCCCTGAACTCGGATTTTAGCAGAAGATACCTGCCGCCTTTATCTATAGGTGATTGCTCAAATATTGCAGCTGTAATTTACTGGATTAGTGGAGAAGAATTCACTGTTCTCTCCGCTAGTTACTCAAGCAATGCCCCGGACATATATGTTGTTAGCGGGGATTACCCCAGAGCATATGAAAACGAATCCCCGGTTTTCTTTTTAACTCAAGTTCTTGCACGTAGCTTAGCTAAAGAAGGATACATTATGTTGACAGATTCTGTTTCGATGGAGTTTAGTGAGAAAAACGTCCTGGTCCTGGGTTTCCCACACACCGGCAAGAGCACACTATCTTCTATTGCACTTAGTCATGGTTATAGAATATATTCCACGGAAAATACTGTAGTTAAACTAGTTGATGAAGTATTACATGTTGTGACCGGAACACGTGTGTTGGTTTTTGATCCAAGAGTAAGAGACTTATACGATGTAAAAGTGCAATCTACTAGTAGAACTAGACATGGATATGAAGTAGTTGATTTAGATAAATATTTCAACAAGGAATTATTAAATAGGAAAATTCCGATTGACGAAATCTACGTGATCTATACATCATTTAGTTCAAGTGGAGTTTCAATTGCGCCAGTTAAGGGAAGAAAAGTTGAAAAGTTAATATGGTATTTTGCTACAGGTCTTCTTAAGGGATTAGATTACTACTACCCGCAACCCCTGGATATGCCGCTTGATGATAAAGTCCTGTTAACCATAAGAAAATTCATGGAGACAACTAGGAAGAAATATGGTGACAAGTTTTACGAGGTTTTCGGTTCCCCAATGGAGGTATTTAGAGCAATTTCGCGAATTAATTAATGAATTTTGCGCTTCAAGTATTCTAAAGCGTGATCTAGGAGTAATCTAGCTATTTCGTACTTTGTTAGAATTCCTTTCGCAATTATTTTATTGTTTCCAATTACATACGCATCCAGAAATTCCTTACCAAACCCAGCTATATCTGATAAGACGTTGTTTGCAACTACTATGTCTAATTCATAGTCTTTTAATTTTTCATTAGCTCTCTTTATTAATTCCTCCCCGGATACTGTTTCGGCTGCGAAGCCCACTAATACCCTAGGTTTTTTAACCATATTCTTAATTACTTTGGGGGTTGCTTCAAGCTCAATCGTTAGTCTCGGATCTCTCCTAGTTTGTATTTTTGTTTCAGATACATTCAGAGGTTTATAATCTGCAGGAGCCGCTGAAAACAATGCAATATCGTACTCGATGTTTTCAGTTAAATCCTTAACTACGTTAACCATGTCGATGGTGGTTTCAACTCTTATCTTTTGGACAAGATACGGTGGATTAAAGTTTAAAGCACCATGAACAAGTGTAACATCAGCTCCTCTACACGCTGCTTCTCTTGCAATTAAAATTCCCATCAATCCCGAGCTCTTGTTAGTTATCACCCTTACGGGATCTATGTATTCGCGTGTAGCACCAGCTGTAACAAGTATCTTTAACCCCTCCAGGTCTCTTCCCCTGTTTACAATAGCATCTATGCAATGCGATAAGTCATCTATAGGAGGGTATTTTGCTTTATCTTCCTCTATCAAAGGTGGAATTAATATTGCCCCCTGCTCCCTGAGGAGATCGTGTACTCTTCTATATTGAGGCGAATTCAATAACCTCATGTTCATTGCTGGAACAATGATAGTTTTTTTATTATCTCCAAGCATTGTAACAGCAGTCAATGGCAATAGTTCATCGAGAACCCCATAAGCTATCTTACTCATAGTGTTAAGTGTTGAAGGAGCAATAACCATGGCATCAGCCCAACGAGCGAGATCTATGTGCTCTGTTTCACCAGTCATTTCAATATATGGTTTATTTCCAGTAGCCCAGTGGAATAAATCCGGCCCCACGAACTTAGTTGAGGACTTAGTCATAATTACTTTAATGCTCGCACCCATTCTAATAAGTCTTCTCGCTAAATCAATGGATCTATAAACCGAAGATGAACCTGTGACGCCCAGGATAATCTTCTTACCCGACAATGGTTGATAAACATACGCACCAAGATGCTCGGTCATCGAATTTTCCGAAGCTTTCATAATATATCCCCGTCTCATATAAGTAAACAAGGGGTATTTATGGAGGAAATAAATGTCTACAACATATTTGAAGAGGCGCAGAGAAAACTAGCCGAGAAAGCTCAGGGATATAGAATAAGAAACGCTACTTCAAGTGATATCGATAAAGTAATAAGTATAAATATGGTTTCTCTCCCGGAGCACTACCCCCGGTCATTCTATGAAGATCTACTGGAACACTGGGGCAAAGCTTTCTACGTGGCAGAAGCTCCCGATGGGGAAATAGTTGGGTACATTATGAACAGAGTTGAAGTAAAACCAGGATTCTTCAAGCTTTTCTTAGTTAGAAGCGGGCACGTAGTGAGTATTGCTGTACTCGAAAACCATAGGAAACGTGGACTTGGTTACGCGTTAATGGCTTACGCGATGAAAACAATGTATGAAGAATATAAATGCAACGAGACGTACTTAGAAGTACGTGTTTCAAATACACCAGCCATAAGCCTATATGAAAAACTAGGTTACAGGAAAGTTAAGGTGGAGAAAAACTACTATTTAGACGGCGAAGATGCTTATGTTATGGCGAGAAAACTACCTTAGTTTCATCGCGTAAACTCTTTTAGCAAATTCACTTGGAACGTTTCCTTCTTCGCGGTGAAAATCTCTTAAATTAAATATGAAATAAGGTGCCGGGTGGGCGCGAGGAAGAGAAAGTACTACGGAGCTTATTTTTCTATATTTTCATTCAATCCCCTAATTTTATGAATAAATGAATATAGCCTGTAATAATAAAATATTAAAGTTATTCATGGGCTCTAATTATATAAAGATACCACGGGGCATGAGCTACATGGAAATTAGCTATATTCAAAGCATTATGAGCGACGAATACGTCGCTAGAAGAGTCTGTGTTCGCGGATGGATCTATAGGAGAAGTGTCGTTGGAAGAAAAGCGTTTGTTAGAGTAAGAGATTCATCTGGTGTAATACAAGTAGTAGTTGATGCTTCGAAGCTCGGCGATGCATTGGTAGATGAATTAAAAAACATTGGATTAGAAGCTAGCGTTATCGCATGTGGTACCGTGAAAAAATCAGATAAAGCACCTGGAGGATACGAAATAGAAGCCGATAATTTCGCGATCATTGGATATAGTCGGGATTTTCCAATTAAAGGCGGTGAAGGCATTGAGTATTTACTTGACAATAGACACCTGTGGATCAGAAGTCCCAAGTACGCTAAGATATTCAAAATAAAACACACTGTTCTCAAAGCTGGAAGGGAATACTTTATAAACAACGGATGGTGGGAAGTCACGCCACCTATTATCACAGCATCTGCGTGCGAAGGTGGTGCAACCCTGTTTCCAGTAGATTACTTTGGCTCCAAAGCATACCTAAGTCAAAGTGCACAATTGTATCTCGAGGCATTAATATATGTACTCGAGAAAGTCTTCAGCTTGACTCCAAGTTTTCGAGCAGAGAAATCTAGGACGAGGAGACATTTAGCAGAATACTGGCACCTCGAGCCTGAAGCCGCATGGTATCACATGGATGATATGATGCGTGTAGCTGAGGAACTAGTATCATATATCGTGGAGAAAGTACTTGAGGAAAGAAAGAGCGAATTAATAGATCTAGGCAGGAACATCGAAATATTGAAAAAAGCAACAATCACGCCTTATCCTAGACTAAAATATGATGAAGCAATAGAAATACTCCAGAAAAAAGGATTAAGCATTCACTGGGGGGATGATCTTGGCGCGGACGAGGAAAAAGCACTAACACTAGAATTTGATACACCAGTATTTCTAACTCACTTCCCTAGGCAAATAAAAAGCTTCTACATGAAATTAGATAGATCGAGGCCCGAAGTAGTTTTAGGATTTGATCTGCTAGCACCCGAAGGATATGGTGAAATAATAGGTGGGGGAGAACGCGAAGAAGACTACGATACACTATATCGTAGATTAATAGAACAGGGTTTAAATCCCGAGGATTATAAATGGTACTTGGATCTTCGAAAATATGGGAGCGTTCCTCACAGTGGATTCGGCTTAGGCGTGGAAAGAACTGTCATGTGGGTTGCTGGATTAGACCACATAAGGGAGGCAATACCTTTCCCACGCTTCAGGGAACGAGCGTATCCGTGAACTATTATTTAAAACACTATAGTATAGCTTATTTCACGGTGTTCGCGAATTAGTAATTTATTCATTAACCTTGCGTACTACATGAAATACTGTGGAAAGTAAATTCTATTACTCGTATAACGGGGGTTGTTTTTGATTGGTGATGAAATCTACGAGAAACTATCGAGAAAATACAAGCTCAAGGATGAAGAATACATTGCACCTAGACTACTGAATCGAGATTTATTTGAATTCATAGTAGCGGTTATACTGAGTCAAAATACCAGTGATTACAATGCCTGGAGAGCATTCAATAATCTTTTAAACGCGCTTGGATCAATAACGCCCGAGAAAATTCTAAATATTAACGAACAAAAGCTAGCTGAACTAATTAAAATCGCCGGAATGCAACATCAGAGATCCAGGAAGATTATTGAATTAGCAACTGCTTTTAAATCAAATAACATTGAGCAATTGCTAATAGAGCAGATTAGAAAAGGAAGCTATGAAGAAGCAAGAAGATATCTCATGGATCTCCCCGGGATCGGCTCTAAAACAGCCGATGTTGTATTATTAATGAAGTATGGTGTTCCAACTTTTCCCGTGGACACCCACATAATGAGAATAACTATTCGCCTAGGATTTGTGAAGAACAAAAATTACGAGGCGTGCAGAAGATTTTGGATGATGAATACCTCGCCGGATCACTATCTCCACCTGCATTTACTTTTGATAACTCATGGTAGGAGAACTTGCAAGGCTAGATCACCGGAGTGCTTACATTGCGTTATTAGAGATCATTGTGAATGGTACTTGGGAAGAGGAAAATGACACGTGGAGCACTGCTGAAGAAAATAGCAAAAGAAACAATGGGTGATGATTTCGCTGCAAGAATATGGAAAAGAGTTGAGTTTATAGGAGACATTGCACTGATAAGGACACCTCTTGATATGGACCCGTTTGATCTCAGGCCTCTTGCCGAGGAATTGATTAAAAGAATACCATATGTTAAAAGCGTCTGGGCAGCTATTCCAGGTGTAAAAGGAGAATATAGGATTAGAGAACACGTCTGGCTTGCTGGAGAAGAAAGAAGTGTAACTATCTACAAAGAACATGGCTGTTCATTCAAGGTTGATATAACGAGAGCCTATATCTCACCCAGTTTAAACTACGAGCACATTAGGGTTGCTAGGCTCGTATCTCAGAATGAAACAATAGTGAATATGTTCGCTGGAGTAGGATTATTTAGTATTATAATAGCGAAGCATGCGAAGCCTTTCAGAGTCTACAGCATAGATATCAATCCACACGCCTACCAATTAATGGTCGAGAACATAAAACTGAATAAAGTTGAAAACACCGTTATTCCTTTACTTGGAGACGCGAAGGAAATAGTTGAAAAACACCTGCTCAATACAGCGGATCGCGTCTTAATGCCCTACCCGGAATTAGCACTAAGTTACTTGATATATGCTTTGAGGTCTTTGAAATCTGGCAGAGGATGGATACATGTTTATTTACATGTTTTCACAGAACGAGGCGAGCATTGGAGAAATAAAGCTAGACTTATCCTGGAGGGGAAGTTAAGGGAATTGAATATCTCAAACTACGAAATAAGAATGATCAGAAAAATTAGAAACGTTGGTCCCCGCACACACCAAGTAGTATTAGATGTTTATATCGGGTGAAGAAGATAGAATTTACAAAAAGGTGTTGTTTTTGAATAAGAAGGAGTTAACGGGGTTACTTATTGTAATAATGCTTATACCATTAAACTCCGTGATCTCATCTACTAATCATGTTAATTCAACATCAAGCAGTTTCGAGTGCTCTACCCTTTATTTTTTCAACGGAATTAGAATATATAACTCGACTATCAGCGAAGAACTATACCTTGAAACACCGGGGAACATATCGTTGAATAATGGTTTTGAACAGAAAGTTATACATTTGCTCTCATATAATGTCGAGTACAATGAATCTGCGAAGTTGTTTATGTTTAGAGTTGAGCATAACGAGTCGTTTGAAGGATTTTTCATATCAAAGATCATAGTGTGCAATAAGCCGTTAAAAGAATCCCTATCCCTACTAGTTGACTCCATTCGCTATCCAACTAGAAAACCATATAATGAAACAACTATACCGGAGGAGGTGAGACAAATGTACTTGAAAAGCCCCAATCCCAAGGTGGTTGAAGTCGTAGTTCCTGCTTTTGAAGAATGGTTTAAGCAAACCTATGGAGTAAGCGTTGATAATGCAAGCTTAATTGGGATAGCTTCCACGGCTGCTTTATTCATATATGGAACCTTTATTGAATATTCTGCTGGGGCTACTCCTAGAAGTATAGAGGAGGTTGTTGAGATGCGTAAAGGAGACTGTGATGATATGTCAAGGGTTTTAGTTGAGCTACTTAATTACTACAATATACCTGCAATTGTCGCATATGGATATGTTTATATAAGTAATTTCAAGTACGATATCCCGGTTGAGAACGTAACATATTTTTACCTGAATAACGGTCCACA
>JAUQPA010000044.1 GCA_030550615.1 Thermoproteota archaeon | reverse complement strand
TTAAACACATGCGAGGAGAACCCGTGGAATTAAAGTTCATTGATATAGTGACGGATGTGGGGACTTTAAGGATTTATTTTCCCTGGTTAGACAAGAATTATTCAACTGATTTGATTACGGTAGAAGCAATTGGATTTATGGATAACTATTCCATTCTACCTGGAAGCACCTCGCGATTGGTAATTAGTTTACCCAAAAAATACTTTGAGGGTAGAAAAGAGTGCGGAATAGTAATTGTATTTGATAAATCTATAATTACGTTAGTAATAGACATTAATTCTGTAAAGTAGTAGTTAAGTATTCTACGATACACTAAGTATATAAACCCGTTTATTTATTTACGAAGAAAGGTGTCTCAGGTTGGACAATTTGTCCAAGCTGTTGATCATAACGACTATGCTCCTAGTAATACTAGCCTGTTTAGGCAGTAATATTGTGTTTGTATCATGCGAGCAACAGGTTACATTAACAGACTCGCTACAGAGATCCGTGAATATTACAATAGTGCCTAAACGAGTTATTACCCTGGCTCCATCCATTACGGAGACTATGGCTTATCTTGGAGTCGATAACTACATCATAGGAGCTGATAGTATATCGTTTGAATCATGGTACATGAATATAGGGAGTAAATTAAGAGAGCGCGGGGTTAAATCCGTTGGAGGGTACTGGTGGTCAGCTATAAGCGTTGATGATATAATAGCATTACAGCCTGATCTCGTCCTCGCAGAGGCGGGAGCTCATAAACCATTATTAAGCGTTCTCGAATCCCATAACATAACAGTATTCTATCTGTATGGTGGCTCCGCTAAAAGCTTAAATGAAGTATACAGTGATATATACAATATAGGTGTGATATTCAATAGAACCGAGGATGCAATTAATTTGATAAATAAAATAGAGAATTCCTTCGTAGAGACGAGGAAATCACTTCAGGATCGTGGATTAAGTGGATTAAAAATATTAATAGTTATTGATTTTTGGCAAGGCATATGGGTGGCGGGTAAAGCAACGTTTCTAGATGACGTATTATCGAAACTGGGCTTGGTCAACGCGGCATCTATTTATGGATGGGGAGTAGTTAACATCGAGCAAGTGGCGTCTTGGAATCCTGATCTAATATTAGTTGCCAACATGACTAGTCTTTCAAATGAAACTGTAGCAGCATCCGGTTTATATAATCTAGGTAAACCTGTAATTATACTTAGTTATAATGAGACAGATGTATTAGTGCGTCCTGGACCATTACTAACAGATGCTCCCACGATATTATACAACGCTGTATCAAGTGCGTTGAAAACAGGCAGAGAAACTCCCACAGAAACTACAAGTACGTCTACTGCTCAGCAAATTACACCTGAGGCCGAACTTATGCCTCAATTACTTATCGTTCTAATACCTTTTGTTGCATTAGTATGTGGATTAATCGGGTACTACGTTGGATATAAGAGAGGTGTAAAGCGCTGATAGCATCGAGAAAAAACATATTAATTTTTTCAATTTTACCATTTACTATATTATTCCTTATTTATGAATTAACATTTATTACCAGTTGTTGTTCCTCGAGGTTTTTAATGGAGTATAGGTTGCTTCGAGCTGTATACTCCTCTGTCGCGGGCGCTGTTCTAGCCGTTACTGGTTGTTTTCTCCAGTCATCCTTTAGAAACCCCCTGGTTGATCATTATATTCTCGGAATAGGTAGTGGTGCTTTATTCTTCACATATACTACCGTGTTTTTTTATGGATATAATCCATTCACGGTTGCACTTGCAGCTGCTATGGGGGGTTTAATATCTCTACTGTTAACTGTCTTGATTGCTGAAAAAATCTCTGGATCAGATGTAGCGTATGTTTTAGCAGGTATAAGTGTTACAACACTGTTCTCAGGGTTATCAACGTTTATGTTGTACTATGTCCAAGTTAAATATCCTTATGCAAGTGTATTGATGGCGGGTAGCTTTATATTGTCGCGTCCACAGATACTCCCGTATCTACTAGTACCAGTTGTTTTTGTTTCCTTAGGATACCCGTTGCTCGCAAAGAGATTAAACGTACTATTACTTGGTGATGAAAATGCTCAACAACTTGGGGTTGATCCTAGGCTGACTCGGTTAGCCTCAGCCCTCATAGCTGGATTATCATCCAGTATCATTGTCTGCCTTTTTGGACTCATTGGTTTCATAGGTTTAATTGCTCCTCACATAGCTCGTTTCTTGATTAAAACAAGTGATAATAGATTGATTATACCGCTCTCCGCATCGCTAGGAATGATACTGTTATATTCCGCTGATTTATTTTCAAGAACCGTGATGGCTCCAATATGGGGGGAGATCCCAGCTGGTTCAATAGTATCATTATTTGGTGCTCCTTTCTTCATAATACTGTTAATAACCAGGTTTACTGGTAGGAAGACATGATTTCTATTAAATCACTCCGGGTTTTCTATAAGCAACCAGGTATTGAGGCGCTTCAAGGAATCTCACTTGAACTACCAGCTAATAACGTTACTTGCGTGGTGGGGCCCAACGCCTCTGGTAAAACAACTTTACTAAAAGCTATAGCTGGAATGTTAAATTACGAGGGAAGTATATACATAGATGGAAAGGAAATCAGGAACTACATGAACTACCTTAGAAAAATACTTTCATACGCAGGAAATATCGAACCCTCAGCCGACTACCTAGGTGCTAGGGTCATAGATGTGCTGCTAGCATCAAGATACCCCGTTGCCAGGGGATTTTCGGATACCAGGGAAGATCTAGAGGAAATCCATAGGGTTTCAAGAATACTAAATATAGAGCATTTACTTCACAGAAAATTGAGCGAACTGAGCTCGGGTGAGCTTCAAAGAGTAGTTATCGCGTCGGCTCTCGTAAAAAATCCTCGAATATTGCTTTTAGATGAACCCGATAACCACCTCGATGTAGCTGGGAAACTATGGCTTTCAAAATACTTGAATAAACTCTCGGAGACTTTAACCATAGTGGTGTCTACTCATGACGTTGTATTTGCTTTCCATACATGCGACTATTTCGTCGTACTATCCTCGGGAAAGATACTTTACCACGGATGGCGCGATGATCTTATCCAAAGCAAAGACTACATAGAACAAGCGTACAAAACACCATTTATTAAAGTAGAAGCTAATGGTAAGTTCATTTTAATACCTTTATATGAAACCTAAACGCGGCTAGAACTACAAAGATCTATAAGTGACAATATAAATACCGCATCATCTAGGTTTTCATTGTATTTTCTCCAGCATACAACTACGCCGTTTAAATCTTCAAGAAATCGACTTAGACCAGCATATTTTGCCGCTAGGTCTGGGGGTACACCAGGAATTTCTAATTCCCCGTTTTTCACAATACCGATAATTTCTATTTTCTCCGGGTCCCCGGAATGTATTATAATGTAATCCCTTAACGCAACAATGTTTTGCATAATAGCTAGGATTAAATCATTCGCTAAATTATAATACGCTACGGGATTACAATCCACCTCTATTGCATAAATTACTTTACGTTCTATTCGACTTAAAACACGTTGAAGTATGGTGAAATACTCCTTTTCCTTCTTTAAAAACTCTATTATATTTCTAGCTTGTCTCTCCGTGCATCCTAGTTTTTTAGCTATAGAAACCCTGCCATGCTTCTCTAGAAGCATTAAAGCAGTAGTTATAATATCTAAAAGCTTCAACCCCCGCCTATTCTTCAAATATGTTACTTCGAGTAGATCACTACAATTTATCAATATCTCACATTCACACATACTTCTCCGATAATTAATTTGTCCTTAAATTTAAATTAAATTATGATTACTAATCCGCAATAAGTTTTCAGTAAACAAACTTATATAGTTCAAGCGTTATTTATGTACTTGGTGTTAAATATTGTTCAATAAACCCATAGACAAATATACTGGAATAACTCTCATAGTAGTTGGTGCTGTGCTAATAGTTATAGCGGCATTCATAGCACTACAGTCATTCTACGGATACACCGTACAAATCTCAAAAGGACAAAACCTAGAGGACACTATTACTTCACTTGTAAACGTATTGGTAGAATTAGCAATTAAACTTGGTTTCCTAGGCGTGATTGTATGGGCTGGTTCTATTCTACTGAAATACGGTGTTCAATCAATAAAATCCATGCCAGTAATCAAGTAAAGAGCTCTATGCAGGTATAAAAATTGTTTACTCCAATTAAATTCGTAGCTATAATATCTGCTTTATCTCTAATAATACTAATGACGTATCCACTCGCAGTTTTTATAAAAGAACTTCTCGAAAACCCAGAGTGCCTGAAGATAAGCATAGAAAACGTCGAGAGCATTAACAACACATTTGTTAAAGCCCAAGTGAGTATACATTATTGCTCAACAATTCCACTAAGAGATCTAAGAATAGTAATAGGTGAAAGCGAAATCTCTTTCGATACTGTTTCCAAGGGAACGTTTTCCAAATTAGTTATTCTTAGAGTTAATGATAGCGATGTAAAAAACATAGAGTTTAAAGTCGCGGGATTATATGGTTTTAAGCTACGTCTTAGGTGATTCCGTGTTGATAACGCGTATTCTGAAAAATATGATCATCGGGGTTCTTCACGGTGTTTTACTTTACCTCGTTTTCGTAATTATTTTACCATTCATGCTTACACGCGTAGCAAATATTCCCCTAACAACGATAGATCAACTGACCATGGCATATATTCTGGGGTTTTTTATAGCACTAGGTGTTATTTCATCAAGCATTAAACCATGTGTAGGAATAGTATTCGATATTATTGCTTCGCTAATCGGACTATACTTTCTGCTGAGTATATTTCATGCCGGCGAATTCGAAACTTCCATTGAAATAGCAGGATATAAGGTGGAAGCCTCGTTTAATCTTGAGCTATTACTATTATTGATCATAGGTTTCAGCGTTGCATTTACTATTCTGAATATGTTTGATAAAATAATAAAATCAGAGGAGTAGATGAATATAGAGCTAGTAGGTCTCGTGTTAGCTCACTATACCTCAAGACATATGAGAGTCGGCTTAACGAGTAATACTCCACGTAGAAATCTAAGCTTTGAAATAAGTTCCTTTATTCTTGAACCATGTCCTTTAACTGCAATTGATAGTAAACATCTTTCTCTATCAACATGCATGTGGTTTGAGGACATTACTACATCTAAATAACCATGTTGTATATCAGTTAACTCTTCGTCGATTCTCCCAACTTCATGATTATATAGAATGTTAATGAAGCCCGCCACCTGGCATTCGAGACTAAGTTCCTCTGACAAGTATGACCTTAACGCTTCTTGTATTACTTGACTGATGTTTCTTACTTTCTTCTCCTTCAACATTTTTTCCATAATTATTTCAATATCGGCAGGAATATATACTCCGACCTTACGGGGTTTCAAACAATTATCACCACTCTACGCCACTCTAGGAGCTCTAATGTTTTGTATGATTAAATACACCATGAACAGCACTATGATTATTGTTACACCCCATATCATTGGAGTCAAAAGCGTTGGTAAGACTCCGACTCCTAAACCACTTTGTTCAACTGCGAACACCACTACAGCTATGTATAGAACAATTCTTAAGTACTCGGCGAGCGGGTACAGTATTTGCATCTCAGCCTTAAGCTCCGTGCTTTTATACACATAACCTATAAACGCATCTATTAAGGCAAAACCCACGATAACAATGAGTAGTAGTGTTAGGAACCCTCTAATGTAGACATCGATCAATGTTCTTGCAAAATCCATTAATTCATAGTATTGAACGATGGATCCCGCTACATAAACTCCAAAAACAATGAAAACTACATATATTATCCATGCTGATAAATTACCCATAAATTCCTGGGGTAAGTAACCGGTTCTTTTAATAACTTTACCTAAGCTAATTTTCCTGATCCACTCTTCGAAACCGATCTTCGATAGTATCTTTATTACTAGGTATTTAACTACTTGTCCAGTCAACCATCCAAGAGCCCATATAAGACACGCTGATCCCGCCGCTTTCAATATGTTAAACAATAAATCAACGTAATTCACCAATAGAAACACCTGGTCTGAAAATATTTTAGCACCTGGGGATAAAATATGTTTAGATTACTCGTAGAATAATCGACTTGTTTACTCTCGGTTGAAAACATGCTTATTGGTTATCCAGCTAGATTCGAAGTATTTGGTGCTGTTAAGATATATGAATTATCAAAGATACATACGTTATTTTCAATAGGCGTTGAAGGTAAGCCAGGCGCATTTAATATATCGAGCTTTAGGGAACTCGAAAACATAATGAGTTCCACAGTGTTCGTTGTACCCGTTAAAAACGAGGATCCAGCATCGTTAGAAGGAGTTCTAAGAGCTATACCACATGGTTCTCCAGTAATAGTTGTATCTAATTCTCAAAAATTTCCTTTAAATATATACAAACTGGAACAAGACATTGCGAAAATGTTGTATAAGACAACCGGGAGAACAATAATAGTTGTTCATCAAAAAGATCAGGTTATCGCAGATAGGCTCAGGGAAGCATTACCGCTGATCATTGATGAGAAACAACGTGTGCGAGATGGAAAAGGAGAAGGCATGCTCATAGGAGTATTACTAGCAGATGCTTTGAGAGCTGAAAACGTCGCATTTGTTGACGCTGATAATTACATCCCCAGCGTTGTACTAGAATACGCACTCATATTTTACACAGCTTTATCAGCAAGCGAATCCAAGTACAAAATGGTTAGAATATACTGGAGTCATAAAGCGTGGTTCGCAGAACAACTATATCTCAGAAGAACTGGTAGAGCTTCAACACTAGTCAATAGTGTTTTCAACAAGATA
>JAUQPA010000043.1 GCA_030550615.1 Thermoproteota archaeon | reverse complement strand
CTCGCTGATTACTCCTAGGCGTTCATATCTACTCAATACGTCTTTAACCACTTCCCCGGTTGATCTCTCCACCCGACTGTTAACTATGATGAATGATATATTCCCTGGAAGCTTCAAATCTAATCTACGAAAAGATCCTTGCCTGTAATACAAGAATCCTCCATATGTTGCTAAAATTGTATCAACTCCGCTTGGTTTATAATGAACAGTTTTTTCAGCTTCATGAGCTATTTTCCAGACATCTTCCTTTGTAAATGGAACATTAAGATATGATAGTATAGCATGAGCTGTTGCAACAGCTATTGCCGCTGAAGAACCCATTCCCGAAGCTATTGGCAATTTCGAGTCTACGTAAATATTTAGGGGTGGGACTTTAGTGTAGTCTTGATTTATTTTCTCTATTAGTGCATTGAACAAAACTCTATGTTTAGAGCCTTGATCTATTAATCCTAGTTGCTTCGAGTAAATTGCCCACGAACCATGTTCAACGCATACATTAACATACATTGACACAGCAAGGCCTAGTGCTGGTTTACCTTTGACAACGAAATGTTCTCCAAATAATAGAATTTTACCTGGAGAAATACTACATTTCATCATGTAGTCCCTTAAAACATAGTTGTCGTTTAAATAATTAAAATACAATGCTAAATTAGTGTTGGGGTAAAATATATGGGCGAGAAAAAAGTAAAATTTGTCCCTGTTTTCGACTTAGTAAACGAAGCGAAGAAGAAGCTTGATAAATTTAAGTACAAAATATTGGTTATGAGCGGAAAAGGAGGAGTAGGTAAATCGTTTATTTCATCAATGCTGGCTCTAGGACTAGCCATGCGTGGAAAAAATGTATCGATCTTCGATGCAGATATACATGGCTCATCAATTCCTCTTTTCCTAGGCATACAGGGATCTAGGCACTACGCTAACGAAGCTGGTGAAATACTGCCAGTTGAAGGACCCTTGAACGTTAAAGTAGTAGCCATTAATTTAATGCTGGATTCGCCAGATACTCCCGTAGTTTGGCGCGGACCCTTAGTTGGAAGAGCTATATTAGAGTTAGCTGCGAAAGTTGCATGGTACGAAGCGGATTATTTAATAGTAGACATGCCTCCGGGTACAGGAGATGTTGCAATAACGGTATCACAGGTTTTTCCATCTATAACAGGAGCAATACTAGTGACGTCACCAAATACGCTAACTGAAACAATTGTAGCTAAAGCAGCTAACTTCATGGCTTCAACGGGAATAAGGTTGCTCGGAGTTATTGAAAATATGAGTTATTTCAAATGCCCGCACTGCGGCATGGTCACCAATATAATGGGGGAGATGAGTAGTGATTACTTTTTTGCAAAATACGGGGTTAATCTCCTTGGGAAAATACCTATAGATCCAAGTATAAATGAAGCGCTGAACAAAGGCAAACCATACCTACTGTTCAACCGTGAGAGTGAAGCAGCAAGAGCTATTCTAGAGATCGTAGATAAGGTAATAAACCTTGTTGAGAATACTAATAATAAGTAACCAAATCCAGCTGTGATTAAAATCTGGAAAAGGCGACTCCCTTGAGTATTGATGATTTAGATAAGAAACCAAACTGGGTACTCTTAAAGGAAGCAGCGGAATCTCTTTATAGAAGTGGAAAAGTTTACTTTACTCGTAAGGAGCTTATAGGAGAAGTCAAGAAGAGGGATCCAACTCGGTCGGAGGAAAGCTTAGAATTCGAAATAGACCTTGTAACTGTAAACAGTAACAGTAAAGATAAATACAGGGATCCAGAGAAATTGTTCCTATACAGAATAGAAAGAGGAAAATACACGCTTTATAATCCAGAAGAGCATGGAGAGCTAGAAAAATACGTTGGTACACAGAGATTAATTGCTACAAGGAAAAAATTGGTTGAAGAAGTTGTTAAAACCCTAGAGGAAATGGGGTTTGATGTTAGTCCTTCAAGGACAAATAAGCCGCTAGAACCGGATATGGTTGCGGAAAAAGGCGATGATGAAAAGAATATTGGAATATGGATTATTGATCCTTCCTCACCTCTCTCAACACAATATAGGTACTTAGCATATATCATTGGTTCCTGCATTCTAAATAAGAACTATTCCGATTACATTATATTAATACCGGGCGAACTATATCGGAGAATCCCGCAGGAAGTAGTAGACATATTAAATAAATTCAACGCGAAATTAGCTATTATAAAGGAAGAACGAAGATACACTATTCAAATTTAAGAAGCTGGCTCCAGCTTCTTTCTTAATACTTCTTTAGCTTCTTCTAGAATAGCTTTTACCTCGCTATTACTGGGGGGGTTATATGACACGGATGCATAATCGCTCATCGAGATCTCTGATAATTCTCTTACACTAGCTTCTAAATCAGCGAACAATAAACTTACATCTGGAATACGGGTTTCCGGTAGTTTCGTGACGTCTTTTACAAGGTCCTTGAGTTCATCTGCTAGAACACCGAATTCATGTTTTATGATTGCGTGTTGAATAGCTAGATCTACTTTGTCTAGTATAAACATGATTAATGAAAACCTCTGGGAAAGCTCTTTTAACTTAGCTATTTCCTCGGCATATCTCGTAGCTAAATATTGCTCTCCTTTCATCTGTAGGTCAACGAGTTTTTTCCTTAATTCCTCGGCTCTATCATCTATTCTATTCTGAATTTTGCTAACTCTATCCTTGAGGATTCTTACATCACGTAGTAGCTCAAATCCTTTTCTCAACGGGTCTTTTTTTCGCTTAAACAAGTGTAACCCCTTAATGGTAATACCGAGGTCATTTATTTATAAACCATGACTCTTTTTATAATTGATCCGCAGGGAATAAATTGCATCTTGGAACAGCAAGATCGCATAAATACTTAGTAAAAAATGATTTGAATAACATTCGCCAAGTCTAGGGTATGTGAGTGAACTCGTATAATAGTATTAAGCTATACAGCTCACCACTATAGTTCATAAATGTTACAGTAACTGGTTCTCCTGTTCGCGGATTTCTAAACGGCTCCATGATAATAGCATATGGCTTAAGTATACTGTCGTTTTTCAACGGTCTATCAGTAATACTCACAACATCTGTTGGTTGAATTTGTTTTGATATATTAATTTTAAGTTGTTCACGTATGTTCTGGATTGTGTAGTAGTCTAGTGTTTGCTCTGTGCCGGTATACCAGTAGAATTGTCCTTGCTTACCTTTATTTTCTGCCCAATATAGTGAGGCGTCAATGACTAGCCTGTATATTAAGGGGATTTCATCCGGCTTATCTAAACGTGGAGAGATCATGCCTCCTCCAATATTGTATATGTATAGGAAGTTCTCGGTATTTATTGAACTCACGTTTATTCCATAATTACGTAGGTTATCTGCAACGTAATTACCGATTCTAATCATCCAAAGGCTTTTAGGCCAGTCAACTAATCCAGGCATACCTCTACCAAGTACAAGAGGCCACATGATTACAGTATTGTTTTGCTCTGATACGAACAATCCCTCTATTATCATTAAAAATGTTTTATTTGCTTTAACATTGAATAATTTCGCTAAATTCGCAGCTTGCTCAGTTGAATTAGAAAGAAGTATTAATCCCACTATTCCTATCTGAGTAATATTTATTGTTGAACCATCTGCGACAGATGCCCTGCCTCCTGCAACACTTATTCCATAACCATAATCCCACCAAGCTATTACAACTGCGTCCTCGGGAGTGGATTTTATTGCTTCAATAGCTTTATACCAGCTGTCAGAATACAATTGTATATCCGAGACACCGGCTCTCAGAGTATAAACAGCATTAGAGTTTAAAGTATACTCAGCGTAACCAGTATAAGCTGTATTAACTACTACTGCGATAAATAATAGTAGCGTCGCTAAACGCACAGTAGAACTTACGCGTTTTACCCTTGCCCTAGGAGCTTTCTTCTTCTCAACTGTTCTCACCTCTAAATATGGGAAAGCATAGTTTAAAATACCAGTAGCCATAGTGGCTGCAACAATAACCCCAAAATATGAAGCTATACCAATCATATACACGGCATTGAGATAAGAATAGAAAGCAGCGGCGAAAGCTAGTGCTACATAGGCTTTCTCCACGTGGCCCTTATATATTAGATACATAGCACCAATAATACTCAGAAATAGAGGGGAAGCAAAGATCAATGGCTCAAAGAACACTCCCCAAGAGCGCAACATACGTATAGCTGTCGCGGTGGAGTAGAGAGGTGACTGATGCTCTGCAATACTTTCAACTAAAGGATCCACCTGGACAAACCTAAGTCCCAGTGCCCAAGCCCATCTCCCTCCAATTGGCAACAGGCCAGTGGTACTTAGCACAACTCCTCCAATTATTAGTATGAAGAGCATGAGAACGTACCTGCTTGTAGTAAATAGGGGCTTCTTTAAACCGAGCTTTCTATATTCAAATGCAGTATAATAGTAAATCAATGGTATTACCGAGGCTACTAGTAAAGCCCAACCCACCTCGTTCAGGGAAAACGGATATATTCCGAGCGTTCTAGCATTCGACGGCGATGGAATTTCAAATATCATGGAGAAAACAATGAGAAGCATATTAGCGATTATTAAGTTCTTTGAAAGGCTTTTTCCCAGTATTATGGGTGATAAAACAGAGAACAATACAACTGTTCCCAACACGAATATATATCCTCCCCATAGCCAACCAATGAGCGATAGAAATATTGATGATAAAACAATGTGTTTCAACCAGCCGTTTTTACCTAGCCTTATATACTTCAAGCCTTTTGCGTAAAAGTAAATGAATAAAAATACAAAGGTAGCTGCAACCCCCTCCTTTTCAACATACCCTATGACCGACCTCTCGATCGCGGATGGCAATGCCGAAAATAGGTAAGATGCTATTAAACCAGCAACACGGCTTTCAAATACTTCTTTCGCAGCGAAATAAGCCATAATGGTTGCGGTGATTGCGAATATTATTGGCTGTATAGCAGCCCATTCTGCCAGGCTTAAACCAGTGTTCTTAGCGATGTGATATGTTGTTCCAATCCATATAGGTAGAAACGGGTAACTTGTATATATGAAGTCCCTTCCCCAAGGATACCAGAATATATGTGTATCCGGGTTCTCCCTAGTTAGCGTATACCACGATAAAGGCCCGTTCTTATATACGTATTCAGCTTGCCAGTATTCAATATAGCTGTCGAATTCGAAGAATTCTAATTTATTTAGTTTATATGGAGCTACCCTAATTAAAACAGCAATGAATACAGCTAGCGTAAGTAGAATAATTATGGTGATTCTAAGTAAGAGGGGCTTAGATGAAATAATTTCAACAATATGCTGTATTCCTTCATCTACTGTTCTAATTGATTTTTTAATATCCATAAGTGTACACCGTTAGTAAAAACCTAGGTGTTGAATAAAGGAGCCGGGGTAAATAAATTACATAATTATTAAAAATACTCGGAAACTATGGTATAATAAGCGCCAGGAGCGCCTTTTGGCCGTGTTTTCTATTCTCCGCCTGATCCCACACAACACTCCACTTTCCATCTATAACTTCATTAACTACTTCCTCACCTCTCTTAGCTGGAAGGCAATGCATGAATATTGCATCTGGTTTTGCTTTTTTCACCAAGTCTACTGTAACTCTATATGGCTCAAGATCACGTATTCTCTTTTCACGCTCCTTCTCCTGGCCCATGCTAACCCATACATCGGTGTATATAACGTCGGCGCCTTCTACAGCTTTATATGGATCCCTCTCTATATCGTAACTACCACTTGCATACTCATTAAATAACTTTATAACACTGGGATGAGGGTCGTAGCCCTGGGGGGATGATATGGTTATTTTGCCTCCAAGAATACCTATCGCTAACATTAAACTATGCAAGACATTATCTCCTCCATCTCCTATGAAAACTATTTTTAATTTCTCAATACTTCTACCCTTCTTTTCTACTATTGTCATAACATCGCTTAAAGCTTGGCATGGATGGTGAAGATCGCTTAAACCGTTGATCACCGGCACGCGACTGTGCATAGCTAGTTTTTCGATTTTCCAGTGCTCAAATACCCTCGCCATTATTCCATCAACGTACCTAGATATTACTCTCGCAGTATCCTCTATTGTTTCTCCTCTCGCTAATTGCAGTTCACTTGCACTAAGATATATAGTGTTTCCTCCGAGTTCCTTCATCGCGGTCTCGAAACTTATACGTGTCCTTGTGCTTGGTTTTTCAAATATCATTGCCAAGTGCCTACCTGTAAGTACCGGTATAATTCGTTCTCCTGCAAGATACCTTTGTTTAAGCTGAAATGCTGTATCAATAATGAACCATATTTCTTCGCGGTTGAACTCGGTTAACGTAAGGCAATGCCTTCCTTTCAAGCTTGAAACCAAGGGCCCCACCACTTAATACACATATTAATCTACATAATAAACAATTTAAAGTAATTTTTGTGAATTATATTCCGAGAGCGAGGGATTCATTACTTTCGGTAACTACGGTATCTAGGAGGTTTTTCACATTTATTTCCGGATAATCATATTTATTTGTAATTAATGGTTCTCCAACGAATCCAAGATCTCTCAAGGTATCCTGGATTTGCCTTTTACCTCTTTCATCGGGTAACTCTGAGTTATAAATGGCTGATAAACTTTCAATTACCATTTCGAATATATGACTTTCACCTTTCTCTGCATGTATGTGGGGACTTATGGATTCTACCTGGTATATTTCAATATTCTCCGGTAGTATTTTACACAACCCTCTATCTACGTTCAAATAACACTTCTCTAAAATACCAACTAATTCCTGGGTTTCAGCTGAGAAACCACCACCGTATATAAGTTCCCTGGCTAATTCAATGCTCATGGCATGTTCGCCGCTATTCGATGTCTTTATGATATCCGTTTCTTTTCTTTGTCTAAATGATA
>JAUQPA010000042.1 GCA_030550615.1 Thermoproteota archaeon | reverse complement strand
CCCATTTTCAATTATCACAGCAAGCGAGTTGAAATCAATACTTGAACAAAGAATTCTTCCAGGTGAATACGCATTAATAGATACCAAGGCGCTAGATATAGCAATTAGAAGCAAGATAGAGATACAAATACTGAATTACAAGGAACCAGGTCAAATATTTAAAGCAATTAGAGGAGAGAATCCAGGAACAATTATTATTCCAAAGTGAACACAGGGCGATAACTAGTAGTTACTTCATCATTATTTTTCTCTCGACTCTCCGAGTCCAGTATAGTAATACTTTTGCTTCATATACGGAGGGAAGGGATCTGTAAATAATCCGCCTTAGCACTATGTTACATCTCTTGATTTTATCCTCTGACGATACTATCTGCGACGTAATAGTGTCTAAAATACTAAGTATTTTCTCTATATCTCCCCTGGTTGCTCTCGGAGGAATATTGGAAGGTTTTAACCCCGTTCTCTTCCATATTTCCCACAGGAAAATAGCTACTGATTGACTAAGATTCAGAACAGGGTAGTCGGGATTAGCTGGAATCGTCACCAAGAAATCTGTTTTCATCAATTCCTCCCTAGTTAACCCCGTGCTCTCCCTCCCGAAAACCAGGGCTAGTTTCCTGGCTTTAACTACTACTTTTTCCACGAAGTCTTCTATGGAAATCGCCTGCCTAATAGTGTCTCCATCGGAGAAACCAATAGCACTAGTTGCAACTGAGACATCAACGTCTTTAAGTGCTTTGTCAAGGTTATCCACGATTACTGCGTTTAAAAGTAGTTCTCTACCTCTAGCAGAATATCTTACTGCTTCTTCTAAGCTCGCAACTGGATTAACAAGGTAAAGTTCTTTAACTCCGAAGTTCACGCAGGTTCTAGCAATAACTCCAAGATTTACCGGGCCCTCTACGCCTACGAGCACCACTCTTAGATCTACCAAGATTTCACACACTCAGCAACATATATTGTTTCAAAAAAGAAGTGTTTACTCTCGGTATATTTAACTTTAAAGCCTGATTTCCTGAGGTATTTTAACACAACACTTGGTTTAGATAGAGACGAATATACCAAATACAGTAATCCATTCTTCTTCAAGGAAGATTTTGCGTAGTCAATGAAATACAGTATTGCCTCATATCCTTCTAGTCCTCCTCCAGTAGCTGGATCTAAATACATCGGGTCATGTACCGGCAAATAAGGAGGATTTGCGAAAACGATCTCGGCATATTCTTCGTGAACAATCACGCCATCTGATAATACAATGATGCTCCGCGAGGACACATCGTTAAGTTGAATATTTAGGCTGATGGTTTCAACCGCATCCTCCATGATATCAATAAATACTACTCTGATGCATAGCTCATTAAGTAAAGCGAATAACCCCAATACGCCTGAACCCGCGCCCAGATCAATGCATAAATCCCCCCTGGGTTTTCTTTTCTCAAGTGTATTTATCAAGAGCCATGTATCGTCGCTTGGCCTATAGACATTACCCATATACTTTAGTAATGGGTATTTGAACACTAAATAACACCCTGCTCATGTAGAATTCTCGTTAATTCAAGCCAAGTCTCTGGATCTAGCATGAACACCCTTTTACCAGAAATCTTCCTTCCGAGTTCGCCCATGGAATCTACGTTCTTATTAAATTTATCCCAGAGCACTTTTTCAACGAGTCTTCTACGCTGTGAGAAAAATGTTTTCGTAACCACCTCGAGTTTCTCGATTTCCTTGGAATAGGGTTTTTTACGTATTAAAACTACGACTTGGTGATATACTTCTGGCTTAGGGTAAAAACTACTAGGGGGATAAACTCCTCCTTCTTTAATTGCAAATAAGTTATTCAAGAGAACTGTTAACTTACCATAGCTTCTACTACCGGGTCTAGCTGTAATCCTATCGACGATCTCCTTCTGAAGAGTTAGTACTGCTTTTTCAACAACGTTTTCCCTCGAAATCTTCAGCAAAATATCGGAAGTAATATGATACGGTATGTTTGAAACAACTATTCTACGATTAAATGGTATTTTTAACGCATCTCCATTAACCAAAATAAAGTTCTCATCGTTAATGAATTTACTCAACACATCGCAGAGCCTTTGATCTATTTCATAACAGAGCACGGTTCTAGCTTTGCGAAGCAAGGCTACTGTGAGAGTCCCTATACCACAACCTATTTCCAATACATCGCTGTTTTCATCAGTATACGATAGGATCTCTTCTATGAGAAAAGGGTTGACAATGAAGTTTTGACTTAGCTTTTTTCTGGGTTTAATTCCATGTTTTCTCATTACTCCAATAGTCCATTTTAATAAGAACTCCCTGTCGAACTCCAAAGGTTTAGAAAATTTCTCCATATAATCTCTCCAAGTAGCCGAGGTATAACCCGCCTTTATCCTTGGGCTTAATGAACAGGTAATATTTTTCGTTTCCAGAGAGTTCTCTAATTATGCGTTCTACAAGGGTTTTAACAGGATCTACACCTACTCGCTCCCTGATGTCGCTAAAACTTATAAATTTTCTTTGTCTACGTGCATCGAGAATAGCATTCATAGTTTTTTTCCCGATCTCGGGAAGTAGCTCTAGTGAATGTAGCCTGATATTAATAGGCTCCGCTATATTAAAGAACTCTACGTATATTTTCTCGTTTTCAATTATAATTCGTTTAATAGCTTCGGGTAAATTAGCTCTGGAAACAGAGGTTAATTCGCTGTATGTTATGTGAATAATTTTCTTGAGTTTACTTGGATAACTTAATTCTACTTTTTCAAAAGGCTCTACTTTGATGCCAATTAATGGGGTTGCTTCGAGAAGAGAAAAATATTTTGTACCAATGCATTGAACAAAGGCTTGACTTCTGTGCTCGTAATGTATATCAGATGGATTCCCCATTTCAAGATAATCTAAAATATACACATATTGTTCGTAGCGGGGCCCTCCCGGATGATACGTTCTCCTGGGAGATGGTGATCTAGACAATATATAAACCCTCGTTCTCTAATGATATTTCTAGTTTTTCGCGGTAAAAAGAATTATTGTTCTTCTACACAGTATTCTTTTAACAAGTTTATTATTTTAACTAATTGCTCTGTTTCAAATACTTTGTCTTCTAAAACCAGGAGAGTTCTCAGTTCATCCGTTGTTGTTGGACAAATATTCATGATCATAACGATCGATTCGTCCTTTAACCCCATTGCAACAAGATTTTTCCTTAATTCCTCCGCTTTCTCGGGCGTAACTTTCGAGAACTTGTACAAGTACTCTAGCACACGTTGAACCAGGAGGGATGTGGTACCCGTTGCTTCTCTCTCTCGTTCATGGTGTTCCTTAAGGATTTTCAGAGCCTCGCTGTTCGATATCAATGTAACTTTTTCGACTTTAATACTGAGAGGAGAACTCAACTGTATTCACCTTGAAACAGATCCCTCTCTATTGCGAGGACTGGGGTGTGATAAGTTGCGTAGATACCGGTTTCAAATGTTCCGGTCGAACAAATATTATTTTTTCCTTGTCACCTAGCATCACTTTAACTATGTAACATCTACCTCTTTTACCCAATATTTCACCTGTTTTTCCATGGTACCTCCTATGAGGCATGCCTTTGTGAATAGAGGGATTTATGACTATGTGTACTTTATCGCCAGTCTTATATTCTAACATTAGCAAGCTAAGCCTTGGTATAGCTCCTTTTTCTCTAATACTCTTCTTCATCAATTTCCTAGTTCTATGTCTAAAACCCCTTGGTGCTTTAACCAAGTAATATCACCACGTTTAAGCATAATTCACCTTTTACCTAGCTTATAAAGTAATTTAGTTGAGTCTTTTATTTTTATTCCTCCACGTATAAGACGTCTAGTTCTACGGGAATAGCCTTCTTGCCAAGTATTCCAGCAAAACATGGAGTTGTTCTACCATTATCGCAGTGAACAAGCTCCTTTACGTATAATCCTCCATCACAATACACTAGTGCTTCGAAAACATTATTAGAGATCTTCGCTGATTTCACCATGTACACCTTGCGTTTTCGCTCGAGATCCTTCTTGCGCCTAAGTATTCTCGTAGGAGTTCTCTGCGTGATTTCTCTGTTCACAAAGTACTCATCTAGTGTTTTCAATTCCTCTGCTTTCACTCCATCGCTCACATACACGGTTACTCTATAGATTTTCCTTTTCCGCTTTGAATGTTCTTTGATACGTGCTATGTTCCCTCTTGTAGTCGAGGAACTTATACTTAGTACTACTGGTGTATTCTTAAAGGAGTTTTCTACGATGTTTTTCAATTCATTCAAATCTATTCTCTTTCTGGGGGATTTAACCTCTATAATCAATGGTCTTCCGGATCCAAGCATTCTAGCATCAACATCTTCACGTCCAGCCGCATGTATCACCACTTCATCAGCATTGAATACGCTCCCGAAGACTTTTTCAACCGCTTCCTGGATACTCAGCGGGTATTTCTTAGACCCTGTCTTCGTATACCATGGAACGTGTGATATGTTTCTACCTAGTTTCCAGTAGATCCCACTGTAGAACAGTGGATTAACCTGGATTTTAGTCCCGTATTTGAAATCGTTGTTCAATTCAATCATTAAAACCGCACTTGGTTTTGTGAAATCTGGGGGAATACCGCAGATTGACGTTATAGCTTTACCGATCTCTCTTTTCAACTCTCTCTTAATGGACTCCGAGCTTTCTAATCCGTACTTTACGAGGATCTCTAGTTCTTTTTCTACTATGTCTTTATCTAGGGTTATTCCGACTAGAAACGATTCAGCATCATGGTTTTTCAACAATTCACAGGCTTTTTCCGCAACTTCACGTATAAAATCTTTTGTTAATTTGTTTCTGCAGATATAGCATTCATTAACCTCTATGTTCTCTCCATAAAGTTTCCTGTACGTTGATGCTACTTCCTCGCCAGCGTTCACAGCTAGCTTATAGGCGTGTTCCTTGTTAAGTAATCCTCTTGTGTACTCGATGTGGAGTTTAATGGAGAGAAGAGTCTTTATCGCTAACCCTCTCTCGTAGTTACTGAGCCCTAAACCATATTTTGCAAAGATTCTTCCAAGGCAGCTGTTACATAGCGGGTACTCGCTTAGTATCTTCTCCGATTTATCTAGTATTTTTCCTACAATTTCAAGAAAATCTAGGTTCATTTTACTCCTCTTTTATTTCATTTCACTTCTCAATTTCCTCGATGGATTCAGGTAGTTTTACACCGAGTTTTTTCATTATATCTTTTCTTCTAAGGGTTTTCAGAATTTTTTTAACTGCTTCATATTGCTTTAGAAGCTCTCTTACTTCTTCAATGCTTACTCCTGCACCATATGATATTCTCTTCATTCTCGATCGATCAATTATTTCTGGGTTATCCAATTCCTCATATGTCATGGAATTTATTACAGCAATCCACTTGTGCATTTTCTTCTCGAGCTCCTTGGAATCTATCTCCATCGGTATTTTTAACTCGAATCCGGGAAGCATTTGAAGCACTTTTCTCAATGGACCAAGCTTCTGTAGACTAATTAACTGTTTATAGATTAACCTCATGTTTAACTTTCCTTCTAGTAGCTGTTTAGCATCTTCTTCCGTGAACTCCAATTGTGCTCTTTTTACTGATTCAACTAAGCTTTCAATATCTCCGAGACCTAGTATTCTCGAGATAAACCTCTGCGGTTTAAAACTCTCTATGTCTTCGATTTTCTCTCCTGTTCCAATAAACTTTATTCTTGCACCAGTAACCGCGACAGCCGACAATGCACCGCCTCCTTTCGCAGTACCATCTAGTTTTGAAATAACTATTGAACCTATTGGAGTTGCCTCATGAAATTTCTTCGCAATGTTATATGCCTGTTGACCAATAGAAGCATCTACAACTAGCATTATCTCATCAGGGTTCACGGCGTTACGTATCTCCTTCATCTCTTCTAAAAGAGATTCTTCCCTGTGATGTCTTCCAGCAGTATCTATTATGATTATTTCAAATCCCTTCTGAACGAAGTATTCAACTCCTTTTTTAGCTATCGCCACAGCATCTTTCTCGATTGGATCACCGTACACGGGAACACCTATTTTTTCACCAAGCTGCTTGAGTTGATCATATGCGGCTGGTCTATAGGTATCCGCAGCAATTAATCCTACTTTGTACCCCTCTAGTTTATAGTAGTAGGCGAGTTTAGCTGCGGTAGTTGTTTTACCGCTCCCTTGTAATCCTACTAGTAGAATTATCCAGGGTTTTCTAGGTGGTTTAATAGATGGTTTTTGATCGCCACCTAATAGTTTCAATAACTCCTCATATACGATCGTTATAAACCAATTCCTTCTTGAGACACCGGGAGGGGGTTTTTCATTGAATGCTCTTTGCTTTATGTTATTGGAGATCTCGGAAACCAGTTTTAAATTAACATCAGACTTGATCAACTCTTTCTGTAAATCCTTGATGAACTCGTTCACGGCTTCTTCGTACTTTTCATGTCTTAAAAACTTCTTTAAGGCTTCTTTAACTCCTTCAAATACCACGGTTAACACCATAAGCATGAAAACTTCATATTTAAAATTATTACGTAACGCTACTATTATTCATTCCTATTTAGTTTTAATTTGATAACCATCACTGAAATTAATACCACAATTACAGATGCCACAATGCTTAAAGCAACATTACTCATAGAGCGCTTTTTGAGTAATGCTATGTACTCCTTCGTTGTGTTGTAGAGGAACCATGGGTCCGCTGTTTGGTTTGAGAAACTTGGTTCAATCTGTGTTCTCTCATGGTACTCGTTCCAGCTGGTAATCATGACTATGCTTACCTTATCCGCATTCCTAAGTACCCAATCCCACTGCTTCCTGTAGAAGCCATGCGTGAGGTCTGGGTCAATGCACATGCCCTGTGCCCTGAAGTGTGTGTCACAGAAGCGTGGAACCACGGAGACCACGCTATCCCTTCTTATCCTGAGCTCAACGCGCTCAGACCTATACAGGTAGTCAGGCCAGTAATCCCAGTCCTGGTATCCTGCGTTGTCAATGTCGTTTCCCACGATCCTTATAGTGAACTCTGGAAAGTCCTCG
>JAUQPA010000006.1:47907-53618 GCA_030550615.1 Thermoproteota archaeon | reverse complement strand
GGATCCCTATGTGGAGTTCACATCAAAGATCATATCATTAATGGAGAGGATTATTGAAGAGGAGAGAGATAACGTCGAGAAAGCCGCGTCGATCATGGCTGATTCGATCGCGGGAAATGGCCTAATATACATATTCGGCACCGGCCACTCCATGATGATGGCGTTGGAGATGTTTTACAGAGCGGGAGGATTGACCAGAGTCTATCCAATTCTAGACATATCGCTCTCATTGCTAAACGGCGCTGTTAAGAGCACTTTGCTGGAGCGTTTACCTGGGTACGCAGAGATATTGCTGAGATCTGTTAATCCTTTGCCAAATTCTGTTTTAATAATCATATCTGCTTCGGGGAGAAACGCTGTACCCGTTGAAATGGCTTTCATGGCTAAGAAAATGGGCTTGAAGACTATAGGGATAACGTCAGTGGAGTTCTCGAAGAGCTGTGAACCGGAAAACCCCCTCGGGAGAAGACTATATGAAGTAGTAGACGTGGTCATAGATAGCAAGATACCGCCGGGCGATGCTATTTACGAAATAAGAGGGGTTGAGGTGAAAGTGGCTCCTGTATCAACAATCATCCATGCATACATACTTCAATTGCTTTGTATAAGGACATCGGAGATCCTCGTGGAAAAGGGGATTAAACCAGAGATCTGGGTCAGCGCAAACGTGCCCGGCGGCATTCGGGAGAACTTGAAATATCTCGAGAAATACTTCAACATGATAAAACCATTATAATGACTTAGACATATCGTTTAACCATGAACAATGTTTTTTGATCAAATCATATAATTTACCAACATCTCCATGAGTAAACAATGTCATAATGTCCTCGTAAGTGTTCACGGTGGCATTATCGCTGAAATACCCATAATACCCATTCGCATATCCAGCGAACACTATATCTATGCCGGCGATCTCCCTGCATTCCATTGATATCTTCGATAAAGCCTCTCCTGGTAAAGCGATCAAGCCTAATACCTCTCCGATCAGATAAGATGATACCTCGATAGAGATCTCCTTGATATTGCCCAGTTTCTCCGCGATCAACTGAGATACTTCAATAGCCTCCTCTATCGACTCCGCAACGCGCTTTAAACCAGGTAATTTCCCCATAACACTGCCTAGTTTCTTCTCAATGTAGAGCTTCCTCGCTATTCTGGAGAATTTCTCAGAATCCACACTCATGGTCAATGACTCCTTTTTAACCGCTATTGGAGCATCCACTAATTTCCTCCAATGCGCTTGCTCCAATGACCTCGTAATGCTATTCGCGAACAGCGATCCAAGCCTTAGGACCTCACTGTAAGATTGCTCTATCCTTGTGAATCTCGTGGACACGTCGGCCGCTGCTCCATTGATAAACACGAACTCTATTCCCGTGTTGTTCCTTAATGAGTCCTCGATTGCTCCGGCTAAATCCCTTGACACACATTTGTTGTTAGGACCCAGGACTGTGGGGTGAACTCCGTAGTTCAATAAACCCACTTTTAGGTCGCCGGTGATGCATTTAACCACTACTGCTTTATCGTCGATCGGAGTATTTGGGTCATTGCGATTAGTAGCTACCCCGCTCACCGTGATCGTTGTCGAGTAACACTCGCCTTTGCTTAGTTTTTCATGGGAATTTAACAATGAGCGCTCGAACATGGAAAGGAAATGCTCGTAGTATTCAGGGTTAAACTCAACCATACCTGTGCCCGGTAACATGTCTTTGAACAAGGAGATCGGAGCTGAATGAGTGTGCGTCGCGGTGATCACCACGTGTGAATTCCCTATTAAACTCTTGCTTATCTTTCTCATATCCTCTAACATGTTGTTATCTATTGCCAATAAGTCGACACTGACCAAAACCAATAAATTATCCTCAGTCGTTTCCAGCAACAATGTCTTCACGTATATGTCATCGAATATGCATACACATGGCTCTTTTCTCCTCAAGTAACCGGCAAGCCTGTGAACACCGCTTGTGGGTGTTATAATGGATTTACCATATCCAATTCTCACCGGTAATACACCGCTACTACTAGTTATCCCGATATATTTATCCCCATATATAGCTAGCTTTTCCTTCCTGCAACCTCATTGGTGCTTCAGCATCGCTTCTCTTGGTACTTTAACGAGTACTCCGTTTAGAAATTAGAAGGGAAACAAGTGAAGCCTGCTTTTTCCACATGGGTTTCAGGGCCTTGGGGCTTCGTGTGCCTGAGTGGTTCCTGTCGACAGCTCCGCGCTTCTGCATTCTCCTGAAACCCGGAAAGCAATAAAAAAGACTGAAAGTCGACGTGAAGGTATTCCCATAGCGTATTCTACTGGGATACATCTCAAGCATCGCGTACAGGTGCGTTGAATCACAGCGGAGGGGTTCCACGGGTGAGTTTCCGGGGGTTCCGCGGATCCGGAAACGCTGGAGGGATCTTTAAACAATTAAATAAATGATCACGGGCCCGCCGGGATTTGAACCCGGGTCCTCCGGCTCCGCAGGCCGGCGCCCTATCCTGGCTAGGCGACGGGCCCCTAATCTTACTACTTGCAGTATTTGTTTTTAATTATTTTTGAGTATTCATCTGCTAGTTGTAGCGGTATGGGTAGCTTTTTGTTTTCTACTAAGAGGTTTTTAACTAGTTTTACTGCGTCTTCTAGTCTTATTCTGTAACCAATGCTTACATATAGTTCCGAGTTGTTGTGTTCTATGACTTCTCCTATTGTTCTTCCATGAGCAATTATGATTCTTCGCTTACTTACCTCATCTTTAATTATTTCTCCATATAAGCGGTGCTTGGCTACTCCAATGCTTGGTTTACCTAGTACTAATCCAATGTGAGTAGCTATCCCGAAGGCTCTTGGATGCGCTAATCCATGTCCGTCGACTAGAATTAAATCTGGTTCAATTGTTAATTTACTATATGCTCTCATGTAACCCGGTATTTCTCTAAAAGCCAGAAATCCCGGTATATAGGGTACCTTCACGTTCACCGCTGAATACGTTTTCTCAACAACTGTATGTAAACTATAATCGTAAACCACGGCGACTGCACATTGTTTACCTCCAGCATAGGAGGAGTCGAACGCTGCTATGTATTTAATTTTACTGAAATCAAGCAGGGGGAATCGATCAAGCTCGTTCAGGACTCTACGAGATAACATTACTTGAAGCCTTGCAGCTTTCTCAACGCTAAATAATTCACTCATTGCAAATAGAGCCTCCAATACACTCCTTGCTTATAACACGAAATTATCATCTAATATAACACTAGTAGTTTTACAGGTGTATATATTGAAGTATAGGAGAGGCGAATTAGCTAGAGTACTTAAATCACTCGAAGAAGAAGGCGTAAGTGCCGTGGTAATCGGTGATACAAGTGTTCAATTAGCCCTAGGACAGGATGATCTCGAAGGAGACCTGGATTTATTCATATTAAATCCAAGTCCAGTAGCCGAGAAAGAGTTCTTCAATCAACTAGCAGACAAGTACAATTGGGAAACATCAACAACAGAGCTTGGAACACCATCATTAATTGTTCCAACAAGCGAAGGACACCTAGTTATTGAACTATACGAAAACTACATGGATATAGATATACCAATGGAAATACTAGAAGATACAGTAGAATACAGGATCGATGGATCTAGAGTAAAAGCTATTAAACCAGAATACTACATTGTGCTCAAAGCAAGACAAGGAGTAAATCTAGATAAACTCAAGAAACACGTTACTCAATTGAAGCAAAAAGGGCTAAACATTAAGCTAATAGAGTACGCGCTATCACTATACCCAGAAGATGAAAAAGAGTTCATAGAGGATAGACTGCGTTCAATAGGTCTTGAACTATCGTAGAAACCATGTTTAAAAGACCCGGAACCAATATAGTAATCCATTGATGAGAGAATTACATATGCTTAGAAGCACGTGGTGAAAAACATGCCTATAAATGATCCAGAGTTATTAAAAATAATTCAAGCCAGGGTATTAAATAAGTACGTCTGCAGAAAATGTGGAGCACTAAATCCACCTGGAGCAACGAAGTGCAGAAGATGCAAATCCAAAGGAACACTGAGACCTAAGAAAATGATACGAGCTGGGCCTAAAACCAAGTAGAGTGCTAGCTTTAATTACTCGCACAGTCAGTTTTAACCAATTGATCAAGATTTTAATAATACATTTCTAACTACCTAGTAAGCAAATAAGCGTGTCTTAAACTACTCGTTACCTTTAGACTCTTCCTCAAGATGTTGCAACATCAATACGTTTCTAGATATTAGACGCGGTTAGACTGTGTCCATCGTAAAAGTTAAGCTGTTTAGGCTACTGTCCCCGAAGAGATGCCTGGAAAGTAATGTTTACGCTGTCTCCAGTGTTTAGCTCCATGTAGAACGACTGGTATATTATCATCGGCATGACTCCGCCTGCTTTGTCTGGATCAAGGAAGCCGAACGAACTCGGCTCCACAGTAAATACTAGGTTACTTAAACTGCTTTCACTAAAGTTACCTCTTTCAACCCAGTGCCTTACTCTAACTCTACCCATATAGGGATCCGTGTAATCCGCTATAGTAAAGTATGGAGTTTCCGGCTCTGTAAAGCCTACACTGTAGGATACGGATACCTTTACACCGTTGATCCCGGATACCGTGTACTGCACCGAGCGAGTTGATCCATTGCCCTTGGGTTGCCAGTCATCCAGGACCTGACCAGGCCACGTGTCACTACGCCAGTGTATAGTGGTTTCAAAGAGCCTGGGATAATGGTTATAATATTGCCCGCCACAGTATGTTCTAAACCCTACACCAGCATGCATTGTGTACACGTACCATACGTGGTATGTAACTCCAGTAGCTGCTGTGACATTACCATAATAGTACCTAATGTAAACATACTGCCTCCCGGTTTCTTCACCGCAGCCTCTTCCATACGTTGAATTCGTGATCCACCCTATGTACCCCAGTAGCGTCATGTTAGTAGGTCCTGAGATTATACTTTGATGAGGTACGCGTGCTTCAGGTGAAATCTCGCTCTGAGACAGTAGCTCACTCCACTCCAGTACAGCACCGAGTACTATGTGAAAGTCCCTGGCGCTGAGAGTCTCGGCAATTATCAACCCGGGGGGATCAGCTGTGACCACTATCATATCCGCACTCTCAAGCACCGGGTGAATAAGCCCTATTCCAAGCTTATCATTGTTTACCGGCTGATCAGGGCTTAGAGGGATAATGGGTTCAACTCCAATGTAACCTAATGCTTTGAGAACTGCTGAGTATGAGTCTATTGCCTCTAATCCTCCTATCTTAGGATCCATGTTCAAGTAGGCTACAGCACATTTTCTGCAAGTACTCAAAAGCTTTATTAGAAGCTCTGTGTACCTAGGTAGGTTTTTCACAACATTCTCCGAGTGAACAAACACTAGGGATCTCTCGAGCGCGGCTTCTTCGCGGTCCAATTGCTTCACAGCTACATCAAGCCCTACACTCTTCAAAAATCTCAGGAATTTGGGTGGTAAGTACTCTACGTAGTAGAATGAAACTTTATTCCCGAGATCACTCAAGTTAACTCCAGAAAACACATAGTTACCGGCATCATTAGCGTGGAAGGTAGGAGAAGGAGGAAATATGATGAATGTTATTGCGATTGTTACAAGTATTGCTGCTGAAAGTACGTATTGGATTTTATCCCGCGGTTTCATAATTTCCTCCGATTTATAAATTTATTTTTATTT
>JAUQPA010000006.1:0-47807 GCA_030550615.1 Thermoproteota archaeon | reverse complement strand
AGGTAGGAGAAGGAGGAAATATGATGAATGTTATTGCGATTGTTACAAGTATTGCTGCTGAAAGTACGTATTGGATTTTATCCCGCGGTTTCATAATTTCCTCCGATTTATAAATTTATTTTTATTTTCTATAACTTTTACTTTTACAAATTCTCTCCCTCTCTTTCCATAGGGTCGCCTCTTCCTATGTTCAACTACGTGGAGAGTTCAAAGAGATATCATCAGAGGTCTGCTTAATGTTCGGCGAGAAAGCCTCCGAACAGGATCTGAGCCTTCTTCGTGCCTCACTTTTGGCGATGTTTATCTAATTCTACACAACCTTCTCCGAGCTTACTTAGAGGTGGAAAAGAGCGTTTGATCGCGGTGCATAAATGGCATTCCATCGCGTGCATGACGAGGCCCTAAACCGCGGTGTACATGGTCTCCAAAACCTAAAAATTGGTTAAAGTGATCGGAGAAGCCTATTGTCAGCGACAGTTTATTACGGAGGATACTTACGAGAAAGCTTGCATTGAATCGCATCAAGCTGTAGAAGAAGCCGTAGAACCTGCTTGAACAATCCTTGCTAGAGAGAGGAGAGGCCACCGTTTCCCGCTCTAGGTTTCTGTGTGTTTTCCTAGGGCGGGTTGTGCCTTCTGCCCTGCGGTTCACCGTGGTCACCTACCACTCCACGCAGGGGTCATGAGCACCCTTCGAGCCCTCATCACGAAGAAACCCCCACAAAACCTTCATAAACCTAACGCATCAAAACAGTTGCGAGCCCTTCTTCATCTGAAGTTCATCCTAAGTCCCTGATGAGGTCGAGGAACCTTGCAACAAGTGAGTAGGTGGCAAGGGAGGAGCCCTTGGCTACAATACCTAAGATTATCAAAAACACCTAAGCAAATAACACGGGCAACCACCATGAATCACAGTAGTTATTCTAATCTATTGATGAATCCGTGTTCTGATATTAATGATTAGAATACAAGTATTACTAAAGCCGTGAAGATCAGCAGTGCTGCGATTGCTTTTCTAATAGTTAGTTCCTCGTTTAGAACTAAGACAGATAGTGCAATTACGAATAGTATGCTCGATCTATCAATTAACGCAACTTTACTTGCTTCTCCTCTCTGCAAAGCTGCAAAATAGAAAATCCATGATGCTCCGCCTGCTATTCCACTTAATATTATGAACAAGTATTCTCGTTGAGCAAGCTTGAATAAGTCTCCAAATCCCCTATATGAATATAGCACCGCGAATGCCAAGATCATCATGATAACTGACCTAAGCGCTGTAGCTGTAATAGAATCCACGTTTTGCAAACCTATTTTAGCGAAAATAGTAGCCAATGCGGCTGTCAGTGCACTTAATAAAGCGTATATGAACCATGTATTCATGGTGAAAAACACCCCAGCTTAGATTATGAATACTATCTACATTAAATAAACATTAGTCCAAGAAGTAGTTATGATCAAGCGTAGAATTAAGCTTAAAATACTCCCATTATTAACAAACATTTATTAGCACGGTGGAAGTATTTAAGGTGCTTCATGTTTTAAAACTACTCCATGGATGTGTTTAAGGAGGAGTGAGGTCATGAGTTTTTAGCTATAGTGAGGAACAATTAGAGAAACTGAGAGTAGATAAACAAATGCTACGTGAGATCATCAAGGAACTTAAGAAATGGAGAGCGCATGCAACAATACTACTTAGTCTCTACATCCCTCCAGGTAGACCCATAAGTGATGTTCTAGCATTACTAAGACAGGAATCAGCGGTTGCCGAGAACATTAAATTGAAGAAAACACGTAATGCAGTAACATGGGCGCTCAGCGTAGCATACGATAGACTAAGCAAGATACCCAAAGTACCTGATAACGGCTTAGTATTATTTGCTGGAATGAACCCGGATACTTATGAATCAACAGTCATAATGCTCGTTCCACCGGAGAAAGTCCAGGTGTTCTTCTATAGAACTGATAAGTATTTCCACACCGAGTTCCTCGAGGACATGGTTACCGAGAGCAATATTGCGGGATTACTAATAATTGAAAGAGATGCCGCTACAATAGGATTACTAAAAGGTAATAGACTTGAAGTAGTGGAGGAACTGGAAGCATATATTCCAGGTAAACACCACAAAGGAGGCCAGAGTCAGAGAAGATTTGATAGAATTATTGAGCAAATGGTAGAGGACTTCTACAAGAAAGTTGGTGAACACGCTAACAACATATTTCTGCCCCTATATGAGCAGGGTAAACTCAAGACGTTGATTATAGGTGGACCTGGCTACGCTAAACAGGATTTTATACAGGGGAACTACCTAGATTACAGGCTTAAGCAAATAATAGCACCAGAGATAATTGATGTATCATACCAAGGTGAAGTAGGTTTAAGAGAATTAATAAGTAAAGCGGGAGATCTACTAAAAGAATATGAATACGCTGATTCAATGAAACAGCTCGAGGAGTTTAAATACCACCTAGCTAAAGACGATGGATTAATAGTTTACGGTGACGAAGAAGTAAAATTAGCACTTGAACAAGGATTACTGAAAACTCTTCTCATAGGTGAAACAAGAGAAGATGTAAACCAATGGCTGGAGCTTGCTTCTCAAAAAGGAGTAAAAACGGTTATTATAAGCGATGATCTCCCCGAATCAGATTGGTTTAATAAAACATTCAATGGTATAGCAGGTATTTTGAAGTTTAAGGTAGAATACTAGGAAGAATTTTCATTTTTCTATTTGTTATCTAGTTATTTTCGCTGAACTCTCCTATTAATTAAAACATGTCATTGATTGGTGATGTTGAAATTGCGTGGAGTTGAGTCAATAATTGGAGCGTATTTAGCAATTATCCTGATAGTAAGCATTATGCTTGGATTTTACACGAATATTTATAATTCGAGCAAGAGTATGAATGATCAGTTCAACAATAACTTGGAGAAAATATATTACGTTAATTATCCACCGGTATTATCACTAAGTTACGTCAACGAAAGCTTCATTAAGTTGACGATATATCCATATATCCCAGTAAATATCGAAGAAATAGTAATTAGAGATCTAAGCGGAAACATTCTTTTCGACAGGTATGTAAATACAATAGTCACTAGCTCGTTTAGTATTGAGATTCCAAAGCCCCTAGACCCTGTTGTTCTAATGGTGATATCTAAGAACGGCATAGTGTATTACTACGTGCCTAAACTAGATCCAAATTTATCGACGGCACCTGATTACATTAAGAACAAAGTGTTTATTGATGAAGAGCTGGTGAAGTATTTAGCGTCAATAAATTCAACTGAAACAGGTGATCTCGCCAATAATTATCATGATGTTCAGGTTTTAAGTGGTGTTGGTTACAAAGTTCTCGTAGGAAGAGTTTCTCTTGAAAAAGTTAATGATTTGATTAATCGAGGTCCTATTGCTTGCCAAGGTGCTCCTGATTTATACGCCTGCAATATCGCGGTTACCACTAATTACGTTTCATACTACAATGCATACTACTATTCATTTATAACTCTGTATAATTTTACTTCTCTTTCACCTAACTGGAGAATTGAGAATGAAACTCTTTATATTAAGCCATGGAGCATATCCTTGAATGTATACGGCTCCGGCTACGCTTACGTTCAGGCTGTGAAACTAGCCAGGGTTAGATCAACGAGCCCTAGAAATATTACTTTCCACTGTAACGTAACGTTTATAAGGTTATTCTCGAATGAACTATCATCTACTTGGGTCAATATTGTAGCATATGTTTTACATCCATCATTCAACGAAGTAACCGATGTAATAACGCTTGCGCCGCCGCGAATAGACTCGGGCTCGAATACGGGGTGGCTTAATAGATTTCTCCTAGCTCAATATCCTCCATACAGTTTGCCATATAATAGCACGGACTCAACATATGGACCTCTCGCTGGAGAATATTCCCTAACTATAAACCCGATGGATTATGGTTATAGTGAAGTTGTGGTTGCAGTAGGCGCAGAGATTATTACCACGGGTGATAATGTCTATATTAATATACGGTTTAATTTGAATTGAAAACTATAAGTAACTTCATATCATCAAAGCGAGAATAGAGGAGATTATTGCTGGTATTAGACTGTACTTGAAGATCTGGGTTAATGCTTGTTCAATTCTATATCGACCCATTACGTTCTTCACCGCTACCACTATGAATAATAGTGCAAAATATTTCACTACTAATACAACTACTCCTTCAATGGAGAAATGCCTATATGGTGCTGGCCCCCCAAGTAGTATGTATACCCCTGCTAGAAGAGCTATCGTGAGATCTAAGTCATGTAGCAACCTCGCTAATGCTAGTATTGGTCCGGAGAACTCTGTTTCAAAGCCTGCAATAATCTCCTGTTCTGCTTCCGGGATGTTGAATGGTGGAAACATCGCTTTTACCTGGATACTTATAATGTAAGCTATTAATGAGAGCAACATTATCACCAATGTAGCTACCTGTAGCCATAAGCTAGGAACATATGCATATGCTTTACTTATACTCATGAAAGGTATTTTACCGCGTGTAGCGAGATAAACCGGAACAATTAAACTAGCGAAATACGCTGGCTCAGCAATTGTTACTATTGAGAGTAATCTTGAAACACCGATATTGGTGTAGGGGTTGGGCATTGAGAGAGCTGCCAGAACCAGCATAAATAAAGGCATAATGCTCGTCATATAGAAGAATATCAGTATATCAAATTCGCTAACTAAGTTATATGGACTCAGAGGAAGCAGTAGAGTAGAAGAAACGATGAATGCTATTCCCAATATCAGAGAAAACTCTGCTACACGTATCATACTATATTTTGTTCCAACAATTTCCTTGATTCTCAGTAATTTTACAAAATCAAAAAACGGCTGTAGAATGCCATATGGTCCCACATAGCTCGGACCCATTCTCTTCTGGTATCTTGCACTTAGTTTTCTTACAATGTATTGCGTGAAAAAAGCCAGCGAAATCAAGAACAGTAAGCCTGGGAAAACTAATATACTGAACGTTATCTCAATTATGTTCATAGCCAACTCACCTCACAAGCAGAGTTAATATAAATACTATAATAGCGGTAATCAATAGTATTGAAAACCACGAGGATATAAACTTAAACCAATCATGTAAACTACCAGTGTGAATTTTCTCCACTAGAACTCTATATATCGATCTGGCGAACTTTTTCATAAATCCCCAATACAAAGATGCAATACTAGGTGTAATCGACGCTATAACGCTTTCAGATTCTCCTGATAGGTAAACAGTTGTAACTCTGGCTTCCTTGGATTTCAGAGCATAGTATAATAGAGCAAGCACTATTGTAGTGAAGCCTGTTATCAAAGTAATCATGTAGATTAGTTCATAGGGATTTAAAACAATACTAGATCTCATGGAGTAACACCCATGAATAATTTTAACTCTACAGGTATAAGGTTCCAGGCTCTGGATATGTATTCATTAACACCATCTACGGTGACAAGCGCTTTTGAAGCTTCATCGTAAACAGGCCAGAGGTACTGGAATAAGACGCCTAGTACCAGTAGAGATAGCGCCATTGCAAATAAAATTGGTTCTATCCATGTTTTCTCGAGGCGTTGTCTAGGCTCTCCGCCTGTCGAGAACACTACGGCTGAAATAGCTTTCAAGTAACCTGGGATCGATAAAGCAGATATGACTATGATTAACACTGCACCCAAAATAAATCCTGAATTTATATATCCTAGAGCTATGAGTAATTTAGAATAAAAGCCTATGAATGGAATTAATCCAGCTAAACTAAAGAACCCAAGTATCATGGATATAGATGTCAATGGGTGGTATCTACCTATGCCTTTCATTTCATCCAGGTCTCGTGACCCAGCTGCATCTATTAACACTCCACTAGACATGAAGAGCAGGGCCTTAGCTATTCCGTGTGCAACAATGTGAACAATACCTCCCATAACTGCTAGTCTAATGGCTTCCTCGTTTCCAATAATGAAACCAGCTGATATTCCCATGTAAGCTATGCCAATGTGGCAAACAGTGCTGTATGCTAGTAGTCTTTTAATATCTCTTTGAGCCATCATCATTAAAGCACCTATAATGCCGCTAATAGCACCTAGAATAAAAACTACCAGGAGCACTACTTCGCGGTAACTCGCAATTGTACTATCTGGACCAAAGATAGTGTAGAGGAACCGGGCGGTTGCATATACGCCTACATTGACAACTAATCCTGACAAAGCCGCTGAAACCGGAGTTGGGGCTTCCGGGTGAGCATCTGGTAGCCAGAAGTGATTGGGGACTAAAGCGGATTTATACGTAAATACCCATAATGCCAGGGCAACTGATAGAAGACTAAGGTACTTAAATGCTGCTGATACTTTAGCTACATATGTTCTAGAGTAAATGGATAATACTGCCATGTTAACTGAACCGTACCCTGCATATAGCAATACGACAGCTGTAAAGTACAATGAAGTTGCTACAGCACCTATGAGAGCGTATTTAGCAGCAGCCTCTACAGCCTCCGCTCGGTCTCTGTGATAGGCAACTAGCCCATACGCGGTTATACTGAGTACTTCGAGCATTACGAATAAGTTGAATGCGTCGCCTGTATACAAGCAACCTAGGATTCCAGTTTCGAGCCCTATTAGTAGTACATAATACCAAGACGGGTCATCTATGTGATGCTCATACCACATAGAGTATATGACTATTACAAGCATTATCCAAGCTGTGAGAAATCCCAGAAGAGCATTGTAGTAATCAACCTCATAGACTATGCCGAAGTGCGGCGGCCATCCACCATAAGTATACACCATTGGGCCCCCTTCTTGTACCCCGTAGAAGATAATGCTTGTTGCTACAACCGCGAACCCTGATCCCATTAATGCAATAACTCCAGGTAAGCGAGTAGACTTGAGTAATTTAAGTATTGGAATTACAAATGCATGTATTATTAAAACAGGTGTAAGTAAACCTAGCATTTGCATTGCTAATTCCATGTAATTCACCTCTAGTCAAATATTTTCCTCGAGTATTTTTCAAACACCATTGAAATGTACTCCCTTGCTTTTTCTGGTTCTAAGGTTTTTGCATCTATCCAGTGGATATAAAAAGATTTTTCATTTTCATCTATTTCAACAACAACGGTTCCAGGAGTATTGGTAATGCTGCATGCAATACATGTTTTTGCGTAATCTGTTTCTACGTTATACGGCACTTTTACTATGGCGGGGTTAACCGGCATCCGTGGATTCAGAATTCTCTTTATTACATCTACATGAGCTAACGTTTCATCAATAATGAAGTACCTTATAGCGTATCTTAATAAATAATACCATCTACGTGGTTCAAGTACTTTTAATGCGTTACTTAACGTTATATTCGAAAATAATGCACCAACTATTAGCGCTACTATGAACCCTGTTACTAGGTCGTAAACACTTGAGCTTCCGGTGAAAATAATGTAAACCATGAACGTTAAGCACGCTACTATGAACATATTTAATATCTTAGTCATATCCTCAACCCTTTAATCTTCTTATTTCCCTCATATCAAGTGTTCCATAATGCATGTAGAGAATATACCCGAGGAATACGAGGAACAACGTAACAGCTAATCCAATAACAACAGCTGTTAAGACTAGTGCCTGCGGCAATGGATCAACAGCACGCCTCGAGAATTCTGTAATAGACTCCCATGTAGGAGTCGTCGTTAAAACCGGTGGTCTGGGATTAACTCCTTCCAGCCATCTTCTATACCCTATGTATATTGCGAACGTATTTAATGTATCAGATAAAATAGTTAAAGCAATTACTTTCTTGGTAAAGTGGGGTTTGAAAAATATCCCGTAAATACTTAGTACAAAGTTGACTAATAATGACGAAAGCAAAACTAGAAGCAAATATGTACCCGCAAAGTCCACAGCCATAAGATCACCTCTCTTTACCTGCAAGCATCAAAACCGCGAATGCCATGGTAAATCCAGCGGCAACCGCCAACATTTCAAATAAATTGAAAAACCACAAGGTACCACTTATTAAAACCCCGTTCACTTGACCTGGGAGTCCCATGGGCGCATTCGCCTTCGGCATATTTTGAAAAACAAAAGCTAATCTTCCAGCAGCTAAACCTATAATGAACACCGAAATCGCCGTTAAACCTATTCCAATCAACCCTATGCTTCGAATAAGAAGCATTTTCTCAGTTGTTACTTTTCTAGTAAGAAGGTAGAACACCGAGAATGTTATAATTATTACCATGGGTGCTACAGCTATCGTTGCACCTCCCTGGAAGCCTCCGCCTGGAGTTAAATGTCCATGTAATCCGATGGATGCTCCTACGGCAATGATCATTGGAGAAGTTATCTTCGTTACAGTTTTAACTATAATTGATAATCCCCCATTAGTGCTAAGAAACGAAACCGGGTTCTCCCTGTATAGTCTGCGTGCAAGTGCTAATCCAGCGATTAACGCTAAGTAGAAAACAGCTGTTTCAAATAATGTATCAAGACCTCTATAATCCCACACGATCGCTGTGACAGCTTCAGGGGAGTTAACAGTATAGTAAGGTAATTGCGGATTATACGTTGTAATTAAATAGAATAACGCAAGATTTCTAACTTCAGGTGTAGGTGCTAAGTAATTGTATGCAAAAGTAAGCATTAAAGCCAATGATAAAATAAGAGTAACTAATAGAGTTAATTCAGCTAGCTTCATTCTTCTCCCACCTCTCAGTTTTACTAATTAGGATCAACAATACTCCCGGAACCAATCCTACTGCAACAGGCAAGTACACGAGAACTATATCGGGAGCCATTAAAAAGTAGTATAATACAGCGTAGAAGCTACTTTGAAGAGCACTATATACAACGGCTTTCACTAAGTCGCGTTCTTTAATAGCTAGATAAACAGCTATCGTTGACATTATTCCAAGAACGGCCATTATTAGGTAAATAATTAACTCGGCTAACATCCCGCTCACCCACAGAGATCTTTATCTAATAAATCCGCGATACATGGCTGAACTCTAGCGGTTTTAGATTTATGAATAGCTCGTGCAATCGCGTGCGATCCCGCTGGAGCAAGAATCAAAATTATTAAAGCTGTAATAAAACTCGCTCCAGCGATAAACCATCTGCTTGCACCAAGATCGTTTAATGTAATAGATAATAATGAAATCCCTATTAATGGATATACACATCCCCATATGGTTCCAATTGTCGTGGCGTGTAATCTTAGATAAAAGTTTCTAAACCTATGAAATCCTATTGCTGAAATCAAACTAGCGAATCCTCCTAGAATTATTAATCCTAATCCAACAAATTTGAGTATTAGTTCAACAATATCAAGCACCGAGATCACCTTTCTCCAGGTATTTCGCTACATAGATATCAAGAGCGTAAATCCACAGCGCCAACGGAATAGCGACAACGGTTAAAATCGGTTCTTTAAAGAAAACAGAAAATAATACCATTAATACCACTGTAGCATACGTTATGGTATCTATTGCTAAAACCTGGTCTCCCAACGTTGGACCTTTAAGAGCAATTACGGTCAGTAATGCGATAGCTATGGTGTATATTATTGAAATAGCTAAAATTATCTCCCAGATCAACTCGATACCACCTTTTTGAGTGTTGCAAGCGATAAATTCTCTGAAGTATACCTCGTAGAGCTTGCTATATCGTATTTATTTGTTACGATATAAGCATTTACAGGACATATTTTGACGCATCTATAACAATAGACGCATTTCCCGTAGTTTATCAAAGGAAATAACCTGCGGGGATTAGTTTTTGGAACCTCGTATTCTTGAGGAATAAGCGTCATTTTAATAGCGTCAGCAGGACACTCTATTGAGCACAGTGAACAACCAGTACATTTAGATAAATCAGCGTATTGAATTCCACGTGAATCGGGTTCCACCTCTGTTTTCTCGCGTGGATATTGTACAGTTGATGGTTTAGTAACCAAGTTCCTGAATATAACTTCAATTAACTTGGGTCGCCTCATTTTCTTCCACCAGAAGATAACTGTTTAAGTGGTATGCGTTGCCTAACTCCTTTCTCCAAGTCTATTAATGTTACTCTCTCCATGCAGGAAATACATGGATCTATGGAAGTCAATATAACTGGGACGTCTGCTAATGTGTGTTTCACATACATAAATGCCGAGTTCACTATATTATTGAAGCTAGGGGTTCTAATTTTAACCCGGTACGGGTTCTGCGTCTTTCCATCACTCATAACGTAGTAGGTTAACTCTCCTCTCTGCGCTTCTACTCTTGTATAAGCTTCACCCGGAGGGAATCTCCTTGGAAGCCTTCTTTCATCTGGAACAGGGTTGCCATCGGATGGTAGGTTATTTAGGATGTAAATACCCATTTCTATGGATTCTAGTATCTCATCCCATCTAACCATCATTCTAGCCCATGAATCCCCCTCAGTTCTTGTTATGACATTGAATGGTATTTCGTCATAAGCATCATATTTATCACTCGCTCTACTATCAATTCGAACTCCTGAAGCCCTAGCTAATGGTCCCACAAAACTATGGCTAGTGGCATCCTCGTATTTTACTCTGCCTACATCCACAAGTCTCTTCACGAGTGTTTCATCTTCCTCGAAGACCTTTTTATAGTATTCAATTTTCGATTTGAGTTTTAACAATATCTCTTTAATCTTGTCTCTTTTAACTTCATCAATGTCTCTGCGAACACCGCTTACCATCATGTAATCTGCTGAAACTCTATTACCAGTAAGTATCTCTTTTGCTTTCATAACTCTTTCTCTATCTAGCATTATTTGCATGAACAACGTCTCGAAGCCCACTATTTCAGCCATAACGGCGTTTATTAACATGTGACTGTGTATTCTCTCAAGCTCCATTGAGAGAACACGAAGAAACTTCGCCCTTCTATTTGGTGTAACATCGAGTATCTGCTCTAATGCTCTTACATAGCAATTCGCATGAACAGCGTTACATATACCACAGACTCTACTAACAATGAATATATCTCGGTAAAACGTGTTCTTCTCGCACAGTTTTTCAATTCCCCGGTGATTATAGCCAGTATTCACTTCTACCTTTACTACCTCTTCTCCATCTGCGTACACTTTGAGCATTATTGGCTCGTGTAAAGCTGGGTGCTGCGGACCAATTGGAACCTCCGTTGTAACTACTGGTATTTCAACTACTTTTGTTATACCCATATTAAACACCGCTATCTTTTCTCAATGGATAAATCCCTTTCTCGGATACATCTGTTGGAACAAAGAAACCACGTTTAAGAAATGGATTTCCACGGAAAACCACTCCCAGTAAATCGTATGTTTCGCATTCACCTGCTAGGGCGCCGGGGATTATGTCAATTAGGCTATCTATAACCGGGTTTTCTCTAGGTAAGAAGGTTCTTATCACTACAGTTTCCTCCTCTGGTAACATTACAACATAGTAATCTAAACGGATTTTGTTTTCCTCTTTTAGATCAGTACCTACTATTGTAGATAAGTAGAATCCTCCGTGACCTAATTTTTCAATCAAAGACTCAAATATTCTTCTAACATAACTTGGTTCAACAACAAATAGTTTTCTATTGGGTTTCAGAACACTCTTTTCTAGAGCAAAATCCTCTAGTAATTTCAGTTTTTCAGCTACATCCATTATTCTGCACCTCTTCCTCCCTGAGCGCGGTTAGTAGCTTAACTAATCCATCTAGAATTGCTTCAGGTCTTGGAGGGCAACCCGGTATATATATTGCAACTGGGACAACTTTGTCAGCGCCTCCTACAACACTATAGGATTTAGAGAAAACACCGCCATCAATAGCGCATGCGCCAACAGCTACCACGAATTTGGGACAAGGCATTTGATCATATAATCGCTTAAGCCTATCCGCAGCTTTCTTTGTAACCGCTCCAGTGACTACGAGTATATCACCGTGTCTTATACTGGGAGAAAGCTTTACTCCGAAACGCTCGGGGTCATATAGTGGAGTTATACTTGCTAAAACCTCTATATCACATCCATTGCAAGCTCCTGTATTGAAATGTACGAGCCATGGACTATACCTTATAATCCTGTACCCTGTTTTCCTAGCTTTTTGCTCCTGCATCATTATAAGCACTCTCCAAGAGGCTTACTATTAACCCCGGGCTTTAAAATACTTTACATCATGTACCTACATCAACAGAAGAATATTTATGAATCCATGTAGTTCAATGATGCAGCAATTATCTGCCCAAAAGCTAATCCACCGTCGCCCGGGGGAATTCTCCTAGGTAGGTGGAGAGTTAAGTTAACCTCGAATAATTTATCACGTAAACCGCGATATATGAATTCATTAACAGCAGCTCCTCCAGAAATCACTACGTTGTCTACACGTGAACCTTTAATTGACTCAACGACTAGTTCCCCAAGCCAGTATCCGAGGCTATACAAGAAACTTCTCGCAAGCGTGTCGGCCCTATATCTACTCTTGTTTTCAATAATCCAGTCGATGACGTCATCATAGTTTAACCTGAGAATACCGTCTTCGTATAGTATTCTAAAATCATCTAGTATCAATTGCTCCCCCTTGAAGGCAATGGATTCAAGCCATATGGCTGGTTCCCCCTCATATGTTCTCTCCACGGTTGGATTCAGTATAGCTGTAACTAAATCTATCAGCCTACCGGTACTGGAGGCGGGCACATATCTTCCATTTCTTACTAGTGTAAATGCTGATTTACATTCTAGTAGCGAATTCTCAGCTTTAGCTAATTTCATTATCTCAGCGAAGTCAAATCCGCGGCGTGAGTAATAGGCAAATAGTAAACGTATTGGTTTAAGAGTATCCCTGTCTGATGTTAATGGTAATTGACTAATAGAACCCGTTCTTTTAAAACCACGGGAATCCGTTCTAAAGATTAAAACTTCGCCGCCCCAAATGGTTTTATCAAGTCCCCACCCCAGCCCATCTATCGCCAACCCAGCTATTGTTCCATCAAGTTCATTATCGATAGCAGCACCAAGCACATGAGCGTAGTGGTGTTGTACCTGAATCCACGGAAACGAGTACATTTCAGCGTATTTTACTCCCAGAGACCTAGAGTGCATTTGAGGATGTAAATCAACAACAACAATGGGTTTACTCGATTTACCTATATGGTAGTTTTTCACGAGGAAATCAACGTATTTCAAGAGGTCTTTCTGTGCTTGCAACGATTCTAAATCACCAACGTATGGTGTTAAAGCTATTTTATTCTCGAAGCCCACTCCTCCTACATTGGATAGATCTCCGCCGAATGCTATGAATTCCCCTCCCAGGTCTTTATTTATGGTGATCCATGCTGGAGCATACCCTCTGCTTCTCCTCAAAAATAAGTATGAATTACCTGTTTTTCTCAACACACTGTCATCAACTCGGTTAACGATCTCCCTATCGTGTACGAGGAAGTAATCCACGATTTTAGATAACTTGTTTTTAGCACATTCCTCATCAATACACATTGGTTCTCCATGAGTATTTCCACTTGTCATTATTAAGAATTTATCCTTGGTGTTCATTAGAAGAAGGTAGTGTAGTGCGGAGTATGCTATAAATACTCCTTCATGTGATAAATCTGGTGAAACGTATTTCGATACTGGTGTTTCCGGTCTTTTAGGTAGGATCAGTATCGGGGCCTGAGGAGAATTCAATAAAGCTTCGTCATCGGGATCCATGTAAACTAATTTTTTTAACACCTCGGTATTAAGCCCCATGATGGCGAAAGGTTTTCTTGGCCGTTTCTTCCTTTTTCTAAGCTCTATTACAGTATCATCGTTTGTTGCTAAAGCTGCAATATGATAACCTCCAATTCCTTTTACACCTACAATATACCCTTCCTCTATTAATCTCGCTGCTTCAGTAACAGGGTTCTCACATGAAACTTCATTGAAGTTCTTGTCCAGTAGCAGGAGTTTAGGTCCATCACGTGGACAACTTATTCCCTGAGCATGGTGTCTCCGTAGGTTATCCGGATCATTGTATTCATGTATACATTCATCGCACAAAACATACTTGAACATGGCTGTGTTTTCACGATCATATGGTGTTTTATACATCATTGAGAAACGGGGACCGCACCATGCACATGAATTAAATGCATAGAGATATCTTCTATCCCCCGGGGTTAGTACTTCTGTTAAACAATCTTTGCAAATAGCAAAATCTGGAGGAATATTAGATCTAGTTAATACATTAGTAGAGCTTTTCTCGATATTAAAGGCTGTAAAGCCCTGCGGAGTCTCTTTTGATGCAAAAACCTGATCTAGGATTGCAACAGGAGGTTTATCAATGAACAATGAGTAAAGAAATTCGTAGACATCTGCTTCGTTGCCTTCAATCCATAATTCTACTTCACTTCCCCCGATGTTTTTTACATATCCTCCTAATTTGTGTTTAAGTGCTAATCGGGATATGAATGGTCTAAATCCAACTCCTTGAACAAGACCTGTTACAACGAGTTTTAATGCTATGGTGTTCTTCTCTCTAGAAGCATTCACCTAACTGCACCAATGTATTATTCTATAACTTTGTTATTTACTAAAGACCTCTATTTCCCGGGTCTCTTATACCTTATTCCATCTCCAACAACCCAGTACTCGCCATCACTTCTTCTCTCCAGCTTGAATACAGGTACTTCTTTCTTAACTCTTTCAAGTATTTTTCTCATGGCGTTAATTGCTGATTCTCTGCTATTAGACGTAGTAGCTATTACAAGTGTTATATCTCCGGGTTTTAATCTTCCAACGTAGTGCCAGATGACTGCGGAGCTCAGGCCATAATTATCGGCTTCTTCTCTAGCTATTTTCTCAAGTTGCTTAATAGCTAGTTCGTCAATGGCATCGTATTCTAATTCATGAACCTCCTTATCCCCTATTTTTCCCTTGACGAAGCCGATGAATATTGCTAGTGCACCTGATTCCTTGTCTAAATGTGTGAGGTCACGTATTATTGCATTGAAATCCGGTTTGTCTTTTTCACGAAGAATCTTTACATCAATTACTCTTCCGCCTCCTGAAAACGGCGGAGTTATGTAAATAATGGAGTCTCTATCAATGATTTGATCCTCGCTAGCTATTCTATTATTCAAAATAACTAGCAACTCTATATCTTTCGGTACATTATATTTGTCCCGAATCAATTCTATTAGTTCCTTAATGGTAATGGGTCTCTCAAAGTCTAATTCAACATGCTCTCCAATAACATCCCGTATTATTGAGAATGATTTTATAATTATTTTCACTTTCATTCACTCTGCTTTACTTTTTGAACTACTCGTATATCTGTTATCGAGGTGAAAGGGTATTGACCTAGTTCATCTTTTTCATATTTTTTAACCATATCCCAGATATTGAGTAAAGCAACAGCTACACCCATTAAGGCTTCCATTTCCACGCCCGTTGAAGCAGTAGTTTTTACCGTAACATATACTCTGATTCCTTCATCTTGGATCTCGTATTTCACATCGACATTAGTTATTGGAATATTATGTGTTAACGGCAGCAGATTCGAAGTATTTTTAACCGCGTTTATTGCAGCAATACTTGAAACAGTTAGAACATCTCCTTTTTCCACGAGTTTATTTTTCACTAATTCCACTGTTTCACGTTTTAACTTTATAAATCCGGTTGCAACGGCCTCTCGCTTAACTTGAGGTTTATTCGTGATATCTATCATTTTAACCATTACCTATAACCCCTCGGGGCATGAAGTATGGTTTTCTAAGTTTTGTTATCTCCTTGAATGCATTAATGAGTTTTTCTTCATCGCGTTTTTTAACGGAATCAACAATACTAACACGTGGTTCCTCAACATACAAGCATGGCTTAAGATAACCATCCGGCGTTAAACGTATTCGTGAGCATTTTCCGCAAAATAAGTAGTTTTCATATCCTATGACTACTTCAACCTTTATTCCGCTTTCCAGTACGTAGACAGGTCGATGCTGCAGTTCCCTATAGTACTTATGAATACTTCTCTCCTCCAAATGCCTGGTAATAGAATCAATAGATACATGTTCTGCTTCATAAACACTGCGAGGTACACCTAGTGGAATAAGCGCGATGACATTAATATTTAATCCCCTGGACTCCGCGAATTCGACTATTTTCTTGAATTCACTTATATTGGATTTCATGACAAGAAAATTCAATTTAACCTTTAATCCATACTTAATGGCTTCATCTATTCCAAGTATTACCTTATTTAGGAGTTTTGAACCACCCGTTATATACTCGTATGTTTTCTCGCTCAGAGAGTGAAGACTTACATTTAATCTATCTAACCCGGCCTCTGCGAGTTCTTTCGCCTTCTCCAATAGTAGTGATCCGTTTGTGACAAGTGATACTTCTAATGCATATGGTTTAATGTTTTCAACGATGCTTGAAATATCTTCACGAACAAGCGGTTCTCCCCCCGTTAACTTGTAGTATTTGATTCCAATCTTGCTAGCTGTTTTAGCTATGAATTCATAGTCATCCGCATTGAATGCGTCGAGTGGCGCGTAGAATAATCCTTCGCCGTGGCAGAAAATACACTTGTAGTTACATTTAGATGTAACAAGTACACGTAGATTGTCAATGGTTCTTCCATAAGGATCTATAAGTATGTTAGTCGTCATTACCTCATCATCTCTCTATCATTATTAATTATAACAGGGTTATTATTAAATAAGTTAAATAAGTAGCGTGCAAGAATAGGGTGTTCTAAATGAAGCCGGACATTGAATGCTTAAGATGCATTGTATCAACGAGGTTGAGGGAAATTGGGCAATTAAATCTCGATAAAGAAGAGAAATTGAAGTTATCGAAGGAGATTATCGCGAAAATAACCGAGTATTTCAACTGGGATATCGAGTTAACCGAGTTAGCCTCTGAAGTATTTAAATACCTTGTATCAAAAGCTCCACAAGTAGCAGATCAATACAAAATCACTAAGCGTGCTTTGAATGAAATTGCATTGAAAAACAAGGATATCCACGAGCAACATATCAAGTTACTGCATGGCTACAGTAAATTTAAATACCTTGTTAAATTATCGGCGATAGGTAATCTACTTGATTACGGCGTGGCGGATCATAAGCCGCTCGATAAGCCCATAACCCCCGTCATGGTTGAAGAATATGAAATAGCCGTTGACGACTCACATAGATTATACGAGTTGTTAAAAAATGGAGGCATTAAAATAACGTGGTTATTTGACAACGCTGGCGAAGCTGTTTACGATATGCTTTTAATCAATGAAATACGTAAAATGGGGAACACCGTTTTTGGCCTGGTGAAAAATGAACCTGGTTTTCAAAACGATATTTCTGCTGAAGATGCAGACCACCTAGATCTGCGAGCTTACTTAGACGATATTAAAACATATGGTTGCAGATGTTCAACCATTCATCTTGATCACATAAGCTACGAAGCAAGATCTCTCATAGAGAGATCCGATTTAATAGTAGCAAAAGGAATGAGCCACTTCGAATACTTGTCGGAAGTGAATATAGGTAAACCAGTCTGCTTTATTCTCATACCTAAATGCGACCCAGTAGCACGAAGAATACGAGAAAATTCTAGAGGTAAAATAGTAGTGCTGTTAAAGCAGTAGTAAGGTTGAAGTAGAAATGCTTGTTGTTGAGAAAAAAGGAAATAACGTAGAATTTAGAACATCTAGTTTAGAAGATATATGTATGGCGGTCTACACTTTAATTATGCTTATACCACCTGGTTTCGTAACGAGCTATGGTAGCTTAGCTAGAGTTCTTGGTATACATCCACGTAAAGTAGCGTTCTGCCTGAAGAAAAACACAGAGTTAATAGTAATACCTTGTCATAGAGTAGTATACAATACTGGTAAACTAGGAGGCTACAGTGAACTTGGTGCATTATTTAAGAAGAAGCTTCTTGAATTAGAAGGAGTAATTTTTGAAGATGATAATAGAGTATCCCGTGACTGTATTATTGACCTAGGGGACCTGCTAAACAAGAGCGGCCAGTAATATCTTTTTCACCGAGGATATTGAGTATGGATTTTAACAACAAATCATTTCTAGTTATTTTTTCACATATTATGCATGGGTCAAAGGCAGCTCCATTGTATATTTCCATTGCGTAGTAATTCAGTAAATTCCTTAATTCAGGACATTTCTCCACGAGATCTACACATTTTAATCTACGCCTACCCGTAACAATGTAATTTACGGCTGGCTGAGCCATATCGAGTAATTTAGCTACTCTTAGCTGTGGAACTCCATACTCTTTGACTAATAAACACGCTATGTACGCTTTAACCGCGGGGAGTATTTTTTTGGTGTAAATTTCACAATAAGATCTCGTCGATATCACCCACAATAACTCTGTTATAAATATTATCAAATATCATTATTAACTTTAATGACTTAAATACAATAAGCAGTTATTGAGAGGGCTTTTTATGAGTACAGAGAAGGCAGAGAATTGTGTTAGAATAATAGTCGTGAGTGATCGAATACGCGAAGGCTTAGATGTAGATACAAGTGGTGAATTTGCACTAGAAAAATTGAGGGGGAAAGGACTTAGTGTTTGTGGCAAAACAATTATTGGAAACAACTACAGGGATATAGTAAAGACGATGAGAGAGTCGCGGGAAAGAATACTATTGTTCATTGGTGGAACCGGGGTAAGCCCTAGGGATATAACAGTTGATGTAGTGGAAAATACAGCGTGGAGATGTCTACCAGGCTTCGGGGAGTTATTTAGATATATTTCATATCAGCAGATAGGTATTCGTGCTATTTTATCTCGCTCAACTCTTTGTGTGCTACATGATGGAAAAATTGTAGTAGTGTTGCCTGGATCACCCGGTGCAGTATCTATTGGTGTAGAAATTTTATCTCAAATAGTAGATCACCTAGTTGAAGAGGTAGATAGATTTGAGTCTCCGCATAGACAACCTTGAGGAAAGCAAACCTTGCATTATTGGATTCGATATCTGGGGAACATTACTTGACTTAAATAGAGTGCTTGAAGCAATAGCTATAAACATGGCTAAGAGGTTAAACCTAAATGAATCACACGCAGTAAAAAAGATGCTGGAAGTTCACGAAGCCGCGAAGAAAATCAGACGAATCAATCCCGATATTTCATCAGACGTACTACTGGAAACCTCGAAGAAACTGCTCACGGAGTCATTTAATATACCCTTACATGAAGTAGATGAAATCATTAATGCTGCTTTTCATGGAGTTGGTAAGAATGTTATATATGAAGATGCCCTACAAGCTCTCAAAACGCTCTGGAACATGAATATACGTATGGGAGCGGTTGGAAATGTGTTGTTTTGGCCAAGTAAGTATACGAGAATACTTTTAAATGAACTAAATATATCGGAGTACTTTAAGGTAACCTTGTTCTCAGATGAAGTAAATGCATTTAAACCAGATCGTAAGGTATTCCTACGATTCGTTGAATTAATGAATTCCGAGCCTCAATACTTAATATATGTAGGCGACAACATTATAGAAGATGTAGGAGGTGCTTTATCGGCCGGAGGATTTGGAGTTTTAATCTCGCGTAGATCCAATAAAAAAATAATAGTTCCCGAGCTAAGAGTGGCGTTGATCACCAATTTAACAGAGCTCATAGATGTATATAAAACGGTTTGTCTCGTTAAACAGTGAAATGAACTAATTTCCTGGAGCCAGGTAAATGTAGGTTAATTCAGCTAGGCCCGTCAATTCATCCCGACTGGTCATCCCTTCCAAGCTTCATCCTCGTTAATAATTACTACTGTATACAAAGATTTATAATTTTATTCAAGTAGAGTTCCGCTACTACTACGGGGTTCTTGATCTCGAGCTTATAGAGGATCTTTGGATCAATTTCCCCAACAAAACCTAATTCTCCATCGCATCCCCTAATTAAAGCTGTTCTCTCCGGGAGAAAACCGGGAATGATGCTTTTCTCGTATGCCACATCTACATTTAATTCACGTAGTAATGCCTTTACATATGCTAGTCCATCAGTTAATGTTGCCTTATCATGTGATAACACTATTCCAAGTCTTCTTTCAACACGTGCTTTTGTCTCTTGTTCTGAATCCGGTACAACTACGTCACCTATTTCGAATAACATTATTCTTGCATACTTATCTGTGTTTTCTCTGACAACCTCAATTAACTGCGGAGTAAGCCATATTCTAAGACCCTCAAATCTCTCCGATCTCGGGTTTTCAACGAGAAACATTTCTTGCCGTATTCCCAAGAGATCTTGTTGAATGCTCTTACTACTCATCATGTAGTTAGCTATTTCCTGGAAACCCATTCCCGTTAAAATATCCCTTAGTCTACGTGACAAATATTCAAGTGGATGTATTTTTCCCGGTTTATTTGTTGGGGGAAGATATAATGCATCTGAGCCAAGTGCTTCGTAACCATACGCTATTGCAATATCCTCTGCGACATCAACCCAGCTCTTTACATCTATTCTGTAAACAGGGGGTTTAACAACTAACGAGTTGTTTGTTGCTTCAATGATCTCATAGTAGAAATACTTTAAGAAATCAGCGACTTGTTCTAGTGTAAAATTAGTACCTAGTAAATTATTCACATCACTTAAATCTACCTTTATTTCCACCGATTCTCTACGCGGAGCCTCAACTATGAGGCCGTTTTCATATTCCACCTTCACGTTTTCAATTACGCCCGTCGTAGAGCGTTCAGCAATACTAGTCGCCATAATAGTGACAGCGTTTATTACGTCATCTAAACTAGTTCCTGTTGCATCTATGAGGATGTTTTTCGTAGCAGGCGTTACTTTGCAATCGTCACTATTAATAATAGGTACTAAGCTGAGTATCCTGCCTTCGGAATCCCGTAGAACAGGGTATTTTGGCATGTTCCTTATTATGTATCCGTATAATATACCTTTCTCGGTTTTATCAAGAATCTCCTTCAAGTTCATTTGCTTACTCTCATTTAATGGCCGGATAACCGTCGCGTTGGGATCAGCTAGGTCATATGTTATGGGAGGCTTGATGAGGTCTAAATCGTATACTCCAATACTTACTTTTCTACGTCCACGCCCGTAGGTTTGGGTAATTTTTTCCTGTAATTGCATTATTTGGGAAACAGCTTCGTCAGATAACTGAAGATCTTTTACAGCTGCTAGGGCAACATAGGGTCTTTCAGGTATATTTTTCGCATATCCTTTTATTCCGGACTCCACGATGCTATATTTCCTCCAGCTTAGTCCTAGCCATGGTTTTAGTGCACGAGAAACCCCCTCAACACTAAATAGATCTGGTCTATCGCTGTTTGCCTCATATATAATTGAATCATCATCTATTGATTCAATTTCGCATTTTAACTTTGTAAATAACCAGTAAATATCTTTAGCCTCGAGTTTTTTTCCAAGTAGTAACTGAAGATCCCTTGTCTTGATTTCTACTACCGGCGTTTTAATTCACCCAAGTTTTTCTTTAATAATATCTACTGCCTCCAATATTACTTGTTTCTCCTCGCTGGTCCAGTGCAGTAAATTTTCAACCTGAAATATTTCAATGTAGTCTTTAATACCGTGTAGGTGCGCTAGTGGAGCATATACTGTGATGAAGGAATGCGCTCCTTTTATGTTTCTAAGCTTATTGTATTTTTCTAAACCAAGTTCTCTGTATAAGTAACGTAGTGAGACAGGAGTAACGTTGGGGGAGAAATGCGGTATTAATCTAGATTCCAGGACCTTACTTAACCTAGATGTATCAATACCTGTTTTCAACGCCTCTATAGAGTACCATGCTTTAAGGTATTCAATGAATCTTTTCTCGGTTTCTTCCTTCTCGTGTTCAATCGATATCAAGTAGCCAGCCAGCGTTGATGCTACTGAAGTATTTGCTATTTGCGTCAATGAAATAGTATCAATATCGTCTCTATCGGTATGATAGTACTTACTTGGCCATTCATTCAGCATGACGCTATCTAATCCCCATAGAACTGTTACATCATGATCACTACCTGCGGTATACGGTGATATTGAATATCTTAATGAAGGTAGTTTAAATCCACCAAAAGAACTTGCTTCATCAAATACAAGTTTAATCGCTAAGTAAACACGAGGTAAAGCCGTAGAATGAATAAATAATGGTGTATTTACGATATTCAATGTAGAATCAGTAATCCATTGTTTTGAACCAACCATGTCTAAGTTTATAACAGCTTTAGGTACCCACGGTAAAACTCTGTCCGCAAATATGGTGCCAGAGTATTCTGGAATAAAAAGATGAGCGTGTGGGAATTTATTAGAGGAATTCTCGGCGAGCTCGGAGACCAATACGTTAGCTACTACACCACTAGCATTGTCATGTGCACCCGGCTTAGGGTGGCATATGTGACTAACGTAGAGTACCCCGGGATCTTCTCCTTTATATGCTAGTAACCCATGCATTGAACTAGTTGAAAACTCTGTTTCTATTTTCCAACAAGCCACGACCTTACGTCCTCTTGAAATCCTCGACATTAACTCTAAAGCAAGACTATATGGAATATTTACAACGCTCGTTTTCTTCACATCGTTCATACCGATGAATAGCCCCGTGTACGGCACTGCTTCAGGATAACGCTTGCTATCGTATAGAATAATAAGATCGGCGTCGATTTCTTTGTAAGCAACAAATGCGGGAGCTTCTAATATTACTGCTTCACCATCACAATTTGAAACATCCTTGCATACCTTTACCTCACTACATCCCTCTCCAGGTGGAGAGTGAGCTGCAATTAAAGTAGGGTGATCTAAGTAGTCAAACCTTTTCCTGAAACCATCTTCTGCGTTAAACTCAACAACCCCTTTTTTTACATTCCACGAGGCGGGAATCTCCATGAACCCTTTAATGATACTAGTAGGTATTTCAAATAATCGCGTTTCAAAACCCTTTTCCATGAAGATATTATTTATTTCACGTATAGCGTTCTCAAGCTCCATACTACCTTGAATTCTATGATAGTTAGTTATTTTCCTCAATAAATCCCTTCCCATACCTACTAATGGAACACGTTTATATTGTTCAACCAATTGATTTAATTTACTCACGGGGACACCTATAAGTGATAACATTAACAGAGTTATAAACTAATGTATAACTAAACGCGCTACTAGTGTTTATTTGATGCATGTGTATTAAATGGTATTTAATTCTTGCCAGCTACATTAAACTACAAGTAGTCTAGGTGGTATCATGGTTATTGTCAGCATTACCCCTGAAATCGCATTGGAAAAATCACGGACATATGCTGGTGGACTTGGTGTTTTAGAGGGAGATAAATTCTACGCCGCAGGAGATATGGGCCTAGATTACACCGTACTGAGTCTTTTCTACACTCATGGATACACGAAAGTCAACATGAAGAATAACGAGATGGCATTCGAAGAGGAAGTACAAGACCCAGAGTTCTATAATAAACTAAAGCCGGATAGAGAAATCGTGATTACGCTAAAAAATTCCAACGTCTACGTAAGGCCATGGATCTACACGTATAAAACAGCAAAAGCTATCTTATTTGAAGCCACCTGCCCTGAGTGGGCTCGTAAACTAACTAATAGAGTTTACGTAGAGGATAATGATGAAGAAAAATATCTCAAATACATTCTTCTAGCTAAAGCAAGTGCTGAATACTTAGTTAAAAACATTGGCTTGGAGAATGTACATGTAATCGACCTCGAGGAATCCTACACTGCGTTAATACTATACATACTTGACATAGTTGATAAAGCAAGGATAATTCTACACACTCCGGGTCCATGGGGGCACCCTGTTTATCCCAGCGAGTTCCTTGAGAGAGAACTAGGAGCTAGTGTTCCGAAAGGATTAATTAATATAACTAGTGAGGCTGTTAAAAAACTCAAGGAAGTAATAGTTGTTTCTCGAAAGCAGAGCGATATAATTCCGAGGATCTTTCCCGAAGTAAAAGGCAAATTAAGGTCAATAACAAACGGAATATATTTAGAAAGGTGGATGGATCCTTTACTCTTAAATGCGTGGAGAAAAGGCGAAGTAAACAAAGCCATTCTCGAAGAAGCTAGAAGAAAAGCAAAGAAAGAGCTAGATGCATTACTAAGGAAATACAAGCCCGAGGTAAGTGTCGAAAATAAAATGGTAATTACTTGGTCCAGAAGATTATCGAAATACAAGAGACCATACTTCATTGCAAGATTCATTGAGGAAAACCCGGATCTTGACGTAATCTATGTTCTGGCTGGTAAACCTCACCCCAAAGACGTTGATGGAATACGGTACTTAAGGTGGTTCAGAGAACTTAATTTGAAATTAAGAAATGTAGTATACATACCTGATTACGATCTTGACGTAGCCAAAATACTGGTCAAAAGTTCTGACTTATGGTTATTCACACCATTCAGCGGATGGGAAGCATGCGGAACAAGCTACATGAAAGCGCTTGTAAATGGTGTACCAGTACTTTCAAGTAGAGATGGAGGGGTACTAGAACTCGTTGAAGATAATGTAAACGGCTGGCTATTCGGTTCAGACATACGTGATTTCATAAACATCTATGAAGATCCGCGGGCAAAAGAAATAGATGAAAAAGAGTATATGGAATTCAAAGAAAAATTGTTCAAGATAATAGACCTATACTACTCGAACGGAGAAAAATACTGGGAAATATCTGTCAACGCGTGGAGAAACACCCCGTTGAAAGTAGACATAAGAAACGTTCTAAAACAATATTACTTAACATCAAAAAATAGCTAACGTAACTAATAAAGTTCGGAAATATGACATACATTTTAAGTTATGGAATTCAAATTTCGTTAAAAACAAAAAAATTCTAAATAATTAAAAACACTTAGAAAAGTACTTGTTGTTCTAACCACAAACAGGGTAATCATCCGGCACCTTTACTCTGAAGTATCTGCCCGTCTCTGGATCCTGGAATAATCCTATTTTAACACCTTTTCTGCCCGCTGGAGCTAGTTGCCACACTTTTATTGGAACAAGTTCTAGTTCTTTGCCGCCAGGTGTTTTCACTTTGACTTTTTGAGTGCAGGGCATGGTAACTCACCATTTAACATATAATGCTGTTATGGTTTTAAATACTTTATGTTTTATTCCTTTTTAAAGACTGTAATGATTTTTAAAAATGTATTTAACAATTGAAAAGTTTTAGATTCTTAATTAATTAATGCTTATGCGAGTTCAATATTCATAACCCGTGGGAAATAACTATGTTATGGAGTTATGGAAAATAAAGAAAACAATGATGAATAAAACGCATAATCAGCATACCGGATTGCAATAGTAAAGCTATTTTGATAAATCAACATATTAGCTTCGTAATTAGGTTCTTTGAACCAAAGTGCCCATGACTATTCGATCAAAAAGATGGATAGTAGTAGATGGACGAGGATTGTTCTTGGGAGTCCCCCCAGCACGCTAATTCCAGCGATCATGAAGCGAAATAGCTCGTGAATAATTCAAGCTGATTTAAAAATGATCAGCTACCCCAGGGTTTGATTTCACCGAGTCAATAGGCATGACTCTCATCATTCATGTAATATTTGTATTTTTCATGCTTAAAATAATGTGCATGATGGACAAGTATTGCGATTTAATTAAAATTTAAAATATATACTATATATTTAAAGCGTACTTCATGTGGTTGATAGAGGTGTTTTTCATCAATCCTCGCTATATGTTCCATATTGCTTGTTCCACTCTTTATATACATCTAAAAGCCTTTGATCAATACTTGGCTTATGCTTCTTTATTACTTCTATGAAGTCCTCTGTTCTTACCTTTCTATCGGCTGGCTTAAGATTTCTTTCGTTGATCTCCTCTACTATGTTGTTTTGAACCTCTTTAACTATCGAGACGATATCAGATGAACTGTAGCCTTCAGTTAGATCCGCTAATTTATCGTAGTCTATTTGTTCAAGTTGGAAAGTATTAGCGAGTTTACTGGTGTAGTGCTCGAATAACAATTTACGCACTTCTCGAGTAGGCGGAGGAACATATATTCTTCGCTCGAATCTCCTTATAAATCCTATGTCGAGATTCCACGGTTTATTCGTTGCGCCAATCACGAATAAAGGTATTTTTGCGTGCTCTTTACTAGCTAATCCATCCATTTCAATCAAGAACTGGTTTCTGGCTCGTTTTTCTCCTCCAATTTCAACGCTATATTGTTGAAACAGCGCGTCTACTTCGTCAATAAATATTATTGTTGGCTGCCCTTTCATAGCGTATTCTCTTGCAATATTAAACAATGCTTTTACATTCTTCTCGGTGTCCCCAAGCCACTTACTCATTATATTAGCGGGGCTCACATTCAATAATACGGCGTTTATTTCATTTGCTAACGCCAACGTGATCTCGGTTTTACCACATCCAGGGGGGCCAAAAAGAAGAATGCCTTTAGGCCATCCCAGCGGATATAATGATGGATCCTTAACAGGATATATTACTGACCTCTTGAGCGCTCTTTTAACGCTCTCTAGATCCACTAGGTCATTAAAAGTTTTTTTCGCTCTTTGTTCTGGTTTTAACACCTCGAAGATCGATGCATCTATTTGATTACTTGTCGACGTGCTGGGAGATGCTTCAACTCGTGATTTTTCCACCATCATTTTCTCTAAGACCGAGATTCTATTCTTATACTTCGAAATAAGCTCCTTGTAGAAATCTGCTAAAGGAGTATCCGGGTATAAAACAAGGTATTTTGATAAGAAGTCAACGGCGATCTTATAGTATTTTATCGCATTTTCATAATCACCTGCTCTATCAGCGGAGATAGCTTTTTGAGCGTATTCGATGCCTTGATCGGCTAAATGATACATGCTCACCTAAACACCCCTAACGCATAGATTTAATTAATATTTGCTATTTTCTTCTAATTCTTATAAGGTTCTTCGATTCCAAGGAACTAAGGGCTTCTAAAACAACGTTTCTCGACACTCCATATTTTGTTTCAAATAACTTTAAGTCTATTATACCACCTGTTATCTTCAGCTCCTCTAATATCCATTGCTCAACAATGTTAAGGGGAATGTTTGTTACAGCTGTATTTGTACTTGGATTTACATTAACATCATGTATGGAGGAGACGAGTTCTTTAACCTGTTCATTTCCTTTCGAAACGGGAATCTCATTGCTTACTGAATTAGTATTTTCAGTGTGAATACGGGTTGGCTTCGTTACTGCAGGTTTAGTTTCTGCATTCAACTGATTATTATTTTGTTGAATCAAACCTGCATCTCTTTGAACTAGCCTTTGATCGAGCATTTGAGGCGGTGTTTTTTCCTTTTTCTTATCGGGTAGCACTACTCGTTGCGTTTCCATGGATTGTTCACTTAGCATGTTTGCTTGACTTGTTCTATCAGATACTCTGGTATTGAAACCCGCTGTGTAACCAGGTATATAAGACGATGAGAGAGTCATTATGCTAGCAACCTTTTGCTCAAGTGATTTAATGTGATTAATTAACTGTGGGTTTATTTTCTCTATAACTGGCTCTACTGCTCTTAATTCTTCTATTATTTCAGGTAGGACCTTTAATGGTTCCTCAACATAGAATAGTGTCTCCAATCTATATTTTACCCTTGCGAGATCATATATTGTTTTGTTTATTATGGATATGTAGCCGTGAATATTCCTTATCTCTTCGTCTATAATTCTAGCCATTTCATCATCTCCACTTTGAAGTTTAAGCTTCTTCTTATGCTCTTCAATAGCTGTTTCAAGGTTTTTCCTCGAGAACTCAAGGCTTCTGAGCATTCGATCAAGAATACTAGCTGATTGAATTATTTCGCGTTTAAGTGGATCTTTTGATTTAAAGATAGATGTGAATTTACCGAAAATGCTACTCGTTGATACCGTTGTAGGCATATTGTCCCCTCTACCACCGTTCCAACAAATTAATGCCAATAGCAAACGCTTTTAAAGGAGGGTCATCGTAATACCGGGACTTTAGTGGAAAATTGAATTTCATTAAATTTAAAACAAGATGAGAAATTTTTATGAAGATCTACGCTTTGCTCTCTTCTTCATCGAAGCATTGCGAATCTCTATTACAAAGAACCATGTTGAACCAAGTATTGTTCCTCTCGATAAATAATGCTGTGTTTTCAGAAAATCTCTAATTCGGAGAATTTATAGACATTAGTTGATTTAATAGAAAAGGTGCAGAACTTTGCTGAAAGGTATCAGAGTACTTGATCTAAGTCACACACTGGCCGGACCTTTTGCAACAATGATCTTGGCTGATCTAGGAGCAGATGTTATCAAAGTGGAAGCACCTCACGGAGATGAGACAAGAACCTGGGCACCGTATATCAATGGAGAAAGCGCATATTACTTATCCATTAATAGAGGCAAGAGAAGCATTGTTATAAACCTCAAGACGGAAAAAGGAAGAGAAATACTATACAAGCTCGCTGAGAAATCTCAATTAGTTTTCGAGAATTTTAAACCCGGGATCCCCGAGAAACTAGGTGTAGATTATGAAAGCTTAGTTAAAGTTAATCCCAACATAATATATGTAAGCATAAAGGGATTCAGACAAGGAAGTATTTATGAACATAGAACAGCATACGATATCATTATTCAGGCGATGTCCGGTCTAATGCTAACAACTGGTAAAGACGGAGACCCCCCAGTAAGAGTGAGTTTTGCCTTATTTGATGTGATAACCGGGATGATGGCAGTAATATACTCGCTGGCAGCTCTTCATGCGGGAATTAGACCTGTCAAAATAGAAGTACCTATGTATGATGCCGCAATATTTTCCATGTGTTATGTGCCCGTGATTTATTTAACAACAGGACTAAAGCCGAGGAGAATGGGTCATGCACATCCATCCATGGTGCCTTACCAAGCTTTCAGGGACTCTGATGGCAAATGGTTTATTGTTGCAGCAGCAAATGATAGATTATGGAAACTATTATGTGAAGCTATTGGCAGGTTAGATCTCGCCGATGATCCAAGGTTCAGAACCAACGCGGACAGAGTAGTGAATAGAGATGAACTCGTTACAATTCTACAGGAAATATTTAATAAGAAGCCAAGGGATCACTGGATTAAACTTCTCGAAGAACGAGGTGTGCCGGCTTCACCCGTTTATGACGTAGATGAAGTATTTGAAGATCCATACGTGCGATCCGAGAATATAATTAAACAACAGGTTCACCCAAAGCTAGGAAGAATATCTTTACTAAGCGAACCTGTAGTTGTTAATGGAACCAAGTTTAATAGCGAGAGGCATCCTCCACTACTAGGAGAACATACCGTTGAGATATTAAAGGAACTGGGATACAATGACGATGAGATAGCTAAGTTAAAAAATGAAGGAATAATATATTATCCCGATGATAAATCATGATTGGAAAAATATCAATAGGACATAAAGGAGTAGTATCTGATCACCAACTAGCAACTCAAATTGGAATCGAGATATTAAAGAACGGGGGAAACGCTTTTGATGCTGCAATAGCAGTTAGTGCTGCATTATCCGTTGTTCAACCACACATGGGTGGCCCGGGTGGTGATGCCTTTCTCCTCGGTTTCATGGGGGATGAGGTAATAGCATATGCTTCTTCGGGGAGAACACCCAGCGGATTCGATGATGAAGAATATTTAAAAACAAAACCTCTACGCGGCCCATTAACGGTTACTGTACCTGGGCTCGTGTATTTATGGAGTCAAATATATGAAGAATACGCCACAATGCCCCTAGATAGCTTATTAAAACCAGCAATTAAACTATCATATGAAGGATTTTACGTGGGAACATCGCTCGCTGAAGCATGCAAATTAGTGGAGAAAGAACTAGAGCAATATAAGTGGTCTAAGTACTTTAAAGGACTTAAACTAGGGGAAATTTACCAGAACAAAGAAATGACGAGAACACTTAGAATAATAGCTTCAAGAGGGTTCGAAGAATTCTACTATGGTGAACTCGCCGAAACACTAACTAGAGAATTACAGGATCAAGGCGTCAACATCGGATTAGATGATTTAATGGAGCATGAAGGTGCCAAGGTAATTCCACTTAGATTAGACGCGGATAATTTAACACTGTATGAACTCCCCCCGAACACGCAGGGGGTTTCAACACTTCAGTTAATAAGTGCTATGTATGAATTAGAACTAGACAAAGAACAATTTGATTCACAAAGTAGAGTACTGGGCTGGAGTAAGCCAACTAAAGACGTTTATTTATTTAGAGACTTGTATCTAGGAGACCCCGATTATATGAACTTGGATCCACAAAACTACGTGAAGTATTCATCGCTCAAATCATTACCTCTTGAAGAACAATATGTAGATATTGAAACCAATGGAGACACAACATTTTTCATCGTGTCGGATGGCGAGACAATAATAGGCTTTATTCAGAGTTTGTTCCATAGCTTCGGCTCAGGATTAATCGCAGGCGGATTTCCCATACAGAATAGAGGAGTAGGGTTCTCTAAGAGAAAGGGGCTTCCGAACAGCCCGGCCCCCAGGAAACTACCATTACATACTTTATCCATTCTTGGCGTAGATGCTGGCGAGACGAAATATATTATTGGGTGCGTTGGAGGAGATATGAGACCACAACTTCACTTAAGGGTCTTCGAGAATATTTTTGTATACAAGATGAGAATTGATAAAGCTGTTGCTGCTCCACGATTTATTTATACGAAACCTTATGGTAAACAAGAACTAGTTATTGAAAAACCCCTACCTCAGCCAATAAATCCAGGAGAAGATATATATGTGAATACAGTAGATTACGGTGAAGCAAAGGGGCATGTACACGTTGGAATACTCAAGGGAAAGTCATCGTTCTTATCGTGTGATCCACGGAGTGAGGGGCTGCCACTATCATATTGAGGATTAAGCCGTGAGCATCGAGACCCAGTGGATTGTAGTTATTATTTTTTCTTACCCCTTGATTATATCGTTGCTATCTCTTATATTACTCATTAAGCGTCGTAGAAAATTTAAACGGAGCATGCCAACAAGTGAAAACTAGCTTAGTGGTCATTTATAATTACCAATAAAAAATACTTCTCCAGCCCAGGTAGTCTTCGATGCATAGTTTTTCGAAAGAAGATTATTCAATGCTATTAAACCGATTTCTCCAAACAAGGATCTTATCTCATTGTACCTTAATGGAATTCTAAGTATATAATTATACAAAAGGTGCGCTACTCCGCATTGCCATGAAATCGAAGGGATTCGATTAAACCTCTCTACCTGGGTTTTAAATCCCTCATTTAAGAAATATTCCTCTACTTTTGTAACATGGCTCTCTGGAACAGGCTTTAGTCGTGGATTAATAGTAGGTCTATCTATTGGTTTAAGAATGATGTTTTTTGAGCGTATATGCCTTAAAAAGATCGTTATTTCATCTAAATGAGATATATCAGGGTAGTAATTTTCATGTAACTTAAACAAGTATAATTCAATGAATAATTTATCATATTTGTTCTCGAATACTTGTCGGATTGTGTTTTCGTAGATATTAAAATTCAGCTCTTGCGGCCAACCCAGAACATACTTATCGACATCATACCATAGAAACGGCAATATTATACCATCAATTTGTTCAATTATGGATTTCATCAGGGTACATTCCGGTTTTTCAATATCCACACTACATGCCTCTACTAGTGGAACGAGACTGCTGTGAATGTATAGTTTTCCTTGAAAACCGCTTCTAGGTATAGAGGCCCGTAGGATGATCAATAGCTCGTAAATATTGCTGGCTAATAGCGGGTCACCATACCCCCATAATAATATTCCATTTATTTCTATTCGCATTGGTTTGCATTTATCAATGCTGCTTAGAACACTGCTTGGGGAGATTTTTAAATCTGTTTTTATTTTATCGGTGGTCTTATAGCTGCTGATCAATGGGCATATAGCGCAGTTTAATATACATTTCCTAGGAGGTAGTATTGGATCAATTAAGATCAAATTACCATGAACGCTGCTTGGGTAAATACCGTAGATGAAATCGACTTTCGGTTCACTCATCTACTTCACCTCTAGAATAGCTATGAAAAAACCTTGTCCATTGACTATGTGAGGTTGAATTCGATAAACAACACTCGATGACTTGAACCCTGGATACCCCTTAGCTACGCCTGGGAAACTAACGTCACCTCTTAGTTCTATTTTATTACCATACTTTCCCAGCACGTAATCAATTACCTCCTCACCTTCACTCGGATGAATACTACAGGTCATAAAGTATATTGTTCCTCGCTTCATCAAGTTTTTCTCCAATATATTCCTCTGGATTAAACTAAGTCTTCTCACGGTTTCTCGCGATATATTAAGTTTAATTGCCGGATCGCTATATATTGCCCCGCTATTACTACATGGTGCATCTATTATTATTGAAGCATTGCGTGAGTTATATTCTGCTTCTGCGGAATTAGCGTTCATAACTATGATGTTATAGGTGTTCCCTATATATGATTTAACGAGTTTAATTAGAGCTTTTAAGCGCTTCTCGCTTAAATCTACCGCTATAATTCTCCTTGGTTTACAACAGGAGTATATTTGCAGTAGTTTAACTCCAGGAGCACTGCAAGCATCTATGGTGTCTTCCTCGTTTAATTTCACCATCATTGTTGCAATATACGAGCTAATATCCTGAGGAATAACTAGTCCTTTCTTTACGCAGTTGTTTTGACCTATTTTAATGAACGGATCATTGACTAGGATTAAGTCGTTGAATTTACTGTGGGGTTTTATCTTTAAACCGGTTTTCTCCAGGCACTCCAAGGCTTCTTCAATAGATGCTTTCAATGTGTTTACGCGTAGCCATCTTTTCTTCTCATTTAAGGACTTTAAAATAAGCTCTAGTTCTTCATGTGGAATTCTACCGTAGAGATCTCGCACGAACCATTCAGGATATCCATACATTACTGATATTTTGAGAACAGGTGAGAGAGTAGAAGCTATTTCCTTGACTTCATCTAGTATGGCATCGAAGTTAAATCCCTTCATGTAGAGGTATTCTATTACTCCGTTAACTCTAGGTGGATACCCATGGTAACGAACTAGAAATTTTAAACTATGGTAATATAGCACTATTTTATAGAACAATCTGTACAGAATAGCTGATTCACGTGGACTGATTTTATATTTTTTGACTAATTCACTAAATCCGGAATCAAAGCTAGCTTTGCCTTCAAGAATTCTATTTAATAAGATTGTAGCATAAAAGCGGGTTTTTTGAGGATTAATAGACAATTCAGGAACCCTTATAGTGGAACTGGTACAACCTTCACATATTGACCTGAAGTTCTACGCGTGAAGTATGGGAGACCAACGTATTTAATACTTTGAAGAACGTTTAAATCACGTGTAAATAATAGCCTTATGTCATCTATGCCAAGAACAGTCATAGCTAATCTATCAACTCCTATGCCCCATGCGATTGCATTGTATCCTTTAGCTCCAAGAATCTCCATAACTTCTGGTCTGAAAACACCACCTGGGAATACCTCGATCCACCCGAGCTTTTGATGCTTAACATATCCTTCAACGCTGGGCTCGGTGAAAGGAAAGTACCCTGGTTTAAACCATACTTCTTTGATACCAAGGGCTGCGGCTAATTCTTTGAAGAAGTATAATAGGTGTTTGAAGTTAACGTTTTTACCGACTATTACACCATCTAGCTGGTAAAACTCCATGCTGTGTTTAGCATCAAGGTTCTCGGGCCTAAAGTTCCTGTCGATGGTGAAAACCCTGTATTCACCTGGGCCACGCTCATATATTGCTCGCGCCGTTACCGCGGTTGTTTGACTTCTCAGCACTAATCTAATTGCTCTCTCCGGGTTCCATTTGTATTTCCAACCGGTTTCGTGAACGCTTTTTGCACGTTCTAGTATATCCTGAGGCGGAGATGCTTTCATTGTATTTTTAATAAAAAACGTATCATGTATTTCCCTCGCGGGATGATCCTGTGCTTGAAACAATGCATCGAAGTTCCATAGTTCTGCTTCTACGTGAGGTCCTTTAACTTCCTCGAATCCCATGCTAATCATTATCTCCCTTAGTTCATCTATGAACTGCATGAATGGATGCTTCTTCGAGAGGGGTGGTGAAGGAGGCTCTATGGTCAAGTCGAACTCCTTAATCAAGTATTTTTCAAGTTCCATAGCGTATTCTGGTTTCACAACGGTTACCAAAGTTCTTTCTTTCAACAAACCGCGAGTCCACAAGTTTAATAGCTTCTCTGTGGGTTTGAGAATTATTAGTACCTTATTGCGTTGCTCTATTAACTTTCTTCTCTTTAATAGACTTATTGATTCAACATCTGGGAGTTCCCCGTGCTCTAATGCATTGAGTTTTTTCCTTATAAGAGCTGTTGCATTAAGTGTTTCTACGCATTTGTCTTGATCTACCGTTGAGATTTTCTTTTTCTCTATGATTATGCATTTGTTTTTAACAAGGTATTGTATGCCTATTTGCACATCTTCTTCTGTCATATTGGTTTTCTCTACGACGTACTCTATTAGTTCATCGATATTTTTCTGAATAAAGTCCTTCAAGACTTCGTATACTTTTTCCTCTGGAAATCCGTGCTTTAGATATTTTTCTGCAGTTTCTGTAAGAACGTAGTATGGAATAATTTTTTTCTCGGTTTTTACCAGGTTTTTTGATTCGAGCTCGGATACATCTCTCATCAGGTCCTCTGGTTTAACACCTAGAGATTTCGCGATATCGCTTAGTGTGGTATTTTCCTTGTTAATAATTTGATCGATTATTCTCCACTGCCTTGGTGTTACATATGTAAATGATTCCACCAAAACACCCATAAATGATTACGTGTTATTGTTTAAAAACACTGGCATCTAAACTAATTTCAGACTACTCTACTGTTTTAAAAGTAGTTACATAGTAGCTTAAAATAAGTTTTCTCGTGTATTCACTTCTCGGATTGCTCAGTATTTGATCAAACGAGCCTTCATCCACTATTGTACCCTCCTTCAATATAATAGCTCTATCTGCTAAATACTGTGCAACTGCCAAATCATGAGTCACAGTTATCATTGTCGTTCCGAGCTTATTATAAATATCGTTAAGTAAGTTAATGATCTGTGCTTGAATGGATACATCGAGGGCAGAAGTTGGTTCGTCGAGAATGAGGATCTCCGGGTCTGCGATTAAAGCACGTGCAATGAGTACCCTTTGTCTCATTCCTCCGCTGAGTTCATCTGGGGTTGCATCTAGTATTTCTCGTTGTAAGCCGACAAATCTCACTACTTCTCTTACACGTTGCTCAATTGTTTTATCGTCTAAACCACTGGCTTCTAGCGGTTCCGCAAGAATTTGCCTAATCTTTAGCAAAGGATTCAAAGCCTTGTATGGATCCTGGGGTACATAACCAATTTTTCTGATTATTTTAACGCGCTCCCTCCATGGCAACTTATATATCTGCTTATCGTATATGAGTACGTCTCCTTTAATGGGTTTCAACAATCCTATTATTACTTTGAGCAATGTTGATTTACCTGATCCACTTTCACCTATGATAGCTACTTTCTCTCCTCTAGTAATACTTAGGTTAATGTTCCTCAAAACTACCTGGTAGTGTTTAAAAATGGACTTAAATCCCAGTGTTGTTTTATATCCTGCTGTAACATTCCGTAGTTTTATTACTTCGACACCGCTGTTCATTTCATGATACCTCCTTAAATCTCCAGCATCTTGTGAAATGAAGATTCTCGTCCGTAAGCATTAACGGTGGTTCCTTGTTGCATATTTCAATTTTCAAAGGACATCTCTCTCTGAAAGAACACCATGTAATCTCCTCTATTACGTTTGGAGGTTCCCCTGGTAGTGGATTAAGGGCTCTTTTCCAACCTAGTATTGGAATGCTTTCAAATAACATTTTCGTGTATGGATGCCTCGGTTTATTGGTAATGATCGATGTTGGACCCATTTCAACTATTCTACCTGCATACATCACGGCAATTTTATCGCAGATTTTACCGGCTGAGGCTAGATCATGGGTGACGATGAACAAAGTAACTTTGAATTCCTTAACTAAGCTATTAACCAAGTTCAATATTTGTGCCCTAAGATTAGCGTCAATTGAAGATGTGGGTTCATCTGCAACAACTATCTTAACATTACTGGCTAATGCTATAGCTATTAGTACTCTTTGTTGCATGCCGCCACTAAGTTCATGAGGATATTTCTCAAGGACATCTTTATTCAATCCTACTTTTAAAAGATATTCATGTGCAATTTTTCTTGATTCAGATTTATTCATATTCTTTGAATCCTTGAGAACATAGTAGAAATGATCTTCTATGGTGAGAAAAGGGTTAAGACTCGTGCCCGGATTCTGTGGAATTAAACCAACTATTTTTCCTCTTATACCATTGTAGTTTCTCTTCGAGTCATCTATTACCAGCTGATCGAAGATATATAATTTACCCATAGTTAAAGCGTGAGGAGGAAGAATGCCTGCAATTGCGCTTGCTAATGTTGATTTTCCACAACCACTTTCACCAACTAGACAGAAAGACTCTCCTTCTTCCACATTTAAATCAACCCCCCGAGTAGCCCACACGACTTGTTCCTCTTCTTCGTCGAGGTATCCTATCTTCAGGTTTTCTGCCCGTATAGCTAAAACCACAATTTCCACCTTCTACGTAATCTTGGATCGAGATCTTCTCTCAGAGGATCTGCTACTAAGCTAAACCCAAGAGTAGTTACAAGGATCAATATTCCCGGGAAAACAACCAGCCATGGAGAGCGTAGAAAAGCCTCTATGCCTCGTTCAGTGATTGCTTCATATAATATAACCCCCCACTCGGGGAAGCCTGATGGAAGCCCTAAGCCCATGAAGTTTATGGCTGATGCCTCGAGCAACGCGCTTCCTAGATCTGATATTGCTTGAACGGTTAAAGCTTGAAAAATGTTTCTAATCACGTGGCGTGGAATAATCTTCAATGCACTTAGCCCAGATAATTTCGCTAAAACAACGTATTCTAATTCAACAACGCTCTTAGCATATACATATGATATTCTAGCATACCAAGCCCACCACGTAATTACCAGTGACGCGATCACAACGTGTAAACCTTGACCTATCGTAAGTCTTAGAAATAAAGCAATTACTATAGAAGGAATAGCCATGAATAATTCAATGAAGTAATTTAAAGTTATTTCTATTATACCCTTGAAATAAGCAGCACAAACGCCTATAAGCATTCCTATGATAAGACTTATGAAGATCACGCTTACTGCTTGGATAACTGCTGTTCTTGTCCCAATTATTACTCTGGAGAATAGATCTCTACCTAATGCATCAGTCCCGAAGATGTGCTCAATTGATGGAGGAACGAGTTTTCTTTCACCTGCATCTGCGGGTATATATCCATAGCCTTCATCGGGATATGGAGCTATGAGAGGAGCTATTATCGCGAGAACAACTATAATCGTAGATATCCCAACGCCGATCTTAAACCTTGTTTTCTTGAGGTTTCTGTATATGATCCTTGAATAATATGTAGGCAGGAGCATGGTCTACAGCCTTATTCTCGGATCAATCGTTGCTTGAACAATATCAACTAGGGTATTTACTATGATATAAAATGCAGTAAGGTACACTGCGAGAGCTAGCGTGACGCGAAAATCAGCTTTATGCAGGGAATCTATTAGAATACTTCCAAGCCCTTCTCTACCGAAGACAACCGTTTCAACCACCATGGCATCTACAAGGCTGTAGACAAACGACAATCCAGATATTTGAATAACTGGTGGAACTATTGATCTCAGCACGAATTGACGAATAATAGTTTTTCTTTTAATTCCCCACGCAACAGCTGCGCGGACATAATCCTCCAATAATGCCTCAGCGACAAGAGTTCGAGTTACTCTCGCTAAAACTCCAATTGGGTAAACTGAAATAGTTAGAGCAGGAGGTATAAGCCTCACTAATACATCTATGAAAACTTGTATATTACCCTGTATTAGTGAGTCGAGCAAGTAAAATCCGGTGATTGGAGTAAACCCGGTGCTCAACGCTAATTTACTTGAAACCCTACCATATGGGAAGAAACCTGTAAGACTATTTGAAGCTAGAAGTAAGAGTGATCCGAGCCAGAAAGTAGGTGTGCTTGCGAGAATTATGCTTATTGACTGAATAAAGCTATCTATTCTACTACCGCGGTTAATAGCAGAGTATATTCCAAGCCAAATACCTAGAGGAACAGAAAAGAAATACGTAAACAACATTAATTCCAAGGTAGCAGCGAACCCGGAAACAATTACCTGAGAGACCGGTATTTTATATGCGATGCTTAACCCGAGGTTTCCTGTGAGAAAATTGTAAATGAAGTTAACTATCTGCATGTATAGTGGTTTATTAAGGCCTAGTTCCTCGCGTGCCAATTCAATGGCTTTAGTAGCCCCCGGTCCCCTTGGATTTCCAGCCCATTTGACAGCTGGGTCTCCTGGTGAAAGCATTAAGAGCAAGTAGGAAAAAACAATGACTCCGAGAATTACGAGTATGGAAAGAATTATTCTTTTAAAAATATAGTTTAAGCTCACAGGCAATTCTACAACCTTACTTCTACTAGCTCGAATCTTATAACAAACATATATAGTGGGTTTAAAGCATCTTCAGGCATGTTTATTCTACTTGAATATACAAACGGTCTAACCTCATCCCATAATCCTATAACTACGGCGTCTTCGTGAACAAGCCTCTGCGCTTGCTCATATAACTCCATTGCCTTAGCATAATCTTCACCTTCCAATATCCACGCTGAATCTATCAGTTCATCAAAAGCCTTGTTTTCGAACCCGGCGAAATTCCATTCTTTTGAATCACTATGTAGCATTGTATACAAGTAATCGTATGGCGAAGGAATAGTAGGCCACCAATCAGCTACTACCAGGTGTGGTGTCTCCTCGGGGCTTGTCCAGACGCCTTTAGCGATATCTTTAAGTCTTGCCCAATCTTGGGGATTTAACTCGACAATTATTCCTAGTTCCGCCATCATAGATTTAAATATCTCCGCGAATTTCCTTGTTTCCTCATAATCCACTTGGTACAGTAAGTTAATTGTAACTGGTAGTTTTACACCTGAAGCATTTAAGTAATTTCTTGCTTCGGCAAGATCATATTCATATGTTAAACCCTCCACGTGGCCAGGGAATTCATGTGGTATAATCCCACTGGCAGGTTTTCCGTAGCCTAGTAAAGCATCACGAATTACTCTAGATATATCTAGGGCATGCGCTATTGCTAAACGAAATTCTCTTATATTTGTAGGATACCTCTTGGTATTAAAGAACAGTATGAAGTTGTGATATGTTGGTAAATTAATTGCTTTAAACCCTTTTTCAAGTAGCATTCTAACATTTTCACGTGGAATACTCGAAGCTATATCTATTTCTCCAGATAAAAGACCATTGTATTGAGCAACGGGCTCTGTTACGATTTTTATAATAACTATGTCAGGGGCATTAGGGTTGTTTATTTCCTTCCATCCCCACCATTCATCATATTTCTCTAGTCGAATCTCTCTCGTTGGATCATATGAAATTAATTTATATGGACCAGTTCCTATAGCATTTCCACTATTAAACCAATCCTCTAGTTTTTCATCCATGTAACTAGTTACATTAGCTTTCTCGATTACACTTGGTGAAAAAATGTAAGCAGCATATGAGCCGGAAGCCAATAGATCTAGCCTTTGGGGATACTTAAGTATGAACTTAATGGTGTATTCATCTATAATTTCTATTTCTTCCACAGCATCCCAGATGTATCCCATTCCTCTACCTGTTTCTCTATATATATCCCGTGCTCGTTCAATACTTATTTTAACTGCTGTTGCATTAAATGGTGTTCCATCATGGAACTTCACTCCTCTTCTTAATTGAAACATCCATTCTTTTCCGCCACTATCAACACTCCAGTTAATAGCTAAACGCGGTTTTACAGCACCTGTTTTGTAATCGTAATATGTTAATGTTTCATAAATGGAGCCGAGGACGACTAAACCAGTGTCATCTTCAATGCTTGGATCTATTCCAGTTATTTTATCATTATATGCGTATACTACGATTCTTTGTTTTAAACTAGGTGTGGGCTGCCTGGTGTAAATGTTTACAAGTATCATGGATATTGCTACTGCTATAACTAAAAACACTCCCATGAGATATATTTTCTTTCTCACTTCTTCCTCCCATCTTTTTCAAAGTGCTTTATGGAAACAGCATTTTTAAATCTTAATAATGTATTGATTTCGAGAACGCGCCTCCGTTGAATTTTTTTAAAATAATCAAATAAATTTTTATTAGATCAATTTTTTATTTATCAAAGCTATGTTTAAAAACACCGATGTAATTAATTAAACACAAGGGGATTTTATTGCAGAGTTCAAAACGCATTTATAGAGCAATCTTTATTGATGTATCCAAACGAACACACTGGATCGAGGAATATCCATACGAGAAAATAACAGGGCCTGTGGATTTAGGTGTAATTCTACACTTAGAGCGCTATGAATCATGGAGAAAGCCTGCGTATCATCCAGATAATGCATTAATTATAGGTGCCGGGTTATTTACTGGAACAAAATTATATGGTTCTCATCGATTTATTGCTGTATTCAAGAGTCCAATGACGAATGGATTACATGCTGCTGCAATGGGAGGTGCAGCATACCAATTCAACGTGAATGCTGATGCTATTGTAATAGTTGGAAAAAGCAGTAAGCCTCTAATTGTAAAGATATTCGACAGGGGGGATGGGGATCCCGTTGTAGAGTTTTATGAACTAGAATTAGAGAAATTGCTAAACATATGGAGAGATTACAAGGGATTAAAAGGAGTTTATGCTCTCCAAGAATTTCTAACGGATATGTTCAGAGATTTCTACGAGAGGTATCCTAGTCGAAGTATATTAGTTGGTCCTGGCTCATTATACACCAATACGGGAGCATTAGTATCTCTTTCATTGGTTAAAGGTCAAATAGATTACGGTAGCGAGGATTTTGCTGCAAGAGCTGGCGGAGGAAGCGTGTTGTTAAAAGCTCATGGAGTTGCCGCGATAATTTACGGTGGTTTATATGATCGATCTAAAGATCGACCCGCTGATTTAACAGATATTGCTGCACTAAACAAAATATACACAGAACTAATGGGTAAACCCTACACGCAGGTAGTCATAGAAGCTGGTGTAAAATATAGGTATGATCCTAAGGTGAAATCCGGAGGAACTCTGGGTGGAAACTACCCACACCTTGGAGTAACTACCCCCATGCTACACTGGAACTCAATATACTACGATAAAAAAGTAAGGCAAAAACTACACGATCTTATAATGAAGTATATGTGGGAACCATTCAACAAGGAAGCGATTGAGACAAAGAGCTGGAAGACGTGTGGTGAACCATGCCCATTAGTATGTAAAAAAGTTAGAAAAGGTAAATACAAGAGCGATTATGAGCCGTACAATGGTCTAGGGCCTTTCATAGGAATATTCGACATTCATGAAGTAGAGAAAGTAGTGGAATTGGCAGATGCGTATGGAATAGATGCTATTGAGCTCGGATATATAATAGGATTTATTTTCGAAGCAGTATATCGTGGATTATTAAAACCCGAGGAAGTCGGTTTAAGCGGTATACCAGAGCTAGACCCAGAGAAAGCAAGTCCAGAAACCTCAGCGTGGAATGCTAAACTAGCAGTTGAATTAATTGAGAAACTAGCATTCGGCTTAAACTCTGTTCTAAGAATAATAGGTGAGCGAGGAGTGCGTGATGGAGCAAAAATACTGGATCTACTTTACGCTGAGAGAGTTGCTGTTGTAGGTGTTAAATTCAGCGATTTACCAGTATATGCTGTATTCGGGGAAAAAGGCCACATATCCCCCAACTACTACTGGACACCTGGATTAGTAGCTCCACTATATGTCCTTGGTAAGTATTGGACAGTTTACAGCGGAGTATTCATGGAGCCCGAGGAATTTGCATCAAAAAGCTTTGAAAGAGCAATATATGAACTGTTAGTTGAAAATGCAGGGTATTGTAGGTTCCATAGAGGTTGGGCTGAGAAAACGATACCTATATTGCTTGAAAAATACTACGGCATTCACGAGCCATTAAAGAAAGCCAAAGAAACGTATAAACTCATAGCAAAATATCAAAAACTCGCAGGTTCCCAGCCACAACCATGGGACTCCAAGAGAATAACAGAATTTATTGCTAAAGCAGCCGAAGAATATGGAAACTCTAAGTGGGCAGAATTATTCAAGAAGGATATCCACGGTGCAGCAGAGGAGTGGTGGAATAGATTTTACAAGAAAATAGAAGAACTGTTAACTCAGTAGAGATATGCCTAAGTAGTGACTATAAAAACTTGTTTTATTTTTCAGCTAGTTTTTATAAAATACTTCACAATATATTTTTCTAGCAGAATTCCCAGGTTGAAGTGTGAAAATGAGCGAAATAGCGAACTGTATACTAGATGTTTTGCCCGAAGTGCTCAGCAAAGTTTTAAATGTAAACAAGGAATCAGTTAAGCTACTCATCGAATCCGGTAAACTAAGAATTACGTCTACGCCAGATCCTAAGCTAGGTGATTATGGAATCTCACTTCACGTACTACTGAAAACTATTGAAAAAGATAAATGGGAGGATATAGGCAGCGTTCTTTCGGAAGAATTATACACGGTTACAAGGGATAAGTGTTGGGTTGAAAAAGTTAATTTCATTAATGGTTATGTGAATTTTACAGTTAATTACTTCAATATGCTCGAAAAACTAGTTGATTCATTCATTAAAGGTAATCTTAGAGAAGAGCTAACGAGCATTGGTAAAGGAACTAAGGTTATAGTTGAACATACAAGTGCGAATCCAATACATCCGCTACATATTGGTAGCGGAAGAAACAGTGTATTAGGTGATACTTACGCTAGATTACTTCGAAAACTAGGATTTGATGTCGAGACGAGATTCTACGTGAATGATCTTGGTAGACAGGTTGCGATATTAGCATACGGTGTTAAAGTATTAGAGTCGAAGAATATATCGAGGCCGAAGGACTTCAAGCCTGATCATTGGTATGGTGTTATATATGCATTAACACATATAATAATTGAACTAAGTAGGTTAAGAGAAGAAGTAAATCATGAATTAAGTAAATTCCTTGATCTATGCGCAAATTTATGCATGAATATTCTTTCCGAAGAGAGAGCTGAGAGTATTCCAAGAGAAATGATGTTTGCTATATGTGAAATAACGTGGAAACGAAATTTAAAAATTGAAGCATTAAGATACGCTAGATTCTTATACACTAAACTTAAGCAAATGAAGAACATGGGTTCTAATGATGTGTTCGGTTTGCTCCTAAAGACACTTGAAAACCTGAAGAACAAAGTAAAAGAATATAGTGAATACGTAAAAGCAGAGAGAAGACTCGCTCTTTACTACCCAGATATATATAATGCGCTAAGGAGCGGGATAAAAGACCATAAAGAAGCAGAAGTGGAGATATCTAAACTAATGTCACTAGCTGAAAAAGAAGACCCTAATACAGTATCATTGTTTAGAAGAATAAGCGAAGATGTCCTCGAAGGATTTAAGCAAACTCTTCAAAACATCAACATATATTTCGATGGGTTTGACTTTGAATCAAGCAATGAAATATTAAATGAAGCTCACAACGTTGTCAACGAATTACTGAAAACCAATTACGTCAAAATCGTTGAAGGAGGAGCTGTTGAAGTAGATCTTAATGCTGCATCGAAAGATCACGATTACATAAAAAACTTATTTCGCCCAGATCAAGCGGGTAGGTTTATAATCAGAAGAAGTGATGGAACAACCTTGTATATTACAAGGGACATAGCGTATACTTTATATAAATTCAGGAAGCTTAAAGCCGAGAGGGTATACAATGTAATAGCGATTGAGCAAGCAAGAGAGCAAAAGCAACTTAAGGCCGTCTTATATATGCTTGGATACAGCAAGGAAGCAGAGAATCTACATCATTTCGCGTACGAAATGGTTCACTTAAAAGGAATGAGGATGAGTGGGCGGCGTGGAATATACTATACCCTGGATGAGATGTTAGTTGACAATAAACTATTGATCCTCCAGAAGTTAATGGAGAAAGAAAGAACACCCGACGTAACTAAATTAGCTAATATAGCCGAGAAAATCGCCGTAGCTAACACTAGGGGGGTTTTATTATCTGTCGATCCCGGCAAGGTCCTAGTGTTTGACCCTAGGAAGATTAGTGAAATGGAATATGGTGTTATAGTGGAGTACGCATTTGTTAGAGCACAGGGAATCATTAGAAATCTGTGGAATCTCGAATTTCTAGATGACCAAAGTGAAGTACTTTCCGAAGCACTTGAATTGACGAAGAAAATTTATAAAACCGATTTATCAATAGAGGAGAAAAAACTCGTCGAGTCTCTTGCAAGATTTAAAAACATATTAATTGAATCATATAATGAAATGAAACCAAATAAAATATTAGAATATGCTGTAAGTCTATCACTTGACTTTAATAAATTCTATGAGAAACACCCTATCATAAGCGAAAGGGATGAAAGTAAGAAAAGCTTACGCATATTAATAACAATTCTCACATTAATTGCACTTTCGGAATTGATGGATATAATGGGGTTCCCCAAACTCAGGAAAATGTAAAGTTGACTGGTACATGAATTATAGTAAACATCGTTCTTTGCTACCATTATCATTACTAGTTATATGGATGGCAATAAGCTCTGCCAGCATATTAGTGGTTTTATCGAAAGCACCTGCTGAAGCTTGTGCTTTTTGGAGGCTTTTCCTTTCACTCCCTCTATTGTACGTCGTGGGATTACTGAGTGGAAAACCTCCAAGCATTAAAGAAGTTAAATTTCACCACTTGATATCAGGGTTATCGCTATCGTTTCATTTTGCTCTCTGGATGCATAGTTTAGTTTTGATCCCAATATACGTGAGCACACTTCTAGTTACATTGTATCCCTTATACTCGCTAATAATGGAGTTCCTACTGTTTAACAGGAAACCCTCCCTCGTACAGGCCATAGGCATGATCACGTGTACAATATTACTATCATTGTATCTGGGTATTAACGAGTTGATGTTTAGCGCGGGGGCCATAGAAGCTTTGATCGCCGGGTTGTTTGCGGCTGTATACTTCATGGCGGGACATTATGCAAGATCTAGATTAAAGGAAGCAACATTGGATTACGCAATTAAATCTTACTTGGTTGCTACTTTATTTACTATGATAATTGCTATTCTTAAAGGAATTGATTTAATTTATTACGATACAGCAAAATACGCGTATTTTGTACTAATGGCCGCTATTCCAATGCTACTTGGACATACCTTGATGAATTTTCTCCTCGAGAAGTATTCTGCATCGATTATTACTTCGGTTAGCTACGGTGAGCCGTTTGGTGCTGGTTTACTTGCATATTTCATACTAGGACAGGAAATTGCTCTAAATCACATTTTATTTGGTTTAGCTATCATGATCACTATTTTTATTACTGTATCAAGCTCAAATATGAATAGGTTGAGTGATTGATTTGAGTAAGCTAACCTCTCTCATAAACTTAAATGAAGCTGTCGAACGTTTAGTTAAAGCGCTCAGTAAAACAATACAGCTCGAGGTAGAAGAAGCAGGTCTGGTTAACTCCGTCAATAGAGTTCTAGCAGTTGATATATACGCTGAAAACAACAGACCAGAGTTCGATATAGCAGCTGTTGACGGATATGCTGTTAGAAGCATTGATACAACTGGAGCAACCCAATACAATCCAGTGGAACTGAGCATAGTGGGAGTCGTTAAACCTGGTCAAAAACCAAGCGAAACATGCCTAGAACCTGGCACAGCTGTTAGAATTCACACTGGTGCACCTATACCCTACTGTGCCGACGCAGTAGTAATGGATGAAGATGTAGATGTATCCGAGAAACACGTGGTAGTTTTTAAACCAGTGCCTCATGGTTCAAATATCATTCGTCAAGGCGAGGATTTTGCCAAAGGAGAATTGCTTGTTCGTAGAGGAAGCCTCATTAAACCGTCGATGATCGCGGCACTAGCTGCGCTGGGAATAAGCAAAGTTAAGGTATTTAGAAAAATTAATGTATCTGTACTTGCAATTGGCGATGAACTAGTAGAGCCAGGTGAAGAACGCGTAGATGGAAAGATATACAACTCAACTGCTTATATAGTTCTCTCCCTTCTTCAACAGGATAGAATATTTGAGGTTAAGTACAGTGGGATCATCCCGGATGACGCGCGTGAAGTAGAGGAAGCTATCGCCAGAGAAATAAGTAATGGTGCAGATCTCGTGATAACAACAGGAGGTACTGGTATTAGCGAATCAGATGTTGTCTCTCATTTGGTTAAGAAAGGGGACTCTGTAGTTTTTAGAGGAGTTAGAATGCGTCCTGGTAGACCAACATCTAGTTTTATCTACCGTAATAAATTGGTTGTAAATTTCTCCGGGTTCCCTGTTGCAGCGTGGGCTGGTTACGAAGTTCTTCTACGTCGCGCATTCATAAAATGGCTGAATATACGTGAACTTGAAAGACATGTGGTGAATGCAGTTCTAACTCGAAGAATTCCTAATACAGTTGGATACAGCTCGGTGATAAGGGTGATGATTCGTTATGAAAACGGAGTTTACTATGCAGACCCATACATGTTAAGAGGTAGTGGAGTAATATCAAGCCTACTGAGAACAAACGGGTATGTTATTATTCCCGAGGATATTGAGGGATATGAGAAGAATACTCTGATCCAGGTATATTTGTATGATTGAATCATGTGAGAGTTCTGAAGAGATAACTTTAGGTGAATTAACAGAAGAAGAAGTAATTCAGATAATAACGAAGAGAATTATAGATGGACCTGGAAAAGGGGAATACCTAAAGCACCCGGATGATGCACGAGATCTAATACCGAAGGCCCCCAGAATATTGTTATCACTAGATGCTTATTCCATAAAATCCCTCAAACTTCCCTGGAGAACATACTCTGATGTTGGTTGGGCTGCTTTAACAGGCGCTATTAGTGATATTATTGCTAAAGGAGGTATTCCGCATGCCTGCATGATAGCACTAGGTTTACCTAAAACAATGAAGGTTTGTTTTTTAGAAGAATTAGTAGAGGGTATAAGCGAGGCAAGTAAATACTACGGGGTGAAAGTTCTCGGAGGAGATACTAATAGTAGTAATGATGAATGGATAGCTGTTTCAGCAATAGGATTCACCACTACTAAAAACCCGCCTCGTCGAAGTGGTTTAAAACCTGGAGACATCATCATCGCTACAGGCATCTATGGTGCAATGGGATACGTGGTAAAACATGGGCTCGAGAAATCTTCCAGGGAGCATTGGGTAGTATCATTCACCAAGAGACCCAAGGCGAAGCTGGAAGTAGGGTATGTTATTGAAAACAACTATAGATTAATAACAGCTAGTATGGATGTAAGTGATGGACTCGGCTACACCCTCAACGAGCTAAGCAAGCTAAGCGGATGCGGGATAAAGCTAACGAACCCGCCGAAAACCCCGGAAGACCTCGTAGAAATATGTAGCAACAACGTAGAATGCCTTATAGAGTATACACTACTAGGTGGCGAAGAATACGGAGTAGTCATGGGTGTAAAACCAGGTGGATTAAATAATCTCATTAAGGAATTGGAGTATTTTAACATAGACTACGCCGTTATTGGAGTTGCGGCTAATACTAATCCCGGAGTATATGTTGACAACAAGGAGATCCAAATTAAAAGGTACGATCAATTCAAG